>NZ_JACSJT010000001.1:1727509-2073011 GCF_018617255.1 Exiguobacterium sp. s43
CATCTAGTTTTGATTTAATTTCTTCAATATTCATCACGTTCTCGAGTGCGACGATTTCTTTTGAACCATCATCTAACGTTCCGATGATATCCTGAGCTCCGAGATAAATATCTGCTGGTTCAGTTCGTGCCGTCGCCAGGTCTGTATGAGAGACATCCGCCTCTTTCCCCATTTGTTCGAGTGCTTTTTTTACGTTCAATTCCATGATAAAGCTCGAGCCTAATCCATTACCGCATACCACTAAAATCTTTTTCATTATTCTTCCTCCTCTGAATAGCGATTGAGTACCTCAACAATATCGTCTACTGTGTCTGCTTCTAAAAGAAGTGACACGTCCTGTTCATTTCCTAATAGCTCGGTCAACTGTGCAAGGGCTTTTAAATGAGTCGTTTGATCGATTGCCGCTAGGACAAAGAAAGCACGAACCGGTTTCTCTCCAGGAAAGAATACAGGTTTTGTTAACTTCAGCACACTCATCCCAAGGTGATTTACACCATCTTCCGGTCTCGCATGAGGGATTGCAATTTGTGGCATGAGCACGATATACGGACCATGTTCTATGACGTTCTCAATCATCGTCTCAACATAACGAGATTCGATTGTTCCATTATCAACAAGTGGTTTGGCCGCGAGACGAATGGACTCCTGCCAATCCGATACTTGATCGTCAAGTTGGATTTCTTTTTTTGTTACGAGTTGATTTAGCACGGGTTGTCCCCCTTTCCATTCATCTTTCATCGGTTCATCTTGTAGCAGATGTTTCAATTCTTTTCTTAGTTGCGCTTCTTGATGGATTGTTGCATATTTCTTCACCACTTCGAGAATATCTGCGACTTCCATTCGGGCGACGCTCCCATTTGCGATGAAGCGCTGTTGGATTTGGCGCTTTAAGGCAAGCTGTTCTAGCCTTGTCGGTAGTGTCGGAACAAGTGTCACGTGTGCTTGTTGTTGAACCACTAGCGGCAATGGCACCGTCGTAAAAATCAAATCGACAAGCGGTGCAAACTCCAAGACATCCCGTTGCGAAATTGGTGGCAGAAATACAAAGTCAGGAAATTGATTTTTCAAAATGTGATCGAGCATATGCGAAACGCTAATCCCGCTTGGACATACGACAATCGCTTTCATTTTTTCATCTAGATGTTGCCCCTGTTGATGAAGATGGGCCGCAAAATGAAGAGTGAAATACATGACTTCTGAACTTGGAATTTTCGTCTGAATTTGGTCTCGAATCGGGTCGAGAGAGCGGTCGACAATTACATTTAGTACACGGTGCTCCTTCATCACATATCGTTCCAATTCATCTGACGGCATAATTTCGGTATGGACACGATTGAGCGTCGCTTTCGCATGGAGGACTAGTTTTTCACATAACGCTTCGCGTTCGATTACACGTGTACAACTCAAACCTTCAAAGCGCTCAATCACCTCAATCATGATAGACGCAAGATTTTGCTGTACCAGCTCATCCATTTCTTCCGACACTTTTGAACCACCTTGAATTAACATCATCAATGTCTCCCACAGCTGTGGAACATCTTCAAAATTGTCTCGGATTGATGCATCGACTTTTTCTGTCAACCAGGAATCGTCATCTTGAACATATGCGTCAGGTGATAACCTAGACCCAATCATCAGAAAATATGCTAATTTTTCACGATGGCTTTCGACAAACTGAAACTGATTCAAGTTTTCAAAATGTTCAATCTGTCCGATCCGTTCCATAAACTCAACTTGCCAAGAATCGAAACATAAATCGAGTAATTGAGCGAACGTTGACTTCTCAAGCAATTGTTCAATTGTTCGGTACACGTATAATGCGACCGTTTGGAGATGACCGTTGAACCGATATCCTTCTTTCCTCGTATAAGAAAAATCAATCCCGAATTGGGCCGCCTGCTTTTTAACGGTGTTCAAACTTTCTTGGACCGTATACTTGGAAACATCTAATAGGTGCTGAAAATGAAAACTGGATAGAAATTCGACTTGGGTCATCGCGAATAGCGTGATGACAAGCTCTCGTTCTTCTTCTGACCAGACTAATTCGGCGCGCTCGACTTGCTCGATTAGCGCCTCTGTCACGGTCAATTCTATTTTTGTTCCGTCCATCTTCAAATTCGATAGTCCGTTTCCGACGAGCCATTCTTGTATACGTTCCAATTCATATTCGACTGTCCGTCGAGAATATGGAAGCATCATCGTCAAGGTGTCTAGTGTCATTTGCTTTTCATGCAAGATGACATTTAAGATTCGTTTACTTTTTTCATTCAGTTGCATAGTAGAGGCCTCCTACACCTGTAGTATAAAACGAAATCAATCACAAAATGTAAGCGGTTACGACTGACTTTTGGGAACTTCGCCCACAAACTTCTGTCTCTTCATGAATGCATAAAAAAGAGACGAGTGAATCTTTATATTCATTCGTCTCTTGCCATTATGAATTCGCAGTGACCGGGTTTCTGCGATAAATCGTCACGCCACCATGCTTGGCCTCTCCTACTACTTGAAAGAGCCAGCCTTTCTCAATCAAAATGGTTCGAACGGATAAAAAATCTTCGCGTGGCACGTTCACTTCATCCACTTGTTCGTCCAATAATTGTTGAAATGTCATTTCCCAATCAGTCATGTTGATTCTCCTTACGTAAGTCTTCATCATGCATCCATTCAAATAGACGACGTCCTGATTCTAAGCGGTCCGCCTTATCCAACAATGCTGTCGGGACGATCCGCGTCGCCTCAATCGACTCATCTCCGGCAAAAACGACTGATTCATTCGTCATCTGTTCAATATACTGAAGCGCGAACAATAAAATCGATTTTTCTGTTTCCAATCCGCTTTCCCGTATCACAACATCAAATGACTCATCTCGTTTATTGTCCACTAGTAACGTCCGCCCCCCGTCGAGTAGAGCCAACGACGGCACAGCATCGACATGAAAAACTTCATATGAACGATAGGTGTGCTCATCACACAGTAAAAGGGGAACAAAACGACGTCGACCCGTCCATTTCTTTAACTGGAACAAAATTTTCATCGAGGTGAACCATGTCGCCCCTTCTCTATCTTTTTCCACTAATATCGTGGGAACTGATGCATCATCAGCTTCTTTCTTTTGAACGAATAACCATTTTGCTACATCTACCACAACGATCAAACCGTTCTCCTCCTTATGATCCATTCAGACAATGCAATCATCGTCAACGCAACGAGCCAACCGCCAAGCACATCACTAAAGTAATGAACGTTTAAGATGACTCGGCTGAGCGAGACCGCAAGGACGAGGCACAAGAGAATGAAGATGACGACTCTCGACTGTTTCTTTCGATACAGTACATAAGCTGTCAATCCATATAGTGCAAGCGATCCTGAGGCATGTCCGCTCGGAAAACTGTATGTCGTTGCATCGAGTGATGCATCAATGAGCGGTCGGTCGATTCCGTAGACGAGCTTCAGCACTTGAGTAAACAGAAGTGTCCCGATTCCGACGAGCGCTAGGCGCCACGCTTCGATACGGTCCCCACGCCAATACCAGAACAACAATCCTAATATGGAGAGTCCCACAATGACTTGTGCACTCCCGAGCTCTGTCACGTAGGCAAACACTCGATCCGGTAGCGGCTGTAACCATTCATATACGAATGTGTTCATCGGATCGACCGCCCCTAAAACGACAAACACCGACACGATCACATATGCGACCGTCCCGGTGATGACCACCATCTGCGGTGTCCACTTCATCAATACAACCCTTTTCTTTCACGCATCTCTTCTTCTCCGAAATCGACCATATCTCGTAACCGGTGCGCCAATCGTCCTGAAGCGTTGGCAGCGATGGCACCGACGAGATCGTCCATGAACGTATGCACTTGCCCATCATCCATCTTCGTGTCGAGTTGTTTGATGATACCGATTTTTGCCTTGTCTAAGTATCCGAAAGTCGTAACGGCAATCGAACCATATGTGTTGACGGCACCGATCGCAATCGTCTCGTCCACTCCAAATAAACCTTCGTCTGAGGCGATAATCGACAGAAGCGGTTCAGATAATTGCCCTTTTTCAGCCAACATATCGAGCTCTGATCCCACGAGAATCGCATGTTGTAGTTCACGTTTATCAAGAACCGCCTCGACAGAATCCATACAATCTTTTAGAGAAAGATGCGGCGAATAGGGTGCCTGCATCTGGTATACGATTTCAGCAATCGATTCAATTGTGACCCCGCGTTCGAGCAAACGAGCACGAGCCGCTTCTCGGACATCACGTGAGTGTGGTACGTGTTTCATAATAGGCGCAGGATCGAAATCCCGCTTCACATCCCTTCGTTCAGAGAGTCATCGTCTCTCTATATGATATAACCATTATACTGAAAAATTGAAAAAAGACGAACCCTGCTTTGACTTCCCACATTAAATCGGTCATCATTAACATGTAGGTTAAACGATTAAAGGGGGAAGAGGAATGAAGATTGGGGTAGTCTTATTTCCGTCTAAACAAGTGCAAGATTTTGCGAACTCTTATCGAAAACGCTATGACACAAAATATGCGTTGATTTCACCTCACGTGACCATTAAAGAGCGGACAGAGGTGTCAGAAGAAGACTTGCCGAAAGTACTCGAGTACTTGCAACAAGTTGCGGATTCGACTAAACCGATTCAGTTGAAAGTCGATGGCGTCCGGTCTTTCGCACCGACGAACAATGTCTTGTATTTAAAAGTGTTACCGACACGTGATTTGTCGACTCTTCAGCAACGACTGCATGAAGGTGTGCTCAACCAAACACCGAAATATGAATTCTTGCCGCACATCACGATTGGTCAAGATTTGACCGATGCCGAGCTGTTCGACGTCCTCGAACGTATGCGTATGGAGCAGGTTCATTTCGAAGAGACGATCACTCGCATGGCCGTCATGTATGAACTCGAAAATGAAACATGGAACGTCTATGAGACGTTCCGTTTCCGAGGCTAACCTTATATGCTCCGGTCGACATAGCGACCGGGGTTTTTTTCTTGCTCTTCTTCAAGCCATTCTTCACGTCGTGGTCGGATTCGTTGGACACGTTTGATTCGTGTCACCGGTTCGATGCTTGCTCGACCTGATGGCTGGACTTGTCGGTTGACGTATTGTACGACAGTAAAATCAATCTGATAGGGACCCATGATCTGACCTCCTTCATAGGTCCTTACCCGATTTATTCACGAGGTAATACAAAAATGGCGCATCACTGCGCCATTCCCCAAACTTATAAAATATGGTATCCGCTATCTACGTGAATGACTTCGCCGGTCACGCCACTTCCCATCCCCGAGAGGAGGAAGAGGCCTGTCGAAGCTACTTCTTCCGCCGAAACGTTTCGACGCAATGGCGCCTTCTGTTCAAGCTCAGAAAGGATACTGTTGAAATCACCAACCCCTTTGGCTGACAATGTACGAATCGGCCCCGCCGAGATAGCATTGACACGCACACCATGTGGACCGTATTCGTTCGCCAAATACTTGACGCTCGAATCAAGTGCCGCTTTGGCGACACCCATCAAGTTGTAGTTCGGAACGACACGCTCGCCGCCGAGGTAAGTGAGTGTGATCACCGAGGCGTCTTGTGCGAAGTAAGGCTTCGCCGCTTTCACAACTGCCGTCAAACTATATGCTGAAATGTCTAATGCCTGCGCGAACTGACCACGTGTCATTTCTGAGAACTCACCGCGCAATGCTTCTTTGTCAGCAAATGCGATCGAATGCGCGATTCCTTGAATCTCGCCAGCTTGTTCGTGAATCGAACGGAATGTTGAATCAATCGCTTCGTCATTCGTCACATCACACTCAAGTAGAATCGCTTCTTGTTTCAACTCACTCGCGAGTGACTCGAGACCCGATTTGAATCGTTCTGCCGCATACGTTAACACGAGCTTCGCCCCTGCCTCATCAAGCGTTTTGGCAATCGCCCATGCAATCGAGCGCTTGTTGGCAATCCCCATGACGACGTACGTTTTATTCGTTAATGTTGGATAAATTGACATCATAAACTCCCCTTTTTAGTACCTGGTGATAATATCTGTTCTCAGATTACAGAAAGGTTTCTGTTTTGTCAACCGACTCGTTACGTATTGCGATTTTTTTAAGTTGCGGTAAGATAAAATACGTATAGAAAGGGTGATTCGACTCCATTATGAACCGTATACAATCATATTTTAAAAGTTTAGATACGACACTGTTGACCATCGTCTTCCTATTGATGATCATCAGTCTCGGTGCAATCTATACCGCTCAACCGATGTTGCCAACGCGACTTCAACATATCAACTTCGCTCTTGAACAAGGCATTCGTTATGTCATCGGCTTTTTTGCAATGTTCGCGATCATGACGATTGAATATGAGCAACTCCGGAAAATCCATTGGTACTTATACGCATTCGGTCTACTTCTGCTCGTCGGTCTGATTCCGTTACGTGACACGTCGCTCGTACCGAACATCAACGGGGCGTATGGTTGGTATAACGTGCCTGGGTTCAGTTTCCAGCCAGCCGAATTCATGAAGCTCTTTTTATTGATTTCTATGTCGACCATCGTCTATGAGCACAATAAACGTTACGGATCGTCACAACTCGATACATGGCTCCTCGTGAAACTGGTACTAGTCGCCATCCCGCCGCTCGGGCTGATTGTGACACAACCGGACTTAGGGACCGGGCTCGTTCTGATGACGATGCTCGGCGCCATCATCATTGTCTCGGGAATCGGTTGGAAGTGGCTTCTTGGTCTCTTCAGCGCTGCGGCTTTGACCATCGGCACATTCATGTATCTGTTCTTTGCCCATTTCGAAGTCTTACAAGCATTCGTACCTGGACACGCCCTCAACCGCTTCCAGGCCTGGATTTATCCTTACGAATATTCAGATGATCTGGCATTCCAATTAATCAAATCGCTACAGGCGATTGGTTCTGGACAGATGTTCGGAGCAGGATACGGCCAGGGTCTCGTCTATTTACCGGAATCTCAAACGGACTTCATATTTGCTGTTATCGCAGAACACTATGGGTTCATTGGCGCAGCTCTCGTGATCATCGTCTTCTTCTTATTCCTCTATCGGATGATTCACATTGCGTTAGAGTCTAGTAGCGCGTTCGGAAGTTATATCGTCACCGGTGTCATCGCCATGTTCACGTTCCAAGTGTTCCAAAACATCGGTATGACAATCGGTGTCTTGCCGATCACTGGACTTACCCTCCCGTTCGTCAGTTACGGGGGAACAGGGATTATCATGAACATGATTGCCATCGGTCTCGTCATGAACGTGGCTTCTAAATCAAAAACCTATATGTTTGATGATGATTGACAAAATCCCTCAAGGTTTTACCTTGAGGGATTTCTTTATACAGTTCGAAAATCTTCCGGAATTGGCGCATCAATCTGAATCTCATCCCCTGTCATCGGATGAATGAATCGCGCAGACGCGCTGTGAAGGGCGTGACGGGGCATACGAGTCGTCCCCCCATACATGGAGTCCCCAATGAGCGGATGACCGATATGGCGCAAATGCACGCGAATTTGATGGGTCCGTCCCGTCTCGAGTCGAATCGTCAATAACGAGCCGCTCTCAAATGGCTGACATGCGAGGATATGCGTGATGGCGTGTTGTCCCTCAGTTGTCACGACTCGCTCCATAATCGAATTCTCGGCACGCCCGATCGGTGCTTCAATCGTTTGTGGTGTCACTTCTTCTTCGACCAATGCCTTGTACGTACGCACCAATCCATTCGCTTTCTGAAGTTCACTAAATCGATGATGAATAAATCCATACTTTGCAAACAAGACGACACCGCTCGTGTCGCGATCGAGCCGATTGATCACGTGAATCGCAGATGACAGACCGATGCGTTGATAATAGCCGAGTACAGCGTTCGCAAGTGTATCGGTCGGATGTAGTCGTGATGGAATCGTGGCAATCCCTGCCGGTTTATCGACCGCCAACAGCGTATCATCTTCATACAGAATTCGAATAGGCCGATCTGAGGCGACCATATCGAGTGAAGGGGCTTCAAGCGGGAATCGCACCATCACTTCATCTCCTGGTTCAAGTTCATGTCTTACGGTGCGGTGCACGCCATTCACTTCAATATCCCCTTCATGCTTCACGAGCGTGAGCATCTTTCGAGAAATCCCCATATCTTGCATTAAAAAGTCGCGAAGTGGGACGGCTTTCTCCACAACGCGACGAATCGTAAACCCTTGCATTCGTTACTTTCCTTCCTCGATGAACGATTCGCGAACTCGGCGCCAGAATGGGAAGGGCCGGAAGCGAGCGAACGTCACTTTTTCTTTTGCGACCGCACATCGAATCGAGACGACATCCGACCAGGACAACGCTTCTTGATGGTCAAACGCCAATTCAAATTCGGTTTTCGTGTGCGGTTTGATTTTCACTTGATGGTGTTTTGGTAAGAGAAGCGGTGCACCGATCGTTCGATACACTAGGTTGTTGATTGAAGCCATCTCAGTCACTTGAATGGCTTCAATCGATGGGTGAACGATTGCTCCACCGAGTGCCTTATTGTAGGCGGTCGAACCCGATGGTGTCGAAATACATAATCCATCTCCACGGAACGTTTCAAAGTAGTCGTCTCGAATCGATAAATCACAGACGAGCGTTCGCTTGTAGTTCTTAATCGTGCAATCATTCATCGCCAGTCGACGATCAGTCTCCCCGTCCTCATAGTCAATGAGCACCTCAACGAGCGGATAGGAGACCGGCTCGAACGATTCGCTCGTGATCATCTCGGTCAATTCATCCAACTCATCCGGTTGCCAATCGGCATAAAAGCCGAGATGCCCGGTATGAATCCCGACAAGTAGCGTTTCATCGAGTCGGTCGATGTATTTATGAAACGCCTGTAACATCGTCCCGTCCCCTCCGACCGATACTACGATTCGGGGCTGTTCAGATAATGTATGCCCGGCGGCTTGAAGTTTTTGAGTCAGTTCCTCGGCGATCTCCGCTGATCGCGTATCTCCCCTCGATACAATCGCAAACTGCATATCGGTTTCCCCCTAGTCTTCGTCCGTTTTCACGTTCATCTCTTTATCCCGAAACACCTGCTGGGCGTCCTGAATTTCAACGCGGAGTTGGCTCATCTCGGCATCGAGTAAAAAGGCCGCCTCGGCTGCGCGTCTCAATCGTTCCTGCACTTCAAGAGGCATGTCACCATCATATTTATAATTCAATGAGTGCTCAATCGTGGCCCAGAAATTCATCGCAAGCGTGCGGATTTGCACTTCAACGAGCGTAGGGATTTCACCTTGAATCGTCTGAACCGGGTACTCGATGATGACATGATACGATCGATAGCCCGAGTCTTTCTGATGGGTAATGTAATTGCGTTCTTCCACTATTTTAAAATCTGTTCGACGATGTAGCAAATCCAAGACGTGAACGATATCATCGACAAATTGACACATGATTCGTAATCCCGCTATATCCTGCATATCCGTCGCCAATTCATGGTCAGCGATATTTTTTCGTTTCGCTTTCTCGAGAATGCTCCCGACCGGCTTCACTCGACCTGTGACAAATTCAATCGGAGAATGGTCATTTTGGGACTTGAATTGCTTTCGAACGGCTTTCAATTTGACTTTCAACTCGTCTACCGCGATTTGATACGGTACTAAAAACTGATCCCAGTTCATTGATTGCATACGCTGTCACCACTTTCGTTCTTTTCCGGAAAAAACGCGTCCTTTCCGTATGTATCCGTTTGTATGGTATCATAAACGAACAATTGTTCATAGAATGGAGCGATGATTCATGACCCAAGAAGTGGAAATTGAATTTAAATCAATGTTGACGAAAGACGAGTATGAGACACTCCTACGTGCCTATCAGCTTGATGACCAAGTTCGTTGGCAGGCGAATGATTATTTCGACACCCCTTCCTTTCAGCTAAAAGCGAACGGGGCAGCACTTCGCATTCGCGAGAAGAAACATGGTCAAGTGCTGACGTTAAAGCAACCCAACGAGGTCGGCTTACTTGAGACACACGCCACAATTACAGAAGATGAGGCTGAGGATTTGTTTAAGTATGGAATCATTCATGACGAGCAAATGAAGCAGGCATTGGCTCCGTTTCAGCTAAATGCACCGCTTGAGCATCTCGGTCGACTCGAGACGAACCGGGCAGAGCTCCAGACAGAAGACGGTCTCCTCGTTTTGGACGAAAGCCATTATTTGGAGACGACCGACTATGAAATAGAATTTGAAGTGACGAATGAAGAAGAGGGAAAACGTGCGTTCGAAGGACTTCTTGAAAAACATGGTCTCCCCTATCGTCCCGCTAAAAATAAAATCGTCCGATTCATGGAATTAAAAATAAGTCGGTTGGAAGGTTGAGCAGATACATTGCCAACCTTTTTTTTTCGTTGCTACAATGAGTTTACAAAGTTAAATGAGTTTTTTGACGAGAGGAGGCGACACAAATGGAACTTGAACAATGTAATGGGTCATCCTGTTCACTGGAAGAAACTCCTATTCAAGTAACGTATAAGCCATTGGAGTTATTCTATTTCATGGACATCTCAAGTCCTGAGAACTTTCATGTGATGACACTGATCAAAAAGTTAGAGATTGAATACGGACACGTGATTCGTTTTCGAATGGTCTCTACCGTTCCTAGCTGTGTTGGCGGATGTCAGGAAGAAGTTCGCCTTCTCACCATGATCAAAGCGCTGGAATTACAAGGGAAACGTCATGCGATGCGCTTCTTGCGTCATTTGCATGTGAATGATCTATTCTCTGGTGAACAACTTGGTTCAATCGATTTATGGGAAATCGCACGTTCTTTCGAAGAGTATGGCCTTGATTTAAGTGAACTCGAAGCCGATCTTCAATCGAACCAGCTCTTGAATGCACTAGCTGTCGACCATCAAGTGTTGAAAGATTGGGAGATTGAGTTATTGCCCGCACTCACATTCGTGACGCGCGATGAAGCATTGAAGATTGAAGGGGTTTATCCGTACGACGTCTATCAATCGGTCATGACTGAATTGTTAGGTTATGCACCGAGCCGTTCGACCGATTGGGATGTAGCCAAAGTGTTGGCACGCTATGATGCGTCGACCATAACAGAGCTATCGTACATTCTAGACTTGGATAAGACGGTGATTGAACGCGAATTGAAGAAACTCTCCCTACAACAGCGTTGCCGTCCTGTGCCAGGATGTAGCGGTGAAGCGTGGGCTCAAACGAAATAAAAAAGAACCCCATGGCCGGGGAGCCATGGGGTTTTTGACGTCTCAAGCGGGGACAAGAGACATCGAACCTTGAGGCCCGGGGAAGGCCTACAAGATGGGAGAAAGTTTACGGTCAATAAAGGGGTTTGTGATTGATTTCACACTTATAATATACCTAGTGCAGAATCATCTGACAACCTCTTTGTGCATATTGTCACATATTGTTCACGAGAACAATAATGATTCCATTTCATCAAGAACCGCTTCGAACTGATCGAGCGCTTTTAATACCGGCTCCTTCGTCGTCATATCGACGCCAGCCGCCTTCAACACCTCGATCGGATAGTCACTAGAACCCGCCTTCAAGAAGTTATCGATATAACGACGCACGGCTGGCTCCCCTTCTTCCATGATCTGTTGTGACAGTGCAGCAGATGCCGAAATCCCTGTCGCATATTGATAGACGTAGTAGTTGTAATAGAAGTGCGGGATGCGCGCCCACTCATATGAAATCTCTTCATCGATGACAATCTCGTCTCCGAAGTAACGTTTGTTCAACTCGAGGTATGTTTCATTTAAGTACTCCGGAGTGAGCGATACGCCTTCTTGAGCAGCTTGATGAATCATGTGTTCGAATTCAGCGAACATCGTTTGACGGAACAATGTTCCACGGAACGTTTCAAGCTGATTGTTCAACAAGTAGAGACGTTCTTCTTTCGCTGTTCTCGTTTTCAACAAATGGTCATTCAACAAAGCTTCGTTCGTCGTCGATGCCACTTCTGCAACGAAGATCGAGTAATCGCCATACGGATATGGTTGCGATGCGCGCGTGTAATGACTATGCACCGAGTGTCCGAACTCGTGTGCGAGCGTGAACAAGTTGTTGACGTTATCTTGCCAGTTCATCAGGATGAACGGTTGCGTATCGTATGCTCCCGAGGAGTAAGCACCGCTACGCTTACCGCGTGTCTCTCGAACGTCGACCCAACGCGAATCGAGACCGTCTTTGACGATTTGGACGTACTCTTCTCCGAGTGGTGCCAAACCATCTACCATCCATTGTTTCGCTTCTTCATACGATACTTTCATTTCGACATCTTTGACGAGTGGTGTGTAGAGGTCATACATATGCAACTCATCTAAGCCGAGCGCTCGCTTACGCAACGCGACATAACGATGTAACAAGTCGAGTCGTTCGTTTACAGCTTCTACAAGCCCGTCGTATACAGACTCCGGAATCGCATTATGATGGAGCGCGGACTGTCTTGCACTTTCAAACTTACGGACAGTCGCATAGAAGTTATCTTTCTTCACACTTCCTGACAATGTTGAGGCGAACGTATTCAAATATTGCGCGTACGTCCCGTACATCGCTTTAAATGCCCCTTCGCGAACGCTTCGGTCAGCCGATTCAAGGAACGTGATATATCGACCGTGCGTCAACTCAACTTCTTCCCCTTTTTCATTTTTCACTTTCGGGAATTTTAAATCTGCGTTGTTGAGCATACCGAACGTCGAGCTCGATTGACCGAGCACATCTCCGGCTTGTGCCAAAATCGATTCTTCCGCCTCCGTCAACACGTGTGGACGCTCTAGTGCCAACTCATCGAATGCATGACGATAAACGCGAAGTGACTCATTCTGCTCCATGAAGGTTTCAATCTGATTCTCATCAATCGAGAGCAACTCAGGTGTCATAAACGCGAGTTGTGCTGAAACTTGAGACGCAAGTGAGCCGGCACGATCATTCAATGCTTGATAATGGCTATTCGCCGTGTCTTCGTCATAGCGCATATGAGCATACGTATATAGCTTATGTAACTGACGTGAGAGATCGTCCCGAAGTTGCAACGCTTCGTGCAACGTTTCCACCGACTCCCCAAGGCGTCCTTTAAATCCAATCAATGCCGGCACTTTCTCTTTTAACGCTTGAAAATCCGATTCCCAAGCCTCGTCATTGCTGTAGATGGTTTCTAAGTTCCATGTTTCTTCCACTGGAACTTGCTGTCTAGTCAATACCTCTGACATACGTCCACTTCCTTTTCGATGATTAAGTCGATTGTAAAATCAATCGCTGAAGTCCTTGAAACAAACGTGTATCGTGATGTCTGGCCTCCTCGTAATACTTTGGATGCGGCCATGACCTGACATCACAGGATAGACGACTCGCATTCAAGAGTTGTTTCCATTGTACATGAAATGACTGGGAAAAGTCGCTTGTCGGTGTCACTCCAAATTGTCGACATGTTTTTTGAATACTCCATTCCACGGAATCGCGCGGTGACTCGTATCGATTCAAATAATGCACGGTCTGAAAATCAATCGGATGTACACGGATTCCCCAAAGCGATGAAAGCGGAAGGTAACAGGCGGTCGGTAATAATCCGGGTAACAGACCAAGTGGATAGAGCCGATTCAATATGAGCCGTCGATTTAGCGGAGACGGATAAATCGGCAACATGCGTTTACGACGAATCATCTCTATCCATTCAAAAGCATCGAACCGATAATAGGCTTCGTACGGTGACGTGTTCACTGAAGATGAGATTTCCCAGTTTCCGATTCCATACTTGATCGAAATCGGAAATCCTTTGAAGCGTAACAATCTCCCATTTTTCACAGTCAATAACCGATGTCGCTGAAAAAGTTCTAGACGCATCCATGGTTGAAACGATTGATTGCTTCTCAAATCGAGACCGCTCGCAATCCAAACCACATCAAACCCCGCTCGTCGATAATCATTCGTTCGTTCGGCGTATTCTCCAGGTTGTAAAGGAGACGCCTGAATTTCGAACACGGTGTGCTGCCCGTCCATGTTCGTGAGGATGTCAGCCCGACGATTCTTAATCGTCACTTCTTGCTCGACAGGATAGCCATTCTCTTGAAGCCACTGGCATATTGCCCATTTATCCTGATGATGCATGACCGATTCAGCTCTCCCACAGGTGTGGATATGCGCAAAATGCAGCCGTTTCTTCACACCTTGCTTCACAATCAACATTTCTTGACAAGTCGGGCATCGAAAAGGAGCAAGTTGCTCTGCTTGCATCCGATTTAATGTAAAGGAATCAACGATATCCCCTTCCCGATCGATTGCAAACCGCATCTTGCTCCCTCCTCATAGCAGTGGTGAAAACATTCTGGCTAATGATTCAACGAGTTTGATAAAGAATGACCGTTTCGCGAACTCTTCTAATACGAGTTCGTGTGACCCTTCGAAATCATCATATAAGTCTTGTTTCAGTTGATGGACTGAGTTCGTGTTATAGAGGAGCGCATTGACCTCGAAGTTCAAATGAAAGCTCCGAAAATCCATGTTCGCCGTCCCAATCGTGGCTAATCCATCATCCACCACGATGACTTTTGAATGCATGAATCCCTTCTCATATAGATAGATCTTTACACCGGCGAGTAACAGTTCTTCATAATAGGACCGACTCGCGTAGAAAACGATTTTATGGTCGGGATAACTCGGTAAGACGATGCGGACATCAATTCCTGATAATGATGCCGTCTTTAAGGCACTCATAATGTCTTCATCCGGAATCAAGTAAGGTGACGAAATGTAGACAGATTTTTTTGCAGCATTGATGAGTGAAAAGTAAATGGATTTCATCGTCTCATAAGGTTCATCCGGTCCACTCGCAACGATTTGAACCCCTCCGCTCGCACTTCTTACCGTCTCAAGCGGCTCTAGATAGAAAGGTGTGAATAGGCGTTCCCCGGTCATGTAATACCAATCTTGCAAGAAAATCAGTTGCAGTTCAGATACCCCTTCTCCTCTGACATACAGATGAGTGTCGCGCCAAAATCCGAACTTAGAGTGCTCACCCAAGTACTCATCCCCTACATTCAAGCCACCTGTGAATGCCTCGGTACCATCGATGACCACGATTTTTCGGTGGTTTCGATAGTTCGTCTTACTCGAAACGAGTGGCAATACAACTGGAAAGAATGCCTGGACTTGGACACCGGCTTGCTTCATCTCTTCAAAGAACGTGCCACTCGTATGAATGGACCCGACCGCATCGTACAAAAACCGGACTTCGACCCCCGCCTTCGCCTTTTCAATCAAGATTCGCTGTATTTCCCGAGAAATACGATCTTCCCGAAAAATATAATACTCTAGATGTATGTGTCGGGACGCTCCTTTCAGAGCCGGCAATAACTTCGAGAATTTTTCACGGCCGTTCGTCAAGATTTGGGTATACGTATTCGATGAAACAGGTAATTGGTTCAACGAAGAAGTAAGATGCATCAGCTTCTCATAATCGTCGTGGACGAACATAAGAGACGGCGACAACGTCATCGCTTTCTGACGATAGGCCAAGTATGTCTCTTCATCAAGCATCGCTTTTTCTTTGAACATACGTTTACGTCGATAGTTCTGGCCGAATACAAAGTATGCAAATAATCCGATGACTGGAAAACCAATCATGACGATTGCCCAAATGAGCGTACGTTGTGGATTTCGATTTTCAAGTAAGATGACGAGTAATATACTGAACGTTGTCAAAAAGACGAGAATCGAGAACAATCCAATTACTTGTGAGCTCCAGTAATACGATAATATCGCAATGAGTCCTGCGAGCAAAATGAGGGAAAAGAGTACTTGTATGCGTCGCAACATATTATAAGCTGACCTCGTTTCTGTCATGTATTATCATTAATTATACATCGTAACGTCATCTTTTTGAGGGGAGCGAATGAATTATGAGGACTTTTCTGATCACAGGTGCGACAAGCGGGATTGGTCGCGCCGTCGCTTTACAGTTGACTGCTAAGGGGCACCGAGTCATCGGGATCGGTCGGGATGAAACAAGAGGCACCTCTCTCGAGTCTGATTCAAATGGACAAGCCACATTCATTCGATGTGACCTTGCTTCGACAGAGGACATCGACCATCTTTTCTCTCAGTTGAAAGAGCAAGGTGTGACCTTGAACGGATTATTTAATAACGCCGCTACTTTTGGTAGACCGGGCACACCTGAACGTTTGACACATGAGTCGTATAACGAGGTATTCGATGTCAACTTGTATGCGCTGAACACCGTCACACAACGTGCCATTCCCCTATTTGACCAAGGAGCGAGTGTCGTCAACAATGCCGCCATCGTTGGGCACGTCAAGTTTCCACCGATGCTCGCGCACTATGCCGCTTCAAAGGCGGCCGTAATAGCCTTAACTAAAACGTTCGCACACCGAATGAAAGGAAAAGTAAGATTCAATGCCGTTTGTTTTGGACCGATTGACACACCGCTCAGTCACAAGCTATATGGGGGTGAAGCAAAGTTCAAAGAGGCGATGACCCACCATTTCCGGGGATATGCCGCACATCCTGAGGAAGTGGCGCCGGTCGTAGAATTTTTATTGACTGATGCTTCAACTTACATTAACGGCCAAGCCATCACAGTCGATGGCGGATATACATTGTCTTGAACAGAGACCACCTCTTCTTTAGAACAGGTGGTCTCTACTCATGTCGTCATCTTTTTAGCCCGATTCATCTTATTGCGCAAATAGTTCTGTTCTTTCGCATGAAGACGATCCCAATCAATCACATCCGCAAAATATTGAATCATGTCCTCAAATGTCGAATCGAGTGTTTCATGTGCTTGGAGGCGCGCCATTCGAATCGCCTCGAACACGGACCCCATCACAAAGATATCTCGGCTCGCATAAGTCTGCATCGGCGATAGCGATTCAAATAGAATCGTCTCAAGCGTTTTTCGTTTCACATGCCAGTCAGACTTCCCGTTCGAATACAAAAAATCACCATCTGGTAATTCACAAAGTTCTCTTAAAATATCCCCGATGTAATGAATCGCATGAATTGCCGTGTTCGGATCATTGATTCCTGGAGAGATTCCTCTTAGCGCAATCTCACTCAATTTTTCAACCGCAAATGACGGGTCTTGCATCGAAGAACGAACTTCGCCAATCTCAAACAACTCGATGTCCGGCACATCCTCACCCTTCCAGAATCCGAGTAAATCACCTTTAGCAACGAAATCCCCGACGGCTACGACGGACTCAAAGTCCGTTTCTTGATTTCCTTGCTTCTCTCTTAAAAACAATCGGATGTACCCTGTTCGCAGAGCTCGTACCGCTTGACCATCGAATGAATGGACGGATCGAGGCAGGACGAGATGAACCTCATCCGACTCAATCGCATCTTTTTGCTCGCTGATGACAGAGAGCGCTTCTTTATGTAACGCGGACAATAGACGTTCCGCCTGAATCGAAACACTGATCGTCTGGATGAACTTGACGAATGCCCAAATCGAACCAATAACTAAGAGCACACTGATCCCGGACGACAACACGACGCCTTCATCTGCCGTACGGACGAGGAATAAGTTCGAAATCCCATAAACCGTCGTCATGATGAAAAGACCGAGCGTATGCTTGGCCGACGAGTTCGTCAAAAAGTTATTGATCGTCCGGGGAGAGAACTGAGAAGAATATGTTGTCAATACGACCAGAATCGTGGAAAAACTGAACGTCATCATCGTCATCAGGCTCGTAAATGTCGAAGACAACACGGATGCCGCTGAGTCCAGATCTAAATAAATAAAGTCTGGTAATAAATCACGAAAAAAATCCCCAAACACTTGGGTTAATGCCGTTAATACGATGCCACCCATTCCGTATAAAAATGGGACAAACCATGCACTGTCATCAAGTAGTAATCGAATTCGTCTCACCATACCAACACCTCTTTACCGTCGATTTGAAAAAATCGCCTGTCCAACTGAACAGGCGATGTACCATTAAAAATAGTGACGCACTTTCGCAAAGACGTCGCCATCGAGAATGAGTTTCCCATACTCTTCTAGCATCGGTTGCGTCTGTGTACTGAATGTTAAATACTCTGCTAAAAGACTGAGTGCATTCTCTTCGTCTTCCGGTTCCATTTCATCCGGGAAATCAATCCACAAGTAGTAACGGTCTTGATAGTGGTATAGTTTCAAATCAAGATCGCTGAACATGTCTCCTGTACGTTTACTCAGCGAAATGATTGCCTCGAAATCATTTGTTTCCATCGCGAGTGGTGCCCAAGCATCTGCCTCGGCTTCAAGTTCATCCAACTCACTCAATTGGTCGAGTACCGATTGTTGATCCCGTGCCTCATCGATTGCTGATCGAAGAAGCGAACCGAGTTCAGAATCGTCTTCCGTGTCCATTACATTTTTCGCGATTGTCACAGTCACTTCTAGACCTTTTTCAAAAGCTTGTACTTGAATCCATAGTGGACCATCAAACGAGATGTCTTCACGTTCGTGAGCCTCGTCCATCATTTGCCAGAACAGCTGCTCGCCTCGTTCTCGATTGTACCAAATTTCATCACGAGCAAAACCACGTTTCTCGATATCCACGTATGTGATGAAAAATTTGACGGTATTATCATTGATGCGCTCAATTTTCACGATTGTCCACTCCCTTCTCATCTCGCTCCCAATTCACATAAGGAGGAGAGGGGAAATTGTCTTTTTATCTTTGTACCCTTTTTAACATCGTTCAATCTAGATGAAGGGTTATAACTTTATTTTATAGGAAATAATCGATAATAAAAAGCACACTGCTTAAACAGTATGCTCTCATTCATTCACAAGTCGCTGGGCTTCCTGTAATTGGAACGTCCGAACTTTACGTGGCAAGAATCGACGAATCTCATCTTCGTTATATCCGACCTGTAAACGTTTCTCATCAATCAGAATCGGACGACGTAAAAGACCTGGATATTCTTGAATCAAATCGTAAAGCTGTTGAAGAGATAACGCATCAACAGACACATCGATTTTAGAAAAGACTTTCGAGCGAGTCGAAATGATTTCATCCGTCCCGTCTTCTGTCATACGTAAAATTTGTTTAATCTCATTCAATGAGAGCGGTTCTGAAAATATGTTTCGTTCTGTAAACGGGATATCATGTTCTTCGAGCCAAGCCCGTGCCTTTCGGCAAGATGTACAGCTTGGAGACGTATAAAGTGTGACCATTTTTCTTCCTCCCTGATCGAGTATGCGTCCATCTTTTTAAGTGACTCTATTTGTATACCCAAATTCGCATCCACTTAATTATAGTAATTCTTATTTATCAAAACTTCAATGATATTCTTTATCAATCAGATATGAAAAGAGGGCGCATTCGTTGAATGCGACCTTGAACGACCTAACTTAAGACGCAGGGATTCGAGAAACCGGTTGAGACACCGTCTCTTTCCCTGGCTTGACTTGTAAGTCTTTCAGCTTTTTCTTCAATACTTCTTTCAAAAGTCTCTTTTTCTCTCGCAGAACTTTGTCACGTTCTTTCATGGCCTCTCACCCCCATACAGCGTAAGGAACCGACCGAGCATTACCGATTCTGAAAATCTTGAAGTTGCACTATATCTACATTTAAATTATAGCACACTCGTTTGTGAAATGTGAATCATTCTTACACGTTCATCTCAAATTTACACAGATATCATTTGCAATGAATTGAAGAAACCTGTATATTTTATAGAAATAACCTTTTTATTTTAAAGGAGGAGAGCGATGATGAGAATCACTTTAGAAACGATTATGAAACATCCGGTTACCCAAAAATATTTAACTCGATCTGGCTTAAAACATGCGGTCGACGTCTGTGAACGCGCTCTCGAAATGGCAACGAAACGTGGTCTTGATACAGATTTGGCGACGAAAGCTGCGCTTCTTCATGATATCGGACACTATGAATGGTATACAGAAGGTAAATGGAATTATGATTTGTATCGTCAGAACGATATCCATGCGATTAAGGGGGCCGAACGTGCCCACAAATTATTGATTCGTTTAGGGGAAGATCCAGCCCGAGCAAAAGAGATTTCTGTCATGATTCTCTTGCACACGGATTCCTACCTACCACCGAGTCGTATTCAACGAACTCCACTTCAACAGCTCGTCCATGACGCGGACACGTATGTGGAGCAGCCAGGCGGTCTTCATCATTACGAGACAATGGAAATTGAAGATGCGTTAGCTCGCGTCCGTCTAATCGACGCCATCGTGGAACGTCTTTCTAATTTACCACGCATCTCGAACGGATAATCAGTCACCTACTTTAATAGGTGATTTTTTTGTGCAAAAAAATCCTGACTCAATAAATGAGTCAGGATTGATTTCGTTATACGAGTTGCGCTTTATACGCTTCGTACTCTTCGTCTGTGAGCGAGACATAGTGCCCCGGCTCAACTTCGCGAAGTGGCGGGATACTTGAATCTTCATCTGAACGTCCGACTGGACCTTTCGATGTCGATTCATATACGATCCGTTTACGTGTACGCTCATGCTCTGGGTCTGGAAGCGGAATCGCTGAAAGGAGCGATTTCGTATAGGCATGAATTGGGTTCTCATAAAGGCGATCTGCTGTTGCAAGCTCTACGAGGTGACCTTGATACATAACACCGATACGGTCAGAGATGTATTTAACCATCGATAAATCGTGAGCGATGAACAAATACGTCAAATCGCGATCGCGTTGCAATTCTTTCATCAAATTGACGACCTGCGCTTGAATCGAAACGTCAAGTGCAGAAATCGGCTCATCGGCGATGATGAAGTCCGGTTCAACCGCAAGAGCACGGGCAATCCCGATACGCTGACGCTGACCACCTGAGAATTCATGTGGATAACGGCTCGCGTGCTCTTTCGTCAAACCAACTGTTTCAAGAAGGTCATATACGCGGTTCATGCGGTCTTCTTTCGTCTTCGCAAGACCGTGAATATCGATTCCTTCTGCGATGATATCGGCGACTGTCATACGCGGATTGAGCGAAGCGTATGGATCTTGGAAAATCATTTGCATCGCACGGTTGAATTTCAACTTGTCTGCCTTCGATTTTTTTTCGTGGACGTTTTCGCCTTTGAACACGACATCGCCATCCGTCGCGTCGTAGAGACCGATAATCGTACGTCCTGTCGTTGACTTCCCACAACCAGACTCACCTACGAGTCCAAGCACTTCACCTTTGTAAATATCAAATGAAATCCCGTCGACCGCTTTGACAACGCGGCCACGACCAATTTTAAAGTGCTGCTTCAGGTTTTTTACCTCGAGTAATTTCTCGCGTTCCATTATTCAGCACCACCTTTCGTAAACGATTTTGCGAACGCACTGTCTGGACGATATTTGAGAGCGAGTTCACGAATCGCGCGTGGCGGGTTCACCGCTGGCGCTTGCGGATGTAACAACCAACTCGAAGCGAAGTGTGTATCACTTACTTGGAACATCGGTGGCTCTTTCTCAAAATCAATCTTCATCGCGTATGGATTACGCGGTGCGAATGCATCCCCTTTTGGAGGATCGAGCAAGTTTGGAGGCGTACCCGGGATTGCCGGTAACGCTTCATTGCGGTCATCTGTCGGACGCGGCATCGAACCGAGAAGTCCCCATGTGTATGGGTGACGTGGCTCATAGAAAATCTCATCAACCGTTCCTTTTTCAACGAGACGTCCCGCATACATAACAGCAACACGGTCAGCCATGTTCGCAACAACGCCAAGGTCGTGCGTGATGAAGATAATCGCTGTGCCGGTCTTTTGCTGAATGTCTTTTAACAATTCAAGAATCTGCGCTTGAATCGTTACGTCGAGTGCTGTTGTCGGTTCATCGGCAATCAACACTTTTGGGTTACATGCGAGTGCGATCGCAATAACGATCCGTTGTCGCATCCCACCAGAAAGTTGGTGTGGATACTGTTTCAAGCGCGCTTCAGGGTTTGGAATCCCTACAAGTGTCAACAGTTCGAGCGTACGTTTCTTCGCATCCTCGCCCGTTAACCCTTGGTGCTGTTTCAACCCTTCTGCGATTTGCTTGTAAATTGTCATCGTCGGGTTGAGCGATGTCATCGGGTCTTGGAAAATCATTGCGATGTCGCGACCACGAATTTTAAGCATTTCTTTTTCCGAAAGTTTCGCCAAGTCTTTTCCTTCGAACATGATTTCTCCGTTCGTGATTTCACCTGGAGGGTTCGGAATGAGACGCATAATTGCCTTCGAAGTAACGGATTTACCCGAACCCGATTCTCCTACGATGGCGAGCGTCTCGCCTTTTTTCAAATCAAACGAAACACCACGAACAGCCTGAACTGTTCCTGCATATGTGTGGAACGAGACCTCTAAGTCTCGGACTGATAAAATCGTTTCCATGCACGAGTCCCCCTCTTTCTTTTTTATTTACGCATTTTCGGATCGAACGCATCACGCAAACCGTCAGCAAGCAAGTTGAAGCTGACCATAAGCAAGACGATGATGATAGACGGGATAATAAGAAGGAACGGGAAAGTTCGTAGTTCTTTGTATCCATCGTTGATCAACGTACCAAGTGATGCCTGTGGTGGTTGAAGCCCGATTCCGATAAAGCTGAGGAATGCCTCGAAGAAGATGGCAGATGGAATCGTGAACATGAGTGTGATGATAATGGCACCCAATGTGTTCGGAATTAAATGTTTGAAAATCAAGCGTCCACTTGAAGCACCGAGTGTACGAGCTGCCAAGACGAACTCTTGGTTTTTGAGTTTGAGAATCTGACCTCGAACGAGTCGACTCATCCCAATCCAACCGGTGATGGCCATGGCAAGGATGATGGTGAAGACACCTGGGTCAAAGATCAAGATGAACAAGATGATCAAAATCAAGTTAGGTACACCTGTCAAGATTTCAACAATACGTTGCATGATGTTATCCGTACGTCCACCGAAGTAAGCTGAAATACCACCGTATGCAACTCCAATGATTGTATCGATGATGGCTGCGACTAAACCGATAAAGAGGGAGATTCGTGTCCCTTCCCAAATCCGCGACCAAAGATCACGACCGAGATAATCGGTACCAAACCAGAAGTTTTCTTCTACATTCTTCTGTTCGTAGAAGTCGATTTCACGACCTCCAAGTGTTGCCAACCCATCAAATCCAGCCCATTCAAGTCCAGTGACTTTAGGCGGTAGTTTTGCTTGCGAGATGTTCTGTTCGTATGCATCTCGGCTTGAGAGCATCGGTCCAAACAAAGCGAGTGCGACGAGAATTAAAATAATCGAGAGCGAGATGATAGCCGCCTTGTTTTTCTTTAGGCGCATCCATGCATCTTGCCAAAAGTTCAAACTTTTTCCGGCAATCCGCTCACCAAGCTGTTCATTCATTTCAACTGGTGTGAACATGTCTTGGTCGAACTGTTCGTAATTCTTTTTGTTTTCAATCATCAGTTATTCCCCCCAAGACGAATACGTGGGTCCACAACCCCATAGAGCAAGTCGACAAGTAAAATGATAATAATGAAGAGGGCCGAGAAGAAGAGTGTCGTGCCCATGATGACAGAGTAATCATTCAACGTGATTGACGTAACGAACAATTCTCCAAGACCAGGTACTGCGAAAATTTTCTCGATAACGAATGTACCCGTTAAAAGTCCAGCTGTCATCGGTCCAAGAATCGTGATCGCTGGGATCATCGCGTTACGTACCATGTGTTTCCATACGATGGCGTTACCCGTCAACCCTTTCGCTTTCGCGAGCGTGACATAGTCTTGTCCGGTTACTTCTAACATCTCGGTTCGGACGAAACGGGCAATTGCTGCCGTAACCCCGAGCGATAACGAGATGGTTGGTAAGATCGTATGAGCTGGAGATTCCCAGAATGCTACCGGAAGCAACTGTAATTTAACTCCAACATAGTACTGAAGGAGGGCTGCAAAGACGAATGATGGGACGGAAATCCCGATTACCGATACGAACATTGAACCATAGTCAATTGCCGTATTGTGACGAATCGCCGCAACAACACCCAACAATACACCTAATAGAGTTCCAAGTACTAATGCCTGAACCCCTAATTGTGCCGATGGACCAATTCGTTCCATAATCAACTCAGTTACTGGACGGTTAGCCGTACGGAACGATACGCCAAGGTCACCTTGTAGCATGTTTCCAATGTACGTCGCATAGCGGACCGGAAGCGGATCATTGAGTCCGTAGCGGTCATTCAACAATTGAATTTGTGATTCTGTCAGTTTTTCCTGGTTCTGATAAGGCGAACCTGGGAGCAGGTCCATCAGGAAGAACGTGAACGTGGCAATCAAGAAGAACGTGATGAGGCCGTAAGTCAGCCGTTGTAGGATATAACGTCCCATGAATAAAAACCCCCTGTTTTGTCTAATTCTTTCTACTACTTGCACCAACAGCTTCACTATGACATATGACCTATTTTTCAAATTCACAAAATGAAAGGAATTTTCTGAAAGAATAGCATATACGTCATCTCAAGGCTCTTAGTACAGCGACTGAAAATAAAGAAAATTCTTTTCAGAGATTATTCTGAATTTTCACTGTTACTACATTATACTTTACCAACAAAACATTTGAACAGTATTTTCTCATACTTCGCTAGAATTTTTTAGAAAATTGGGGACATGCGGTTAGCATGCCCCCTCCTTCCATTACTTAATATCAACGTATTTGTACTGGTAATCAGCACCAAATAATTGACGGTTGAAGTTCTCGACGTTTGGACGGATCAAGTATGCCACACCAGCTTGGTAGATAGGCATGATTGCTTGATCTTGTTCAATCAAGAGGGCTTCAGCTTCTTTGAACAAGTCGTAACGTGCATCGATGCTTGTTTCAGCAGATGCTTCATCAATCAACTTGTCATACTCAGATGACGAGTAGTTGATGTCGTTTTGTCCATTGTCTGAAGTGAAGATACCAAGGTTCGTAAGCGGATCTTGGTAGTCAGGTCCCCAAAGTGCGAATGACATTTGGTAGTCCCCTTTTGCTTCACGCTCAAGTTTGTTGTTGAAAGGTTGTTGTGCGATCTCAACCGTTACGTTCGGCAAGTTCGACTCGATTTGACCTTTCATGTACTCAGAGATTTGTTTCGATACTTCACTGTCGAACGAGAGGAGTTCGATTGTTGTTGCTTCTCCACCGGTTACTTCTTCCCAAAGTGAAGCAGCTTCTTCAGTGTTTGTTTTGAAGTATTCCACGCCCTCTGTATAATCCGTTCCGTCTTCATACTTGATGAAGTCTTTCGGGATGAATGACGTCGTTGCTACTGAACCGTTGTTCAAGAGCTGATCGATAATCCCTGATGGGTCGACTGCACGTGCGATTGCTTTACGTGCATTTACATCAGAGAAAAGTTCATCTTCATGGTTAAACTTGAAGTAACCAACTGCAGAACGAAGACCTGTGTTGTAATCTTCATCCTCTTGGAATGCTGCGACTTGTTCTGATGCGAGACCAGCATAGTCGACATCGCCCGCTTCATACAAGTTCACGACTGTAGATGTTTCTTTAACAACTTTCACATCAACTGAGTCGAGAGCAACATTTTCTGCATCCCAATATGATTCGTTTTTCGTTAAGACATAGCCTTGTTCACGATCCCATTTAGTCCATGTGAACGGTCCGTTATAAAGAAGGTTTTCAGGACCAGTCGTGAAGTCTTCACCTTTTTCTGTAGCGAATGCTTCGTTGATCGGAGTGAATGTACCGAACGAAGTAAGTGAAAGGAATGATGGGTCTGGACGCTCGAGTGTAACTTCGAGTGTCTTCTCATCGATTGCTTTTACGCCAAGCTCTTCTTTTGGTGTGTCACCAGTGTTGATTGCTTCAGCGTTTTTAACTGTGTTCATGATGTATGCGTACTGTGAGCCTGTTGCAGGATCAACAGCTCGTTGCCAAGCGTAAACAAAGTCGTTTGCTGTGACCGGTTCCCCGTTTGACCATTCAGCATCACGAAGTTTGAACGTGTAAACCGTTTCGTCTTCGTTTACTTCTGGTTCGCCTTCAGCAAGTGCCGGGACGGCATTTCCATCTTTATCAAGACGGTAAAGACCTTCCATTGTGTTGGCGATCAAGTTGAATGCGACCGCGTCTGTAGCAAGAGCCGGATCGGCTGTTGTGATATCTGACGTATCCGTCAAACGAAGAACTTTCTCTCCGTTTGAAGAAGAACCGCCGCCATCAGAGTCTCCGCCTGTCGAACAAGCTGCGAGAACTGAACCGAGTGCCAAGATGATTGTCATCATGAGCAAAATCGATTTTTTCTTCATTGCGATTTCCCCTTTCGTTTTAAAAAACTAGCCGATCGTCGAATAAACATCTTACTTTTTCTTTAATTTTCTGAATATTTCATAAAGTATTCGACGAAAGAACGTTAGGGCTATTGTAAGAAATTTTTAATATAACTGTCAACTATTGAATAAAACGCTCTCATTTGATTTAACATTCTTACTCGCTTTCTGCCCCACCTTCCTAGTATCATAGAAGAAACACGGAATGTTGATGCATTCCCTCTAACGCTCGAAAGGAGATTACATCGTTGAAAAAGTTTCGAAATATATTGATTGTTTGGGGGATTGTCACACTTTTCTATACGGTGTGGTCAATTTTTTCCTATTTCCGAACTGAGTCCTTCACGTTTCATTTGAGTGGCGGCTTGTTCGTTTCAGGTATTCTGATATTTGCCATCGGGATGTTCTCCCATATGAGTGCAACAGGTCTATTTGACGGAATCATGTACGGATTTAAGCGTAATCGACGTGCAAAGTTGAAGGAAATTGACGCGGACTATGAAGAAGATGAGGAAGAAGAACCGGAAGATCGACAACTTCGTAAACAATCGGCTTGGAACTGGGTGTATGTCGGAGTTGGAAGTATCGCTCTCTCATTTCTCGTCGCTTTGATTTAATCTTTTCGTCACTTGAATCCTGTGCTAAACTAAATGCAGAATAAGAACACTTGGATGAAGACAAGTAATTCAATTCCCCTTTTCCTCAGAGAGTCTACGGTGCTGTGAGTAGATGAAAAGTTATTGAATGAATGGACTTCGGAGTGGCTCGCCTGAACAAAAAGTATGGCGAGACGGTTCACGCCCGTTAACGCGTTCAAGTGGCATAGTATATGCAAATTTGGGTGGCACCGCGGTTATTCGTCCCGATTTATTCGGGAGGACGACTGCGGTTTTTTATATTTTTCGGAGGTGTATTCACATGGCAACGATTTTTTCAGGAATCAAACCGACCGGCGTCGTGACGCTCGGGAACTACCTTGGCGCGATGAAACAATTCGTCGACCTACAAGACGACAACAATGCCTATTATTGTATCGTCGATTTACATTCAATTACTGTTCAACTCGACCGTGTCGAGCTCATGAACAACACGCGAAAATTAGCAGCACTTTATCTCGCATCCGGTCTCGACCCGGAGAAAGCGACGATTTTCGTACAGTCTGAAGTAAAAGCACACGCTCAACTCGGTTGGATGTTAACTTGTATCGCCGGCATGGGTGAGCTCGGTCGTATGACGCAGTATAAAGACAAGTCGCAAGGCAG
Organism: Exiguobacterium sp. s43; assembly: GCF_018617255.1. GTDB lineage: Bacteria > Bacillota > Bacilli > Exiguobacteriales > Exiguobacteriaceae > Exiguobacterium > Exiguobacterium profundum. The sequence goes on from NZ_JACSJT010000001.1 coordinate 1,755,085, forward strand.
CGAGAATGTAGGCGCAGGGTTGTTCGTCTACCCGACGCTCATGGCTTCTGATATTTTGTTATACAATACGGAACTCGTTCCAGTCGGAGACGACCAAAAGCAACACATCGAACTGACTCGTGACTTGGCGGAACGCTTTAACAAACGTTATTACGAGACATTCACGATGCCGGAACCACTCATTCAAAAAGAAGGCGCTCGGATCATGTCTCTCACGAATCCCGTGAAGAAGATGTCTAAATCGGATACGAATGCCAAAGGATATATCTCGATGCTCGATGAGCCGAATGTCATTCGCAAGAAAATCAAGAGTGCCGTCACAGATTCGAGTGGTGTCATCTCATTCGATCGGGAGAACAAACCAGGGATTTCAAACTTGTTGGAAATTTATTCACTCTCTACCGGCACTTCAATTGATGACCTCGTCAAGCAATATGAGAATTCGAACTACGGAACATTTAAACAGGATGTGGCAGAAGCGGTCGTTGCCCTGCTTGAACCAATTCAAACGCGTTATCACGAGTTGATTGATTCACCAGAACTCGATGAAATCCTTGATGCCGGTCGCGTGAAGGCTGAAGCCGTCGCGAACAAGAATCTCGCAAAAATCGAGAAAGCGATGGGTCTCAGTCGCAAGCGTGCCAAAGTGAAAAAATAAATGATGTTAAAAAGAACGCTCAGCTGAGCGTTCTTTTTTGTATCAAATATCTACATAAAAAGAGAGACAGGCGTCCCTGTCTCTCTTCGTAAAGATGATTTGATTATTCTTTTCCTTCGATTGAAGCCCACTTGTAAGAGTAGTCCGCACCGAATGCGTGCTCAACGATATCCTTAACATATGGCTTCGTGAGGCGAGCCGATCCACGTTGGTAAACTGGCGAGATTGCGTTCTCTTCAAGAACGATTTTCTCTGCAGCTTGAAGGTCAGCCCAACGCTGTTCAGCATCTGTGCTTGATTTCGCAGATTCGATCAACTTATCGAATTCTTCATTCGACCACTTACCACGGTTGTATGGTCCGTCAGTGACGAAGAGGTCAACGAATGTCATTGGATCTTGGTAGTCAGGACCCCATCCAGCGAATGTGAACTCGAACTCACCTTTGTTCTCAAGGTCAAGTTTGTTGTTGAACGGTTGTTGTTTGATTGTAACCGTAATTCCTGGAAGGTTCTTCTCAAGCTCACCTTTGATGAACTCACCGATTTGCTTCGCAGACTCTGAGTCATAGTTGAGGAGCTCAAGTTCAACTTTGTCTGTTCCGAGCTCTTCAAGTCCAGCTTCCCAAAGTTCTTTCGCACGATCCACGTCATAGCCGCCGATGTCGCCGTTCGCTTCACGGAAGTCTTTGCCGTCAGGACCTGTTACGAAGTCTTTTGGTACGAGGTAGTTCGCAGGAATCGAACCGTTCGCAAGAAGCGTCTCTGAGATTGCTGCTTTATCGTATGCCGCGTCAATCGCGTTACGGATGTTTTGGTTATTTAATTCTTCAACAGCAGTGTTGAACTGGAGGTAGAAGAGTGTTGGTTCAACGACAGTTGAGAACTCTTCGCTGTCTTGATACTGGGCTACGAGCTCAGAAGTCAAGCCTGTGCGGTCAACGTCACCGTTTTCATACAAGTTAACACCTGTTGAAACTTCTTTAACGACTTTAACGTTGATTTCTTCAAGTTTAACTGTGTCAGCATCCCAATAGTCTTCGTTCTTGACCATCTTCCAGCCTTGCTCGCGCTCCCAGCTGTCGAGTTTGAACGGTCCGTTGTAGAGAGTCGTCTCTGCAGATGTACCGAAGTTCTCGCCTTGCTCTGTATCGAATGACTCGAGTTTTGGCATGAATACGCCGAAGCTAGTCAATCCGAGGAAGTAGTCAGCTGGTGCTGTCAATTTAACTTCAAGTGTTTGATCGTCGATTGCTTTAACGCCTACAGCATCGCGCTCGCCTTCACCTGTGTTGTACGCTTCTGCGCCTTCGATGATTGACATAACGTATGCATATTGTGATGCGTTATCTGGGTTGAGTACTTCTTTCCAAGCGTATTCGAAGTCATTCGCTGTGACAGGCTCCCCGTTTGACCAAGTCGCGCCTTCACGGATTTTGAACGTGTACGTTTTCCCGTCTTCTGAAACGTCGTGAGATTCAGCCATCCCCTCAGTCGGGTTGTCTTCTTCGTCCATGCGGTAGAGACCTTCGTTAACGTTGTTCAATACGTTGAACGATACAGCATCTGTTGCGAGTGTCGGGTTAAGTGAAGGAATATCTGAAGAATCGAGCAAGTTGAGGACTTGCGCTTCATCTGCAGAACCTTCCGAACCTGATCCGTTTGAAGACCCTGTGTCTTCATCCCCTGTCGAACATGCAGCTAGGAATGCACTTGATAGAAGTGTAACCGATGATGCTAAAGCAAAACCTTTTTTCTTATTCATTGCGATGACCCCCTGATTTTTTCGTTTTAACGAAGTGAATGATGGTAGAAAATTCAGTCATTTCTTCTGACAGTATTTGTTACCAAAATCCCGTTGATGCAATAATACAATATTCTGATAATTTTGCAAAGTGTTTATTTTGATTTTTCTAAAAAATTTTATCTATAGTCTAAAAGCCCGCCTACAGTGGCGGGCTTTTAGCTCAATTTTCGTATTTTTTTGCAAAGGTTAGGACATATGAAGGACCGGTGACCGGATATCCGATATGGTCATAACCTTTTTCGATCACATAAGAGCGTCCAGCTTGATAGATTGGCATAACAACAGCCTCTTCTAACAGCTGTGCCTCCGCTTCTCGGAAGATTTCATTTCGTTCTTCCAACCGATCCGTTGAGCGAGCCTGATCCATCAATTGATCATACGATTCGCTGGCATATCGACTCGAATTGAGGACATCGTTTGTTTCAAATTGAGTCAAATAGGCGGATAACATCGGATAGTCCGGTTGCCAGCCTGATAGAGAAAACGCATAATCCCCTGAGACTTCTTTCCTAACTTTTTCTCCTAAGGGGAGCTCGATAATGTTAACGGTCAAACCATCCAACTGTTCCAAATTCTTCTTTAATTTTGCGGAGATTTGACGCGCTTCGTCATCGACAAAGCTGAGCAGCTCGATTTCGAGTTCATCTTTCTTCAGCCGTTTCTTCACGGTGTCAAACAATTGGTCGGCGTTTCCTTCTAATTGTGCGATCGCATCCTCTTGGTCGATGACGAGTAATCGTTCTGTCGTCTGTTCCGCTCGCGCGAGTGAATCCTCGATTTCCGACCGCTCAAGCGTCAATGCGATGGCTTGTCGGAACGCTACATCATTAAACGGGGCTTTTTTAACATTCGGCTTTAAATAAAAGACTCCACTTCGTGGAACGTCCTGTACGTTCAAAATTTCCTCATCAATCGTGGAAACGTCAAAATCGTATGGGACGGGTTGCATCCCTGTCGCTTCCGTCAAGTTCGCTTCACTATTAATGGTAATCGTTTCAAGCGTGACCTGTTCAGCTTCTCGGTACGTTTCATTTTTATGTAACGAGATGGTCGTATCTCCGATTGCCTTGATTTTAAATGGACCGTTCGTCTCTAGCTCTTCCCATGCTTCCACATTTGGTTGAGGTAAAAATGCGGGCATCGCCAAAATCTGTTCGAACCCTTCCATCGGACGGACAAGAGTCAACTCGAGCGTCCGGTCATCGATTGCCTTGACCCCTAGCGTATCCGGTTCTTGTTGGCCAAGTCCGATTTCTTTTGCGGATTGAACATCTGCTAGTAAGAAGCTGAACGGTGAATTCGTATCAACGTCCACGAGTTTTTGGAAGTGATCGACGAATGTTTGCGCGTCAATCGCATTCCCTTCTGTCGTCACACTCTCTTTTAATGTGAATGTATAGACCGTTCCATCTTCGGATCGCTCTAACTTCTCAACGAGCGCTGGTTCGATGGACCCGTCTGCTCCGAATCGATACAGGCCTTCATAGAGATGGGACAGGATTGTTTGAGATGACGGATCGATTGCTAGCATGACATCCGGCTGAGTCGGAAGTGACTCCCCGTAAATCGTCAATTGTTGTTCTTCTACTGGTACTAGTTTGCGTGACTGCTCTCGTTGTTCGTTCCAAATAAATAAAAAAAGGATAAGGACTGAACCTAACAAGGCGGCCACGATGAATGATTTCTTTTTCATTCGTTGCACTCCTTTCTGTTAGACCAACCCTTATACCCTAACCTTTTTTGTGTGTTTTTTCTACCGTCAGTTCATCACTTTTGCAAATGCGAGTGTCGCATTGTGACCCCCGAAGCCGAGTGAGTTACTGAGTGCATAACGAATGTCAAGTTCCCGATTTCCTTCACGTACATAATCCAAATCACAGTCTGCTGCTGGTGATTCGCAGTTAATCGTTGGATGAATCTTGCCTTCGTGAATCGATAATGCTGTGATGACGGCCTCGACGCCACCTGCACCACCGAGAAGATGACCAATCATCGATTTTGATGAGTTGACGGCGAGCTTGTCAGCGTGTTCCCCGAACACTCGACGAATCGCTTTCGTCTCGAGCATATCGTTGAGTGGTGTACTCGTTCCATGCGCGTTGATGTATTGAACATCTTCTGGCGTGATTCCAGCATCACGAATCGCCTCACTCATCGCTTTTGATCCGCCCTCAGCTTCTGGTGACGGTGCTGTGATATGGTATGCATCCGAACTCATTCCATATCCGACAACTTCAGCGTACATTTTTGCCCCGCGTGCCAATGCGTGCTCATATTCTTCTAAAACGAGCACCCCAGCTCCTTCACCCATGACGAACCCGTCGCGATTCTCATCGAACGGACGGCAGGCCGTGTTCGGGTCTGGATTCGTAGATAGAGCTTTGTTCGAACAGAATCCTGCGAACGAGAGTGGTGTGATTGGCGCTTCCGCTCCACCTGCGAACATAGCGATGGCATCTCCACGTTGAATGACACGGAACGCTTCACCAATTGAGTTCGTCCCTGACGCACAAGCCGTCACGGAACAATTGCTCGGTCCTTTTGCTCCAAGATAGATAGATACTTGTCCGCTCGCCATGTTCGGAATCATCATCGGAATGAAGAACGGGCTGACGCGACGTGGTCCACGGTCATGCAAGATGGCCGACTGTTTGTCAATCGTCTCGACGCCACCAATTCCGCTCCCGATCCAAATCCCGACATCGTCCGCGATTGCTTTCACATCGAGTCCGCTGTCTTTATGGGCAGCGTCTGCCGCAAGTAAAGAATATTGGATGAAGGAATCCATCTTACGCGCTTCCTTCGGTTCGACTAAATGATCGATGTTCCATTCCTTCACTTCCGCCCCAACCTTGGCCGGATATTGACTGATGTCAATCTTTGTCAACGTATCAATCGCGTTATCCCCTTTTAACAGGCGATCCCACATTGTTGAGACATCGTTTCCTAATGGTGATACGACACCTAATCCTGTCACTACTACTCGTTTCATAAATGATTCCCCTCCGTAATGGTTGCGTGATTCCATGTCAGGCAGCTAGCCCCCCACGTGAGCCCAGCACCAAATCCTGCGATGACGACCGTTTGTCCATCTTGGATTTTGCCAGACTTGACCGCCTCGGCCAATGCGAGTGGAATGGAAGCTGCTGATGTATTCGCATGGTCTTGAATGGTCATGACAACTTTCTCTTCTTCTAAGTGTAAACGTTCCATCGCAGCGTCGATGATTCGACGGTTCGCCTGGTGTGGAACGAGGACATCAAGGTCCTCCAACGTCTTATCGGCTTTGTCCAGCGCCTCAAGCACGATTTCGGGCATCTTCCGAACGGCAAATTTGAAGACTTCACGACCGTTCATGACGATTTTACCTTCTTCATTTTCATACAGATGTTTGCCACCTGTCCCGTCACTTCCGAGCACAAGTGAGTCAATTGAAGCGATATCGTCTTCCCCGAGCACGACAGCCCCTGCCCCATCTCCGAAAAGGACAGCCGTCGATCGATCATCCCAATCAATCAGACTTCCCATCTTCTCTGCGCCGATGACGAGCGTCTTTTTAAATCCTTTTGAATCCATGAGACTCTTCGCCGTGTCCATTGCGAAGATGAAACCGCTACATGCCGCGCTCACGTCGAACGCCACGGCGGCTTTCGCGCCAAGATTCGCCTGAACCACACATGCAGTTGCCGGGAAGGCTGGCGCCGTTGCTGTCGCACAAACGATGGCTTCAATGTCGTCGATCGTGACGCCCGCACTCTGTAACGCCCGTTCAGCAGCGCGTGTCGCCATATCTGCGACTGTCATATCTTCTTCAGCCAAATGACGTGCTTCGATGCCTGTACGAGTACGAATCCACTCATCGCTCGTATCCATTCGTTTTTCTAAATCGATATTTGTCACCCGATTGTCCGGTAAGAACGATCCGATGCCGATGATTCCAATATTCATATCGTCGACCCCTATTCTTAGTATCTGGTACTAATATAAGGGAATAAAAAGAGGATGTCAATGCATCCTCCTCGTGTTGACTGGATTAAGCTTGTTCTAAACGCTTCGTGACAGCCATGACCATCTTCGCAGAGTTGATCGATGCTGTCTCCAAAAACTCGTCGAATGACAAGTTCGCTTCTTCGTCTGCACTGTCTGAAATCGAGCGTGTGACGACAAAAGGAATACCAAACTGATAGCACGTTTGAGCGATCGGGGCAGCCTCCATCTCGACCGCTGCGACGCCGTCGAAATGACCGAGGATGTCCGTCACGCGTTTCGAATCGTTGATGAACGAATCTCCCGTCACAATCAATCCCTGATGTACATTCACGTCCGGCAAGTTTTCAATGACATCTTTACAGACGCTGACGAGTTTGGCATCCGCCTCATACGCTGGCGGCATACCTGGTACTTGTCCGTACTCATAACCGAATGCCGTCACGTCGACATCGTGATGACGAACTTCCGTCGAGACGACGACGTCTCCGACTTTCATCCCTTTTTTAAAACCGCCGGCAGATCCTGTGTTGATGACGACGTCCGGTTTGAACTTATCAATCAAAAGTGTCGTGCCGATGGCAGCATTGACTTTCCCGATGCCTGACTTCAAGATGACGACTTGCATGTTACCAAGATAGCCCTCATAAAAATGATAGTTCGCGATTTCAGTATCTACTCGTTCTGTCAACTCGTTCCGAAGTAGATTCACTTCTTCTTCCATCGCGCCGATGATGCCTACTTTCATTCCGTTTCCTCCTCAGAAAGAGAGCGACTTCCGAATAGGAGGTCGCTCAACAATTTATTTGATTTCTTTAATTTCGACGACCATGTCGCCACCTGGTGTTTGGACCGTGACCACATCACCAATCGTACGTCCAAGAAGTGCCTTGGCGATCGGTGATTCGTTAGAGATTTTCCCTGTGAACGGGTCTGCCTCAGCTCCACCAACGATTGTATACGTTTCGTCTTCATTATCTTCTTGAATGAAGAACGTTACCGTCTTCCCGATTGAGACAACCGAGTTATCGCCTGCATCATCTTGAATGATGACCGCGTTACGGAGCATTTCTTCTAATTGTGCGATGCGTCCTTCGACCATCGCTTGTTCTTCTTTCGCCGCGTCATATTCCGCGTTCTCTGACAAGTCACCGAAATCACGAGCAATCTTAATATTTTCAACGACTTCTTTACGGCGGACCGTCTTCAGTTCGTTTAATTCATGTTCGATCTTCGCTTTTCCGTCTAACGTCATATAGTGTTGTTTTTCAGCCATTTCTGTCACTCCTTCATTGTCTCCTAGTATATTACAGCTAGGGTTGAATTGAAAACGATTTATTTCCTCACGCGCGATTGCGCTCAGTGAGCACCCAACGGATTTTGGTCACGAGTAAATCGATCGCGACAAAGTTTTCTCCGCCTTCAGGAACGATGATATCTGCATACCGTTTTGTAGGTTCACAGAATTGTAAGTGCATCGGACGCACCACATTTGTATATTGGGCAACGACCGAATCGATTGAACGTCCACGTTCATTCAAATCACGCTGCATACGACGCAAGATTCGAACGTCCGCATCTGTATCCACGAATACTTTGATATCCATCAGATCTCGTAAACGTGCATCTTCGAGTGCCAAGATCCCTTCGACGATGACGACATCGACGGGTTCGATTAAAATGGTTTCACTTGAACGCGTGTGGGCCGCATAGTCATAGACCGGCTTTTCAATCGCCTGATGTTGTTGTAACTGTTGGATATGTTCGATCAACAAATCGTTATCAAAGGCGAAGGGGTGGTCGTAGTTCGTCTTGTACCGCTCCTCCATGGTCATCTCTGATTGATCCTTATAGTACGCGTCTTGCTCGATCATGACGACCGATTGACCTTGAAACGCATCGACGAGCGCGCGGGCCACGGTCGTTTTTCCTGATCCGGTACCCCCGGCCACGCCAATAATGACGGGTTTATGTTGCATCAAAGTTAAGTCCTCCTCATCGTAATTTACGACTGATTGCTAGGCCATCACCAAGGGGCAAAATTGCAGTATGATAATCGGTCCGTGCCATCAATTGCTCAGTAAACTGTTTCACGAGACGCACGAGCCGGCGTCGGCGTCGGTCTAAGACCGATACATCCTCTAGCAAGACGTCTCCTCGTAAAAACAAATTATCGCTGTAAATCGTACCACCAATTGGTACTAAAGCGCCATACCCATCAAAAAATTTTTGATATTGTCCTTTTGCCGCATCAATAAATACGGCATCGAATTCACCTTCAATCGTTCCAATCAATTCGACGGCATCGCCGTGAACGAGCGTAATACGATCGCGCACGTCCGATCGATTGATGAATTCCGTCGCCTCTTCGAAACGGCGAGCATTCCGCTCGATTGTGACGATTTCTGCATCGGGTAACAATTCTGCCATGCGAATGGCACTATAGCCGATGGCCGTACCCACTTCGAGGATTCGGGTCGGCCGTTGCATCGCCAGTAAGGAGAGCAGCACTTCCGAACCCGTCAAATCCATGATTGGGACGTGATGAACACGCGCGAACGCCTCCATCTCCGTCAATAGCGGGGAGCGGTCATTGATTAGTTTTTCTACATATCCCTCATAGGATGCATGGTCCACTCGTTCCACCTCTTAACTCTCTTCATTCAAACGACCGGAAGCATCCGCTTCCGGTCGTCCCATCAATTACTGTTTGCTTCTTCAAACGCTTCCCATTCGGAACGGTACTTATTGACGTTTTGTTGGTGATCCTCATAGTCGACTTCGAACAAGACTTCCCCGTTCGGGAACCCTTCACGTGGAGGGCGTGCGTAGAAGTAAATGTTCTCAGTGTCGTTCGGATTAAGCACCGCTTCAAATGCGTCACGGCTCACGGCCGCAATCGGTCCAATCGGGATGCCTTCGTAACGATACGTGTTATATAAGGAATCGTTCTCCAAGTCCGCGAATGAAGTGAAAATCGATGTTTCCCCCGTTCCGTACCAGACGGTCGGGTCAGATTGTAATTTCATTCCGTCGTTTAAGCGATTCTCGAACACGCCAGCAATCTCTTTACGGTCTTCCGTTGACACCGCCTCTTTCTCGACAACGGATGCGAGCGCGAGCGTCTCATGGAACGTACGTCCTGAATCGGCTAAACGACCTTTGTATTCTTGATACATACTTTCGGTTGGTAGTAACATCTCGTCGATGATTTCATTGAGCGTTACGCCTTTATTGAATTCATATGTGGCTGGGAACAGGTATCCTTCAAGCGGATGATAGATGCCTTCCTGCAATACTTCTTCCGTCAACATTTCATGCTCGTTTACGAGAGACTGAATGTATTCACGGTCGCTCAACTGCTCAGAAATCTCTTCTTTCGGGATTTCGGCCACTTTCGCAAGTCTCGCAATCACCTGATCAATCGTGAATCCTTCTGGAATGACGAGCTTGATATCAGGGACCACAATGACTTTACCTGTTTGCAACGTTTCAATCAATTCATCGATTGATTGTGACGGAGATAACGTATACGTCCCCGCCTGGAACGACGATTCGTTCTTAAAGCGTGTATAGAAACGGAAAATCGTGCTACTCCTTACAAGCCCATTCTCTTCTAGTAATTCACCAATGTATCCCGAACCAGCACCGAGCGGGACTTCAATCTCGACCGTTTCAGTCGAAGTTGGGTCAATCGGTTCGATGGAACGCTTCACAAAGACATATGTGAGCGCCGACCCTGTGGCGATGACGAGAAGGAAGATGGCCAGGATGACAACCGTGATGCGACGGACGATCCGGTTGCGGGCACGTTTCTCATCTGACATAGATGGATGATTCATGCATTTCTCCCCTGTTCTTTTTATAAAGAGAGGCGACGAGGGATGTTCCCTAGTCGCCCGTCCCCTATTTAGTCTAGACCGACTTCGTCATTGACGATGTCGAATGCTTCCATGACCTCATCGAAGTCTTCATCGTCTTCGACGAGCTTCAAGATGAATTCGCCATCTTCAAGTTCTTCAATTTCAAATGCGTATACTTCAATCGTATCTTCATCTTCTGTCTCTGGTGCGCCAACCGGTTCGAGTACGACAAACGTCTTTTTCGAACGGTCGCTCGTCATACGGAAAATTTCTGCAAATAAATGTTCGTCTCCATTTTCGTCTGGAATACGGTACATTTCTTCTTCACGACGGATTTCTGCCATGAGAGATTCCTCCTTATTTCCCGGAACGATCCAGGTAGTTTTGTAAAATCATCACGGCCGCCATCTTGTCGATGACCGCTTTTCTCTTTTTGCGGCTGACATCTGCTGAAATGAGCATCCGTTCCGCTTGCATCGTCGTTAATCGTTCATCCACCAACACGCAAGGTAAACCCGTCTGTTCTGTGAACGCCTCGGCAAATGCCTCGGACGCCTCACCACGCGGGCCGACTGTCCCATTCATGTTTTTCGGATGACCGACGACGACTTCTTTCACATCGTACTGCTCGATAAACGGACGAAGGAGACGGACGGCTTCATCAAAGTCAGGTTCGGTCCAGTAGACCGTCTCCACACCTTGCGCCGTCCATCCCATCAGGTCACTCACCGCGACACCAATCGTCTTCGATCCGACATCGAGTCCCATGACTCGCTTCATATTAATCCTCTCTACGATCGTTCAAATACGATTTGACCAACTCTTCGAGAAGTTCATCCCGCTCAATTTTGCGAATCAAGTTTCGCGCATCATTATGACGTGGAATGTAGGCAGGGTCACCTGACAGTAAGTATCCCACGATTTGATTGATCGGTTGATAACCTTTTTCCTCGAGTGCTTGATATACCGTAATCAGCGTCTCACGTGTGTTAGCACGTTGATCATCTTCTGGAAAATTGAATTGCATCGTGCGATCCATTTGGCTCACAAGAATCCACCTCTTTCCGTTTGCACTTCACACTCTATTATGCCAGTGATTCGACGTAATGTGAAGCAAACTTCAATGCTTCGTCCAGTTTTGTTGCATCACGGCCACCTGCTTGTGCCATGTCTGGACGACCGCCACCACCACCACCGCAGCGTGTCGCGACTTCTTTAATCAGTTTTCCGGCATGGAAGCCACGATCGTTCAAGTCTTTCGTCACACCTGCGACGAGGTTGACCTTCTCACCGTTCGCCGAACCAAGGATAATCACGGCAGAACCGAGTTTCCCTTTCAAGTCGTCGACCATACTGCGAAGGGCATCCATATCTTGTCCATCGACGCGTTTCGCAATCAATTGAACGCCACCAATCGTTTCGATTGCATCCGTTAATGAAGATGCCTCGATGTTGGCAAGCTTCGCTTTAAGCGATTCTGAAGCACGCTCGACTTCTTTGATTTCAGCTTGAAGTGCTTGAACGCGTGCAGGAACTTCAAGTGGTTTCGTCTTCAACAACTTCGCTACTGCTTCAAGCGTCTCGATTTGCTGGTTCATCACTTCGTATGCGCCAGCTCCTGTGACCGCTTCGATGCGACGTGTCCCGGCGCCAATCCCTGATTCAGACAAGATTTTAAAGAGTCCGATTTCAGCCGTGTTGGAGACGTGAATCCCACCACAAAGCTCAACCGAGTAATCACCTGCTGATACGACCCGAACGACATCACCATATTTCTCGCCGAAGAGTGCCATCGCACCTTTTGCTTTCGCATCCGCAATGTTCATTTCTTCGATGTCGACACCGATTGATGCCCAAATTTTCTCGTTCACTTGACGCTCAATCGATTGAAGCTCTTCAGATGTCACTTGACCGAAGTGTGAGAAGTCAAAACGGAGACGATCTGGTGTCACGAGTGAACCCGCCTGGTTGACGTGCTCCCCGAGCGTATCTTTGAGTGCACGATGCAAAAGGTGCGTCGCCGTATGGTTTTTGACGATGGCTTGACGCGATGCCTGGTCGACAGTGGCTGTGACGGCTACTTCCGCTTTCGCCACACCTGACTCGACCGTGACTGTATGCAAGTTCTGTCCGTTTGGCGCTTTCGACACATCTTTCACGCGAAGAAGGAAGTCTTCTCCGACGATTTGTCCTTTATCACCGATTTGACCGCCACTCTCAGCGTAAAATGGTGTCTGATCGAGGATGACTTGTGCCTCTTCCCCTGCAGCGACGACGTCAGCGAGTTCGCCGTTGTGAATCAAGCTGATGATTTTTGCGTTCGTCTCAAGGTTGTTATAACCGAGGAATGTCGACGGCATCGTGATGTCTGCAAGCACACCCGACTGAATCTGCATCGATTCTACGTCAGCACGCGCTTGACGTGCACGTTCACGTTGCTCGTTCATCGCTTCTTTGAAACCATCTTCATCGACCGTCATCTGATGGTCTTCTGCGTATTCGATTGTCAATTCGAGCGGGAAGCCATACGTGTCATAAAGACGGAATGCATCTTGACCGCTGATCACGTTTGACCCAGCAGCTTTTTGTGCTTTCGCAACTTCGTTCAAAATTGCGAGACCGTCATTCAACGTTTCGTGGAAACGCTCTTCCTCGTTCTTGATGACTTTCTTGATGAAGTCTTTCTTCTCGTTCACTTGCGGGTAGAAGTCGACCATGATGTCTCCGACGACATCGACGAGCTCATACATGAACGGACGCTCGATTCCTAGCATCTTCGCATAACGTACAGCACGGCGGAGAAGACGACGGAGGACATAGCCACGTCCTTCGTTCGATGGAAGTGCCCCGTCACCGATTGCGAACGATACTGTACGAATATGGTCCGCGATGACTTTGAACGCAACGTCTTTGCTACTGTCTTGACGGTATACGTCGCCACTGATTTTTTCAGTTTCACGAATGATCGGCATGAAGAGGTCGGTATCGAAGTTTGTCGGTACGTCTTGAAGGACGCTCGCCATCCGCTCGAGTCCCATCCCTGTATCAATGTTTTTGCGCGGAAGCTCTGTATAGTTTCCGTGTCCGTCATGGTTATATTGGCTGAACACGATGTTCCAGATTTCAAGGTAACGCTCGTTCTCCCCACCCGGATAAAGTTCAGGGTCTGTCGGGTCGTCCCCGAATGCTGGACCACGGTCAAAGAAGATTTCCGTGTTCGGACCAGATGGACCTTCACCGATTTCCCAGAAGTTATCTTCTAGCGGGATGATGCGGTCAGCTGGCATGCCGAGGTTCAACCAAATTTGTTTTGATTCTTCATCGTCCGGGTGAATCGTGACGGAGAGACGGTCCGGGTCGAGTCCGTACCATTCGTCGCTCGTCAACAGTTCCCAACCCCATGTGATCGCTTCTTCACGGAAGTATTCACCGACTGAGAAATTTCCGAGCATCTCGAAGAACGTATGGTGACGCGCTGTCTTCCCGACGTTCTCGATATCGTTCGTACGAATCGATTTTTGAGCGTTGACGATACGTGGGTTCGATGGAATCACACGTCCATCAAAGTATTTCTTCAATGTCGCAACACCTGAGTTGATCCACAACAAAGTCGGATCTTCAACCGGTACAAGTGAAGCACTCGGCTCCACGCTGTGCCCTTTTGATTTGAAGAAATCTAAGTACATTTGGCGAATCTGTGCGCCAGTCAATGATTTGAGCGGTTTCATGAACAATTCCTCCTTATTTCTGAACGAAACGAAAAAAAGCGATGCCTGCCCCTGTGGAAAGGGACGAAAGCATCGCTTCGTGGTACCACCCTCGTTCGCACGGTATATACCGTGCCTCGAACATCCGTTAACGTGGATGAGGCGCCCAGGTTGAGTGGGGACTCCAGAATAGCTTCGGTCGGCCGACCCCCATCTTCTCGCAGCCTAGGAAGATGTCTCTGTAGAGGTGGTGACGACGTACTCATTTCCTTCATCGTCTGTATCGTTTCAGTTGTCTATTCGTCATTATCACACGCGTTCGGAAAGACGTCAAGACTTCCCGCCTAAGCGCTCGACCAATTTTGTCCGTCGCACCGGCTCCTCTTCTCGCGTCGCCGCCTCGAGCGCACGCACGTCACCAAACAAGAGTAAACTCTTCTTCGCCCGAGTCACAGCTGTATAAATCAAGTTGCGCGACGATCGGAATCCTCCGTTGAAGAAGACCGGCATGAGAACGATTGGGAACTCGGAACCTTGTGACTTATGGATCGTGATGGCGTAGGCATGGGTGAACTGGTCCCATTCACTACGGTTGTACTCGACTTCTGTCTGGTCGAATCGGATATAAATCTTGTCGACCTTATCGACATTTTCCTTCGCGTAGAAGATGTTCGTGATTTCCCCGATGTCCCCGTTATAGACGTTCTCCTCGGCGTTGTTGACGAGTTGTAGCACTTTATCACCGTTTCGGTAAATGCGCGTCCCATGCTTCACTTCACGGGCACTTGATTTTGGATTGAATACGTTTTGAAGTGCTTCATTCAGTCCGTCAATTCCACATACCCCTCGATACGTCGGTGCGAGCACTTGAATATCAAACGGTGAATATCCTTTTCGGAGAGCCGCTCCTGCCATCTGACAAATCGCTTGAAGTGCCGTCTCCTGATTCGCCGTATAGAAGCGCCGGTCCGGCAGTGAAGCCAACAAATCTTCTGGCATCTTTTTGGCGTTCAAGGAATGGGCAAGTCGGAGGATGCTCGATTCCGACGCCTGACGGTGGACGACGTCGAGGCGGACGACCGGAATCCCTTCTGTCGCCATCAAATCGGCAAGTACTTGCCCCGGTCCGACAGACGGGAGCTGATCGCGGTCTCCAACGAACAAGATTTTCATGCCGTTCGGTACCGCCTTGAGCAAGCTTCGGAACAAGAAGATGTCAATCATCGACGCCTCATCGACGATGAGCACTTTCCCGACAAGCGGATTCGTCTCATCGACTTGGAACGAACTACCGTCGAACTTTAACAGCCGATGAATCGTCGAGGCCGGTAGCCCGGTCGACTCACTGAGGCGTTTCGCCGCTCGACCCGTCGGTGCGGCCAAGACGAACGGGAACGGTTGGTTCGGAACGGGTTCTAACTTCCAATCGAAGACATCGCTGAGTGCATGAATGATGCCTCGAACGACCGTCGTCTTCCCGGTACCCGGTCCACCGGTAAGAACCATGAGCGGTGACTTGAGAGCGAGTTCGATGGCTTCTCGCTGTTGAGTGGCATATTCAATCGAGAACATTTCCTCGACACGTCCGACCGCGTCAAAGATGGTCGTCATGTCCACGTCCTCTGTCGTCGATGTCGCCATGATTCGGGCCAACTCTTCTGCCGCCTTCCGTTCGGCACGGAAGACACGGGGATGATAGACGACCCCATCCTCGATGACGACCCGTTCTTCTTTAGCGAGCGATTCGAGCGCCGTGACGAGCGCATCACCCGGATCAGCCCCGATGATTCGAGGCATCTCGGCTTCGAGTTGTTCCGCCGTCACGTAGAGATGACCGTTCCCTTGCTCGAGTTCTAATACGTACAGCACGGCTGCCGCGATGCGTTCAGGATGAATGCCTTGAATCCCAAAATGTGCCGCGATGGCATCCGCCGTCTTGAATCCAATCCCCTGTACGTCGTACATGAGCGCATACGGATTCTTCTCAATCGTCTCCATCGCCCGTCCTTCATACTCTTTATGAATTTTCGAGGCGAGACGTGGCGTCACGTCGAATGGAGCGAGAAACAAAAGCAACTGATCGACCCCATATAAAACGTTCAGGCGTTCGGTGATCACACGCGCCTGCTTTTCTTTCAATCCGTCTACCTCAGACAGGATACTCGGATGTTTGACGATTTGATCGATACAATCGTCTCCAAGAGAATCCGCAATCTTTTGCGCCGTCTTTTGACCGATTCCGGGAAAAGACCCGTTCGTCAAAAAGCGGACGGCTGCACGTTTCGTCATCGGGACGACACGACGAATCCAATCCGCTTTCATCTGTTTCCCAAATCGAGGATGGTCAACGAGACGACCGTGCGCCTTATACGTCTCGCCTTTTTCGATGCCGACTCCGACGCCAGCGATGACCATCTCGGTCTCATCCGTCTCAAAATTCTTTTCTTTAATACGTACGAGCGCAATCGTATGCGCCTCTTCTTCTGATTGAAACAGGACTCGAATGACTTTTCCAGTCAACTCATAAGGTGCTGCCATCATATCCGACACCTCCAGCTATTTTTCCATCATCCATTATAGCCCGAGATGAATCGATTGAACAAATGCCCTAATTAAACAGGTTTAAGATTTGCTCGATTCGGTCGAGATCGACGACTTCCAAAATACGTATCAACTGTTCGATATCGACCCGGTCCAAAATGCGCTCAACCTGATCCAAGTCCACTTCTTCAATTAATCTCTGAATCCTGTCCAAGTCACCAGATGCCTGATATGCCTCGAGTTTTGTGAAGAGCTCGGTCTTCTCGATTCGAATCGAGTCCTCAAGCATCCCTCTCGCCCCAAATAGGACGAGACCGATGACAGCCAACTGAATCAACCAGTTCGTCACGACTTTCCAGAATGGAACGGTCTGATGGATGAACGGAATGAGCGGAATGAACGTTACTTGAAGGAATATGATCCCGACTTGAACATACACGTTTGGAATGAGAAATCCGAGTAATGCCAGAATCAATGGAACGAGCCACCCCACACCGACATGTTCAGATGTATGTTGCCAAGACTTTTGCTCACTGTACACATAGTGAACTGTCCATCCGACGAGAAGGAGCGCTATGAATAAAAGAAGGATTAACGTTAAGAGTCCACGTGGTTCAACGACCACTTGATACAAAATCGTATTCGTCCATTTTCCGTCTGCCAATCGTTCATTTACCGATTCAAATAATTGATTCAACCACACGTACTCGACAATGAAAAACAAAATGACGCTGACCATGCTGAATTTTCGCAAGCCACTCGACCTCCTTCTATAGGTTGTCATTCCCCCACTTCAATACTGCTAGTCGCGTTTTTGATTCAAAGAAACGGGGAACTGTTCGAATGACACATTGAAGGAGGAATCATCTATGGGCAAACGAATTCCAGTAAGCGGATTATGCGAACTCGTGTTAGAAGTGACAGATATGAACGAAGCTGTAGCTTTTTGGCATGAAAAATTAGGTCTTCCTGTCGTCGAACAATGGGTCGGAGACGATGCGGAGCCGAGTGAATCACAAGAGCAGGCGAACGAGCCGTGGGCAACATGGCTTTATATCGGTGGGAACACACGGTTAGGTCTTTGGTTGAAGCGCGACTTTACGGAAGAAGAGGATGCGAACCGTAAACAGGACGTGACGGAATGGGACACGCTCTATGATGAAGGTGGCGTCCACGTCCACTGTGCGTTCTTCGTTCCGATGGAGTCGTTTGAACAGGCTCTCGAAATCTTAGATGAGACCGATGTCCCTGTTAAACTTCGGACGTGGGACGAAGATGAGACGAAGAATGGGAAAGAACGCTCGGCGTACTTCAAAGACCCGAGCCATAACATCATCGAACTGTATACGAAAAATATGGACGAAGCATACGGCGAGTTTGCCGGAGAACCCGTCAAAATCACAACGAAGCAACTTTGATTGCGATAACTAAAGAAAGTGCCATCGCTCAATCGCGATGGCACTTTCTTGTTCATACGTTTCAGTTTCCAAGCAGCGCATCCATCTTCGTGATGGCGTCACGCGCAAGTTCATGATCCGGTTGCATCTCCAAGACGCGTTGAAGCTCAGCGTACGTTCGTTCCTGGTCACCCAAGAACGCATATGCGATTGCCAAGTTGTAACGGGCATCCGTATGGCTCGCATCGAGATCGAGCGTCTCTTCTAGCGCAACGACCGCCTCTTCGAGCTGTTCACTCTGTGCGAGTGCAAGTCCGTATTGGAACGTGATCTCCACGTCTTCTGGCGATTGTTTTTTCGCTTCACGCAAGCGTGGCATCGCTCGAACGAAATCACCCATCGCCTTATACGTCAACCCGAGCATGAAATGAAGATCAGCATCATCCATCCCAGAAAGGAGCGCTTGGCGAAGCGACGCCTCCGCTGACTCCAATTGCTCGAGTTCATAGGCAAGTGCACCTTTCGCGTAGTGAGCGGCACCGAACGATCCATCGAGTTCAATCGCTTTGTCATAGAAGATGACGGCACGATCGTAATCGTTGATCGCCTGGAGCAATGTCCCCATGTTGACGAAACCAGTCGGGTCCGTCGGGTTCGCTTCGATGGCCTCATTGAAATGTTTGGCCGCCTGTTCGAATTCACCTTGCTGCATCGCTTGGATGCCTTGTTCGTTTGCGTTCATATCAATCACCTCATCCGATATAGTCGAGTCGTTTTCCGTTTCGATACGCTTCGTCAATCGTTGCCCCACCGAGACAGATGTCGCCATCATAGAAGACGACCGCTTGTCCTGGCGTGATGGCACGTTGTGGCTCATCGAACTTGACGAGGACCTCGCCATTTTCGAGCGGAGCGATCGTGACCGGGACATCTTGTTGGCGATAACGGAACTTCGCCGTCGCCCGGAACTCTCCTGATGAAGCAGCTCCCGTCCATGATAGTTTCGAAGCAAGCAGCGCATCTGAGTAGAGCGCGTCGTGATGGAACCCTTGTCCGACGAACAAGACGTTGTTCTCAACATCTTTCCCGACGACGAACCAAGGATCACCGTCGCCACCGATTCCGAGACCGTGACGTTGTCCGAGTGTATAATACATCAACCCGTCGTGACGTCCTTTGACGACGCCATCGAGCGTCCGCATTTCACCAGGCTGTGATGGAAGGTATTCCGACAAGAATTCTTTAAAGTTCCGTTCACCGATAAAGCAGATTCCCGTCGAATCTTTCTTCTTCGCCGTCGCGAGTCCTGCCTCTTCGGCAATCGCACGTACATCTTTCTTGTCCATATGACCAATGGGGAACATCGTCCGCGCGAGCTGGTCTTGTGACAATTGGTTCAAGAAATACGTTTGGTCTTTGTTATCGTCTTTTCCTCGTAACAAACGATGCTCACCATCAACATATTTCACTTGCGCATAGTGTCCAGTCGCGACAAAATCGGCACCGAGTCGAAGCGCATGGTCGAGGAATGCTTTGAATTTGATTTCTTTGTTACACATGACGTCCGGGTTCGGCGTCCGACCGAGACGATATTCCGCTAAGAAATATTCAAAGACGTGGTCCCAATATTCTTTTTCAAAGTTGACCGCATAGTAAGGAATCCCGATTTGGTTCGCCACGGCGATGACGTCTTCATAGTCCTCTGTCGCCGTACACACACCGTTCTCGTCCGTGTCATCCCAGTTTTTCATAAAAATTCCGATGACGTTATACCCTTGTTCTTTTAACACATGGGCCGTCACCGATGAATCGACGCCACCTGACATCCCGACGACGACCGTCGTCTCTTCAGGGGCTTTCGTGCGTAAATTCATCTATCTCACTCCGTTCATAAATGTCGAGACGACTTCTTCTAGTCGCTCCGCGAGCCGTTTCGCGTCCTCGACCGAGTTACCGTGGCCAAAACTGATTCGAACAGACTGACGCGTCCGCTCTGAATCCCCGTACATCGCCGACAATACATGGGACGGTTCGACCGACCCCGCCGTGCAGGCGCTCCCGCTCGAAATCGCCATGCCCCGCATATCCATCATGATGAGGAAAGGTTCAAGGTCAATTCCAGGGAGGTATAAGTTCACGATGTGAGGTAAACGATTCGACCCGTTCACCTCATAAGTTACGCCTAGTTCGTCAAGACGTTGACGCAGTGCCAAATCGAGCGAAGCATAAAGAGTCACTCGGTCCTCACGCTCTGCCATGACGAGTTCAGCTGCTTTTTGGAATCCGACGGCACCCGGAACATTTTCCGTGCCGGCTCGACGTTTACGTTCTTGTTGTCCACCAAAAGAACGTGACGCTAATTTTACACCTGTTTTCATGAAAAGAAAACCGATACCTTTTGGCCCATTCACTTTATGTGCGGACGCCGACAATAAATCGACATGAATACGTTTCACATCAATTTCTTCTGTACCGAGCGCTTGTACCGCATCCGTATGGAAGAGAGCCTGATGGTCTTGTAACAACTCCCCGATTTCTTGAATCGGTTGGCGCGTTCCGACCTCGTTGTTGCCGTACATAACCGATACGAGAATCGTATCCTCACGTAACGCTGATCGGAACGTTTCTATATCTACAGCTCCCGACTCATCAACATCGAGATACGTGACGTCGAAGCCCTCACGCTCAAGTTGCTCCATCGCGTGAAGAACGGCGTGGTGCTCGACTTTTGTCGTAATGATATGTTTGCCTTTTTCTTGATGGGCATATGCCGCACCGAACAAGGCATAGTTATCCGACTCCGTCCCACCTGACGTAAAGACGATCTCGTTCGGTGAAGCACCAATCCACTTCGCGAGGACGCGACGTGACGAATCGAGCGCCGCCCGGGCGTTACGTCCAATTCCGTGGATGCTCGACGCGTTCCCGTACGTCTCTAAAAAGTACGGTGTCATCGCTTCGAGGACTTCTGGTCGCATCGGTGTCGTCGCAGCGTGATCAAAATAGTTCATCTAAGGTCACCTCATTATTAAATATAAAACATGTAGCCGTCTGACTCTTCTTCAGCGAGGTCCGCGAGTGTCGTTTCGTCAAGGACGGTATCGATGGCTTCTTTGATTTTATCCCAAAGCTTGCGTTTCACCGCATCATCTGCTTCAGATTCTTCGACGATGGCTAAAGGTCCCTCGAGCAAGCGAATGATTTCACCTGCTGTCACTTCTTCTGCCGGTTTGACGAGCTGATAGCCGCCGTACGCACCCCGTACACTCTTGACGAGTCCCCCGTTGCGGAGTGGACCGATCAATTGCTCCAAATAATGCTCCGGCAACTCATGGCGTGCGGCAATCTTCTTTAAACTGAGCGGCTTGTTATCTGTCTCACGCGCCAACGCAATCATAATCGTTAAGCCATAGCGGCCCTTTGTAGATATTTTCATCTTCAAGTCTCCTTCTGTTATACTAATCGAACAAACGTTTGTCGAAAGGAATGGTTACGTATGCCT
The DNA here is from genome assembly GCF_018617255.1 of Exiguobacterium sp. s43. Classification (GTDB taxonomy): domain Bacteria; phylum Bacillota; class Bacilli; order Exiguobacteriales; family Exiguobacteriaceae; genus Exiguobacterium; species Exiguobacterium profundum. The sequence continues at coordinate 1,776,544 of NZ_JACSJT010000001.1, forward strand.
GATTTATTTCATCAATCGAATGGCGGACCGCTCGCCAATCGGATGCGCCCCGAAACATTAGATGACGTTATCGGACAGCGCCATATCATCGGCGAGGGCAAGCTACTTCGTCGTGCCATCGAAGCCGATCGACTCGGTACGATTATCCTATATGGTCCACCTGGCACCGGTAAGACGACACTTGCCCGTGTTATTTCGAATTACACGAAAGCGACATTCGTCCAATTGAACGCCGTCACAGCAAAACTCGATGAATTGCGGAACGTCATTCGTGAAGCGGAGTCCCGCTTCGACTATGAAGACGAACGGACGATTCTCTTTTTAGATGAGATCCACCGGTTCAATAAGCTCCAACAAGACGCGCTCCTTCCTGCCCTTGAGTCTGGAAAGCTCGTCCTCATCGGAGCGACGACCGAAAACCCGAGTTTTGAAGTAAACGCCGCACTCCTGTCACGCGCGACCGTATTTCGACTCGAGCCACCTGGTGCTGAAGAGTTACGTGCCGTCCTTGAGCGGGCGCTACACGATTCACGTGGTCTCGGAAATTATCCGGTCAAAATGGATGAAGCTGCTGCAGACCATTATATCAAAATGGCGGATGGTGACTACCGTGTCCTATTGAACGCACTCGAACTCGCCGTCTTGACAACGCCTGAGGTGGACGGAGAGATTCATATCACGCTAGAGGTCGCGGAAGAGTCGATTCAACAGAAGTCAATCAAATACGATAAGACGGGCGACCGACATTACGATGTCATTTCGGCGTTTATCAAATCGATTCGGGGGTCTGACCCGGATGCCGCGCTATACTGGCTAGCCGTCATGATTGAGGCTGGCGAATCTCCGCGATTCATCATGCGTCGTTTATACGTCCATGCCGCCGAAGATATCGGAATGAGCGACCCGAACGCACTTCTCATCGTCGATGCAGCAGCACGAGCGAGCGAGTACATCGGTTTTCCGGAAGCTCGCATCCCAATCGCAGAAGCCGTTCTCTATTTGGCAACCGCTCCAAAATCAAATGCGGTCATCACCGCCATCGACAAGGCGCTTCACCACGTCCGGACAGTCGAGGGAGGCCCTGTGCCCGTACATCTCCGGGATGCCCATAGTCCAGGAGCACGTGAACTCGGGAACGGGGTCGGATACAAGTATCCACATGACGAAAAAGACGGGTTCGTCCCTCAAAACTATTGGCCAGAAAACTTGGCTAGAAAACGACCAAATTACTATAAACCGACGCCACGTGGATTCGAGCAACAAATTCAAAAACGGCTCGATTATTGGGAAAAACGACGCGACTCGAAATGAGCCAGCGTCGTTTTATTTTTGGATGCGGTTGATTTCGACGCCCGCTTGTTCGAGCAAGTCATTGATGACGTATCCCGCAGCGACAAGTCCTGCAACCGATGGGACGAACGCGTTCGAGCTCGGTGGCATCTTCGCTTTACGGATCGGTGCATCTTTCTTCCCGACGACCTCGTTCACGTCCTCGCGTGTCACGATTGGAGATTCGTCCGAGAAGACGACCGGGACGCCTTTGTAGATTTTCTCTTTACGTAGACGAGTACGGACCATCTTCGCAATCGGGTCATATGACGTATCTTTAATGTCGACGACCTTGATGCGTGTCGGATCCATCTTATTCGCCATCCCCATGCTTGAGATGACCGGGATGCCGCGACGCTTACATTCTACGATTAAATGAATCTTATAGATGATCGTGTCTGACGCATCGATGACGTAGTCGATGTTTTGAGCGAAGAACTCTTCATATGTCTCTTCTGTATAGAACATCTTCAATTGGACGAGGTCTAAGTCCGGGTTGATGTCGAGGAGACGTTTCCCCATCGCTTCGACTTTCGGTTGACCGACCGTCGACAATAGTGCGTGGATTTGTCGGTTGACGTTCGTGATGTCGATATCATCTTTATCGACGAGGACGATGCGTCCGACGCCACTGCGCGCAAGTGCCTCGGCCGCAAATGAGCCGACACCGCCGACGCCTAAAATCGCGACCGTTTTATTCTTTAAAGCATCAAGGCCTTCAGAGCCGATGGCCAATTCATTTCGTGAAAACTGGTGTAGCATATTTCTTCCTCCAACTAATTCTATTTTCTCATACTATTTTACTCGGAATTATATTCAAAAAAAAGACGTCTCGCGACGTATTTACAAAAAAAATCGATGGGGCCCGGAGTGCCGTGACGATGCCTTGCTTTTGAACCTGCGTATGCAGGTGGGTGACCTAGCGTTTCCTTCACAAGTCCTCCTGCACGTGATGAGGCAGTTGATCTGGTTAGCAGTTCGGTCTCCCGTATTCAAAGTGTTGGCTCAAAATAACGAAGGCGGCTCTCGTACACCTCAGGTATCCCATCTGTTGATTTAACTATAGCGTTTCTGTAAAAAGAAGTCAATGAGAAACGCCGACTTCACGTGACAGTTTGGTCACAACCATTTGTTACGAAACGCACGGTCCGGGTCATACGTGAACTGTTGACGCTCGATGTTGAAACGGCGGTCGCGCGAGTCGTTCCCGACACCCGCCTGGTACGCCCAATTCCCCCAATTGCTCGCCACGTCGTAATCGATTAGTTTCGATTCAAAGTAGGAAGCCCCGTAACGCCAATCTTGTTTTAACTCTTTTGAAAAATAATTCGCCACGATTTGTCGCCCCCGATTGGACATCCATCCCGTCGCATTCAGTTCGCGCATAAACGCATCTACGAAATCAACACCCGTCTCTCCCTTTCGCCATTTTTCAATGACATCCGCCTCGACTCGCCAGTCTTTCCGTTTCGACCGGATGCCTTGTGATCGAAATAATTTTTTCCCTTGCTCGAGTGCGACCCATTGAAAGAACTCACGCCATAATAGTTCAAAGTACAGCCAGTACGTTGATTCATTTACCCCATGCGTTCGTTCATGTGCCTCGAGTTCAAAGAATACCCGTCGAGGTGATAACGAGCCGTTCGCTAAATAAGAAGATAGCTTCGTCGAGTCATCGATACCAAAACCATTTCTCGTTTCTTTGTACGTTCGAATCGGCACGGACAAATAGTCATTCAATCGACGCTTCGCTGCCAATTCGCCACCTTTGAACGGAAACGCCGTCCTCGGGTCTTGCTTTACTTCTTGAATCGAAAATGGGAACGTCACCTCGCGTGTGGCAGCCGTCGCCTTACGGGAAATCAGTTCTCGGGGACGTACATCATATTCGACCGCTTTTCGAAACTCCGTGAAGAGAAACGGCATTTTCTCAAACGGGATATGGCCCTCTTCAAATAACGTGAATCCACCGAACGTCTCGTACTCCCCTTTCCATTTTTTGATCACTTCATTTTCACGTCGGCGCTCATTGTATCCGACTGCCCGCTGAAACAAGAGACGGTCGGACGGGTCGAGCGTTTCGAGCGGATGACCGACGTGCACGTGAAATGAGATACCAAGTGCGTCGAGTGAACCGGCCACATCCTCTAATGACTCCTTCAAGAAATGAAGTCGCTCCTTCCCAAGTGGAATGACGCCATAACGATTTTCAACGAACTGATTCGGACTGATAAAAAAATGACCTTCGATCGGATCGTCATGGCGAAGTGCCTCTTCAAGCGGTAAATGATCATCAATACGTAAATCATTTTGGTACCATATGATTGTTTTCATCATTAGACCTCCTCCACCCTATAGTATGATGGGTTATAATCTTTGTCATGAAGACGGAATGTGCTCGAGATATGTTTTCAAAATCAAATTGTGTGGAATATATTCTTCTAGAAGAGAAAGGGGTGCAACATAATGGCTAAGAAAGGCAAAATGGGAACATTGATTAAAATCGCGACGGCGGTCGCACCGTTCGTCTACGATTACTATAAAAAGAACAAAGCAAAGAAATCACCGAAGAAATAACACTCACGTCTCAGCCAATAAGCTGAGACGTTTTTTTTATGTTTTTCAATCGCCTGTGCTAAGATAAATCAATCATTCTATTGAAACGAGGCGATGTTCGTGCACGTCCGATCTATCCACCTTTTACGCATTCTCTTCAAATGGGGTCTCTTCATGACCGGGTTGTTCTTACTCGCGCTCGGTTCATCTATCATGATCACGGCAAATCTCGGGGTTTCCACGTGGGACGTCCTTCATATCGGTATCGCTCACCATCTTCCGATTTCAATCGGGACGGTGATTTTATGCGTCGGTCTTTTACTCGTTCTATTTAAATACATACTCGACCGCATCCGTCCTCAGTTCGGAACTCTAGTAAACGCGGTGTTCGTTGGGGTGTTCATGAACGTGATATTAAATGAGCAATGGCTCCCTGTTTTCGAAGGGATGATTGTGAATATTGTTTGGCTCACATTCGGCATATTTGTGATGGGCATGGGAGCTGGTCTCTATGTCGCCGTCGGGTACGGTGCCGGTCCACGCGATGGATTGACGCTTGCCTTAGCAGACCGTTTCCAAACGTCCGTCCGTGCCATGAGGACTTGGATGGAACTGACCGCTTGTCTCATCGGTTGGGCACTCGGCGGACCACTTTTCTTCGGGACCGTCTTATCGATTTTCCTCATCGGTCCATTCTTCCAGTTTTGGCTAGAACGGTTCCGCCTGTTCATCGCCTATGTCGATCGTCTCAAAGTAAAAATCGCATGAAAAAGAGAGGAGATCTCCTCTCTTTTTATGTGTTCGGAATGAGCACAATCTTTCCGAACTTACCCGATTGTTTAAAATACGCCTGTGCCTCACGTGCCTCTTCAAGCGGGAACGTCCGGTCAATGACCGGTTTTAGCTTCCCTTCGGCGATCGAGCGCAACATCTCTGCGAATTCATATCGTGTCCCGAGAACAGACCCGTACATCGCGATATGTTTCAAGTACAGCGTCCGGAAGTCGAGATGGGTCGTCTGTCCTCCCGCCGAACCAGAGATACAGAACTTCCCTCCCTTTTTCAAGATGTTTAGAGATACATCAAATAGCGCATCTCCCACGACATCGAGGACCGCGTCGACCGGGCCACCGTTCGCAGCGATGATATCATCGGCGAGCGTCTCAGAACGATAGGAAAACACTTCGGTCGCCCCAAGCGCTTTTAACTCTTGCTCGTTTTTCAAATCACCGACGATAGCGAACACATTCGCCCCGAATACGTTCGCCGCAATTTGGATGTTGAGTGAGCCGACCCCGCCACTTGCCCCAGTGACGACAATCGTCTCACCGGAACGGATGTGTAACTGCTCGTTCATATGCCAAGCCGTGAGACCACTTACGGAAAAGACTGCACTCTCGACGAAATCATCAAGCGGCATGTCAAAACAAAGGTCAGCCGGCCATGATACATACTCCGCGTAGCCCCCGTCATACTCTGATCCAATAAAGGACATATCGTCCGACAAGTGTTCCTTCCGCTCAGGTCCGCTCGAGGTGAACGGGAATAAGACGACGTGTCGACCCATCATCCCTTGGTCGACCCCATCTCCGAGCTCGACGACTTCACCAGTGATGTCTGAACCGGGAATGCGTGGGAACTGGACGCCTTCCGGGCGCCATCCTGACTTCTCCCCAGCTCCATAAGCCCCTTCTCGCATCCATATTTCCGTATTGTTAATCGCGCAGGCGCGTACCTTGATCAGCACTTCTCCTGCTTTCGGAGACGGTTTCGGGATATCAACCACTTGGAGTTGGTCAACGTCCCCATATCCTACGACTTGTACAGCTTTCATGGTATTTTGCCTCCTTCGCTTTCGTTCATCCATAAGTATTTACCCACGAAATGCTGTTATCACGCCAAAAAAGGGCCGCCCTTTATCAGGCAGCCCTCGATTTATAGTTGTTGACGTTGTAACAGGTTCGTGAAGACGCCACCTTTTTGACTGAGTTCTTCGTGCGTTCCATCTTCTACGATTCCTTCTGCCGTCACGACAAGAATCCGGTCGGCATTCCTTACAGTCGCTAAACGGTGCGCGATGATGAGCGTCGTTCGATTTGCTGCCAGTTCATTTAATGAATCCTGAATGATGGCCTCGGTCTCCGTATCGAGCGCCGAGGTCGCCTCATCGAGTATTAAAATCGGCGGATTTTTCAAAAACATACGCGCAATGGCGATGCGTTGTTTCTGACCTCCGGAGAGTTTTAGTCCACGCTCTCCGATTTGTGTATCAAGACCGTGCTCGAGCTCTTCGACGAGCGTGCCGAGATGTGCTTTTTCCACCGCATGCATGATCTCTGCATCGGTCGCATCCAGTTTCCCGTAAGCAATGTTCTCCCGTAGCGTACCCGCAAATAAGAAGACATCTTGTTGCACAATTCCGATTTGACGACGTAAACTCTCTTTCGTCATCTTCCGGATATCCATGCCGTCAATCGAGATGGCACCCTTTGTGACGTCATAAAAACGCGGAATGAGTGAACAGATGGTTGTCTTTCCAGCCCCGCTCGTCCCGACTAAGGCAACAGTCGTCCCTGCCTCGATCGACAAATCAATATCTGTCAACACTTGGCGGTAGTCTGAATAGCCGAATGAGACGTCGTCGAAGACGATATCACCTGTCAACGTTTCGACCTCGGTCGCATCCGCTCGGTTCTCAATGTCCGGCTCTTCATCAAGCAACTGCGTGAATCGTTTGAACCCTGCCATCCCTTTCGGATACATCTCGAGGAGCGCCGTGATCTTTTCAATCGGCTTAATGAGTAAATTCATGTACAAGATGAAGCCGACGAGTTGTCCGTACGATAACTGTCCTTCATACGTCAAGTACGCCCCGTATACAAGGACGAGCAACGTCATAAGACGCGTCGTGATATAAATACCTGCGAGTGACGTACTCATGACACGATACGCTTCAATCTTCGAGCCGCGATAGAAGTTGTTGTCTTTTTGGAAACGCCCGATTTCGAACGCCTCGTTCGTAAACGATTGGACGACGCGTGCCCCGGACACACTGTCCTCGACGCGCGCGTTCACTTCCCCGATATTCGTGTACATCTTTTGCCACGCCTTGTTCATGTTCTTATTCGCATACGTGATCATGATGATGAGGAACGGTACTGCGACAACGGTGACGAGTGCGAGTTCAGGGTCGATCGAGAACATGATCCCGAACGCACCGAGTAACGTCATGATGGCGATAAAGAAGTCTTCCGGCCCATGGTGCGCCACTTCCCCGATATCGAACAAGTCGTTCGTGACCCGGCTCATCAAATGGCCGGTCTTATGATTGTCAAAGAAGCGGAACGACTGTTTATGGATATGCGTGAACAACTCTTCTCGCATGTCCGTCTCGATGTTGATGCCGAGCTTATGTCCCCAGTAGTTAACGACGTACTGCATCATCATGGCCAATATGTATAGAATCAACAGGCCGATGCTGACGATGATAATCCAGTTCCATTCCCCACCCGGCAACAAGTCGTCGATGAACCATTGAACGGCAAGCGGAAATCCAAGTTCAAGCAGTCCGACGAGAATTGCGAATGAAAAATCGAGTAGGAATAACTTTTTATGTGGTCGATAATAACTAAAAAAACGTGAAATCATTCTCTCTTCCCCCTTCTCTTCATTAAGTGTACGCTTTTTTCCGAAAGGTGGAAAACAGGATGCATCCCTTTTTCATTCTTTTTTCAAACGGCGTATAATAAAAGTAAGGAGTGATACACATGCATGTACACATTACAGATCGTGCCCTCGAACGAATCGAGTCATTGAAAGGCGAACGCGAAGGACAGATGCACCTCTTTTACGAGACAGAAGGTTGTGGTTGTGGGAACAGCGGAATCTTTGAGATTCGATACGTAACCGAGACGACTCCGGAAGACGTTGAAATCGAATCAAACATCGGACCAATCTTAATCAAAAACTGGACAAAAGTGTTTTTAGATGAACAGATGAAAATCGATTTCCTCGAAGACCGTCGTACGCTCGTCTTGAAGAGTGACGGCCAAGTGTTCAATTCGAATCTACTCGTGACGGACGGCACAGGATGTCAGTTGAACGTTCCGAGCCGATGAAACAGACACTGAAACAACATCCGAGACTCCTCATTCTCTTTTTCGTGAGTTTCGGTCTCGGACTACTTGGAATCTATCTGGCGTTTATCGATTCGGTATATACGATGTCCGCAGTCATCGCCTCGCTGTTTGCGTTTGGTTTCGCGTTGCAGCGAACAGCGAAATATATGCAGCGAGAAGAGGATAAACGTTAACAAGAGGATGTGTTCCAATTAAATATCTACCATCTCGTGTTGAATCCAAAATCCGTTTCACACATACAAAAAACGAGGATTGCCATGGCAACCCTCGTTTTTTTATGCTTATTTTTTCTCTTTTATTGCCGTACGAATCGATAACTCTTCGAGTTGCGCGTCCGCGACAGGGCTCGGTGCTTGCGTCAAGAGACAGCTTGCCGAAGCCGTTTTCGGGAAGGCGATTGTGTCGCGAAGGTTCGAACGACCTGCAAGAATCATGACGAGACGGTCGAGACCGAGTGCGATTCCCGCATGTGGCGGTGTACCGTATTCGAACGCTTCAAGCAAGAAGCCGAACTGTTCAACCGCTTCTTCTTGTGTGAAACCAAGCAATTTGAACATGCGCTCTTGAATGTCACGCTCATAAATACGTTGTGAACCGCCACCGAGTTCGTAACCGTTCAAGACGAGGTCATACGCAACCGCGCGTACACTTGCCGGATCTGTCTCGAGAAGATGGAGGTCTTCACGGTTTGGCATCGTGAACGGATGGTGGTTCGCATAGAAGCGACCGTCTTCTTCTTCAAACGTTACGAGTGGGAAGTCCGTTACCCAAAGGAAGTTGAACTTCGATTCGTCGATGAGACCAAGTTCGTGACCGAGCTTGACGCGGAGTGCGCCAAGGCTGTCTGCAACGACAGTTGGTTTCGATGCGACGAAGAGAAGAAGGTCACCTGCTTCTGCATCTGTGGCTTCAATTAGCTTCTGTGCGTATGTCTCATCAAAGAACTTCGCGATTGGACCGTTCAAGCCTTCCGCTGTCACTTTGAGCCATGCGAGACCTTTCGCACCGTACACCGCCGTGAACTCTTGAAGCTTGTCGATGTCTTTACGTGAGAAGTTGTCCGCCTCACCTTTGACGTTGATCGCCTTGACTTGCCCGTTTGATTCGAGTGCTGCATCGAACACTTTAAAGCCAGCACCTTTCACAGTGTCTGCCACGTCGATGAGTTCGAGACCGAAGCGCGTGTCCGGCTTATCCGAACCAAAACGACGCATCGCTTCCGCGTGTGTCATCCGCTCGAACTTCGCTGGTGTGTCCGTACGACCGAGCGTCGATTCCATGACTTGTCCCATCATCGATTCCATCATCGCCATCAAGTCTTCGATGTCCATGAAGCTCGTTTCGATGTCGACTTGTGTGAATTCAGGTTGACGGTCTGCACGAAGGTCCTCGTCACGGAAGCAGCGTGCGATTTGGAAGTAACGGTCAAATCCTGCGACCATGAGCAACTGTTTGAAGAGCTGTGGTGATTGTGGAAGTGCATAGAACTCACCACCGTGGACACGGCTCGGTACGAGATAGTCACGTGCGCCTTCTGGCGTCGACTTCGTCAAAATCGGTGTTTCGACTTCAAGGAACTCTTGCTCCGTCAAGAAGTTACGAATCGTGTTCGACGTTTTCGAGCGGAGACGGAACGTCTCTTGGAGCGCCGGACGACGAAGGTCGAGGTAACGGTATTTGAGACGCAGGTCTTCTGAAACGTTTTCCGCTTCGTCACCGATTGGGATTGGTGTCATCTTCGCAGCGTTTAAGATGTTGATCTCTGAAGCGATGACTTCGATATTTCCTGTCGGCATGTTCGGGTTCTTGTTCTCACGCTCGAGAACCGTCCCTTTCACGTCGAGGACGAACTCACTACGAATCGTCTCCGCGAGTTGGTGGACCGCTTCGTTCTCTGGGCGAACGACGACTTGGACGATCCCTGTGCGGTCACGAAGATCGATGAAGATGAGACCTCCGAGGTCACGACGTTTTTGTACCCATCCTTTTAATTGTACTTCCTGGCCGATGAGTGACTCTGTCACGCGGCCGTTCATATGTGTGCGTCCGATCATTGTCCTGCTCCTTCCGATAGTTCACGAATTTTGTCTGCAACGGCCGAGAGTGGCACGTCGACTTGTTCACCAGTCGTCATATCTTTCAAGGCGGCTGACCCTCGTTCGACTTCGTCATCCCCTAAGATGACTGTGAACTTGGCTTTCAGACGGTCCGCCTGTTTGAATTGTCCTTTGAACTTGCGTCCTTGGTAATCACGGTCTGCTTTGAACCCTTCCATGCGGAGGAGTTGTAGGAGGCGTGTCGCCGTCAATTCGACTTCTTTTCCGCCTTGGGCGACGATGAAGACATCAAGTCCTGTCTCGAGTTCAGGTAGGACTCCTTCATTCTCCAATGCGAGGATGAGACGCTCCAACCCGATTCCAAAACCGATTCCCGGCATGTCCGGTCCGCCGATATCTTGTACGAGACCGTTATAGCGTCCGCCGCCACAAAGCGTCGTGATGGCTCCGAATCCTTCTGCCTCAGACATGATTTCAAACGCAGTGTGCGTGTAGTAATCGAGTCCACGGACGAGCGTCGGGTCGACTTCATAGGCGACACCAAGTGCGTCAAGTTGTGCGAGCACTTGGTCGAAATAGGCCTTCGACTCTTCGTTCAAATATTCAAGAATCGACGGGGCCGTCTTCATCGACGGGTGATCGCGGTCGACCTTACAATCCAAGATGCGAAGCGGATTCTTATACAGGCGTGACTGACAGTCTTGGCAAAGTTCGCCTGCCACCGGCTCAAAGTGACGGATGAGCGCATCGCGGTGGGCATTGCGGCTTTCCGCGTCCCCAAGCGAGTTGACGACGACTTTGATTTTCTGAAGTCCGAACGACTTGTAAATCGAATAGGCGAGGCTGATGACCTCAGCGTCAACGGCCGGGTCACTACTACCGATTGCTTCGACACCGTATTGGTGAAGCTGACGGAAGCGACCTTTTTGTGGACGCTCGTAGCGGAACATTGGTCCCATGTAGTAGAGCTTGGTCGGCTGGTCCGGATTTCCGAACAGTTTGTTCGTCACGAACGCACGAACGACAGATGCCGTTCCTTCTGGGCGAAGCGTGTACTCGTCTTTCCCTTTCTTCACGAGCGTGAACATCTCTTTTTGGACGATGTCCGTCGTTTCCCCGACACTGCGTGTGAACAGGTTCGTCGTTTCAAAGATTGGTGTGCGGATTTCTTTATAGTTATAACGGGCGCTCATGTCGCGAAGCTTTTCTTCGACATATTGCCACGTCTCGACCGTGCCCGGAAGCAGGTCTTGTGTACCGCGTGGTGCTTTCATCATCACATTTCCCTCCTTAAAAATACAAAAAGGCCCTCGTCCGCAAAGGGACGAGAGCCTGTGTCAGTTTCCCGTGGTACCACCCTCGTTGCAGAGCCATCACTTGAAACTCTGCCACTCGAAATCGGTTAACGCCCGATGAAACGGCTCCCCCTACTCGCTTTCAAGGGAGCACCTCCAAAGTGTCGTTCGGGTCATCATCCAGTCGATGCTTTCAGCCAAGGCATCGCTCTCTTTGCTGGTGGGTTGACCGTACTCTTCTTTATCGTAGGTGTTTGACTATATGCTTCATGATGCCGAATCAAGCCGGCATCTGTCAAGCGTTTTTTTCGAGCATGAGTGTGACCGGTCCGTCATTGACGAGGGCGACGTCCATCATCGCTCCGAAGCGTCCCGTCTCTACGACGAGCCCATTCGACCGGAGTCGCTCATTGAATTTTTCATAAAGCGTCTCGGCCATATCCGGTTTTGCGGCCTTTGTAAAAGCAGGTCGCCGCCCTTTCATCGTGTCTCCATATAAAGTGAACTGAGAGACAGATAAAATTTGTCCGGACACGTCTTGAATCGATAAGTTCATCTTTTCTTGATCGTCCTCGAAGACGCGAAGTCCGGTCACCTTGTCGGCGAGCCAGTTCACTTCCTCTTCTGTATCTTCATGTGTCACACCGACGAGAAGCAAGTACCCGGCGTTGATTGCCCCGACGACTTCTTCCTCGACTGTGACCGATGCTTCTTTCACTCGTTGCAATAATACACGCACGTTCCTCTTCCTTTCGTCACGTCATCATGACTCGGCTGACCGAATACACGTCTGAGATTTGTTTGATGCGCTCGACGACTTTCTGCAAATGGTTCACGTTCGGAATCGAGATGGTCATCGAGATGCGGGCCTGTTTGTTTTGGTCGCCCCGACCACTGACGGCCACGATATTCGTATTCGTCGCCGATACTGCTTGAAGGACGTCGTTTAAGAGACCTGAGCGATCATATCCTGTGATTTCGATGTCGACGTTATAGTTCTTCTCTTTCGCTTGTCCGACTTCCCATTCGACGTCAAGGAGACGCTCTGGGTGTTGTTCGTTGACAATGTTCAAGCAGTCTTTCCGGTGAATTGAGACACCGCGTCCACGGGTAATGTATCCGACGATTTCATCCCCCGGTACCGGGTTACAACAACGGCTCATGCGAACGAGCATGTTGTCGATGCCTTTGACCGTCACGCCCGCTTCCGTCGTTTTCTTCTTCGGTGCCTGACTGACTTTCAATTCGCTGATGGCTTCCGACAGTTCGAGTTTCGGTTCTTTCCGCTGCTTCTCCGTCAACTTATGTGCGACTTGTGCGGCAGTGATGCCTTGATAACCGACAGCGGCGTACATCTCTTCCTCGTTCCCGAAGTTGAACTTCTCGACGACGATACTGAGTGCAGGTTCATCGATAATCTCTTTCGGTTCAAAACCAAGTTTCTTAATTTCTGCTTCGACGAGATCTTTCCCTTTTTCAACGTTTTCTTCACGTTGCTGACGTTTGAACCATTGACGAATCTTGTTCTTCGCCTGGCTTGAAACTGCAAGCTTCAACCAATCCTTACTCGGTCCGTAACTATGCTTCGACGTGATGATTTCGATGATGTCACCAGTCTCAAGTTTGTAGTCAAGCGGTACCATCCGCCCGTTCACTTTCGCACCCGTCATCCGGTGCCCGATCTCCGTATGAATCCGGTACGCATAGTCAATCGGGACTGAGCCCTTCGGCAACTCGAATACGTCTCCTTTCGGTGTGAAGACGTACAGCATGTCGCTAAAGAAATCGACTTTGAGGGATTCCATGAATTCCTCGGCATCCGTCGTATCCTTTTGAAGCTCAAGAATCTCACGAAGATGGGCGATCTTCTCGTCGAATCCGTTCGTCGAGACGTTTTTCCCTTCTTTATACGCCCAGTGTGCCGCAATCCCGAACTCAGCGATGAAATGCATGTCTTTCGTCCGAATTTGGACTTCGAGCGGCTCACCTTTCGGTCCAATCACTGTCGTATGGAGCGACTGATACATGTTCGGCTTCGGCATAGCGATATAATCTTTGAAACGTCCCGGCATCGGCTTGTACTGGGTGTGGATGATTCCGAGCACGGCATAACAATCACGAATCGAATCGACGATAATGCGGACCGCCATCAAATCGTAAATTTCATTGAACTCTTTTTTATGCTTCACCATCTTGTTATATATAGAATAGATGTGCTTCGGTCGACCGTTCACGTCGGCATCGATATGCACTTCCTCAAGAACCCCGTTCACTTCCGTGATGACAGAGGTGACGAGTGCTTCCCGTTCCGTCCGTTTCTGTTTCATCATCGAGACGATCTTATAGTATTGCTGCGGGTTGATATAACGTAACGAAATATCCTCGAGCTCCCATTTGATTGTCGAAATCCCCATCCGGTGTGCGAGAGGCGCAAAGATTTCAAGCGTTTCTTCCGCTTTTTGGACTTGTTTCTCTTTCGGCATATGCTGCAGTGTCCGCATATTGTGGAGCCGGTCCGCAAGTTTGATCAAGATCACGCGCACGTCTTCTGCCATGGCGATAATCATCTTCCGGTGGTTTTCAGCAAGTTCTTCTTTTTTCGATTTATATTTAATCTTACCAAGTTTCGTGACGCCATCGACGAGCATGGCCACGTCTGGACCAAAATCGTCCGTCAATTGCTGTAACGAAACATCCGTATCTTCGACAACATCATGCAAGAGCGCTCCAATAATCGTTGTGGCGTCTAAGCCGATATCAACGAGAATGCCGGCCACTTGGACCGGATGGAGAATATAGGGCTCGCCCGAACGTCGGAACTGACCGGTATGATGAAGTTTTGCGTATTCGTAAGCGCGTTTCACTTCGGCTATATCGTCGTCACCCATATACTCCCCGAGCGCGTCGAGAAGATCCTCAATACTTACGATTTGTTTTTTGGTCATAACATTCGACACCCTTTTTCTAACCGCTCCAATCGCCTCGGATTCGTCGCAGCATGGTAGTAGTTTGTATTCAAGATTCTGTGATTTTTATAACCATTATCGAAAAAATCTGACGACCTGTCAAAGGTTGTAGGTTATTTTCCTTAAAAACTATTCAAAAACGGGAAGCATATCGCTTCCCGTTCAAATTAGTCTTCGTAGCGGATGAGTGAGAACACGTCGTATCCTTCAAGACGCTCACGTCCACCAAGTCCGTCGAGTTCGATCAAGAACCCGATTCCTGCCACAACACCACCGAGTTGTTCAATCATTTTAATCGTTGCTTCAATCGTACCACCTGTTGCGAGCAAGTCATCCAAGATGACGACTTGTTGTCCAGGTTTGATTGAATCTTTGTGCATCGTTAAAATGTCCGTTCCATACTCAAGACCGTATGAAACTCGTACTGTCTCACGTGGTAACTTTCCTTCTTTACGTACTGGTACAAACCCGAGTTCGAGCGCATACGCTGCCGGGCAACCGACGACGAATCCGCGTGCTTCCGGACCAGCGATCAACTCCGCTCCACGTTCACGTGCATAAACGACGAGCTCATCTACTGCTTTCTTGTAGACTTCGCCATCTTGCATGAGTGACGTGATATCTTTGAAGCTGATTCCTTCCTTCGGATAATCTGCTACTTCTTTAA
This sequence comes from Exiguobacterium sp. s43, assembly GCF_018617255.1. Lineage (GTDB taxonomy): Bacteria > Bacillota > Bacilli > Exiguobacteriales > Exiguobacteriaceae > Exiguobacterium > Exiguobacterium profundum. Next base: position 1,791,553 of record NZ_JACSJT010000001.1, read on the forward strand.
TATGCTGTTTGAAATCCATTTTATGTGTATGCCTCCTGCATCTTGTTCGATCGCAACGATTGTAACCGCTCTTTGAGCTCCGCCAATGACGCGTATACGAAACGCTCTTCGAGTTGTTGGCGCCCAATCCGGCGTTGATAGCACGGCGCCTCGGTCAAATCGCGTTTCGGTGCTTCTGGATTGACTCCAGGCAGTCCGTCTTCCATTGTAACAAGAAATTCGAGTTCAGAGAATACTTGATGCATAAATTGAATCGTATTTTTTGACCATTTTCGCTCTTTTGACAGACGAATCAGGTTTTCACGAAGATTTTTCCGTTCGCATGTTGCCATATGGACATAATACGTTCGGAAATCCTCACGGGACGGAAGACGTTCAAAGAACGAGTCTCCTTGACCGAAGGCACAATAAATACGTTCAATCCCCTCATGAAGTTTTTCTGCGAGCACCTCTTCATCGTCCGGAAGATCGAGCAGAACGACGAAACGGTTGAGCGGTTCATCTCCTTCATGGAGTGGAAAATCTTCGTTCGTCCCTTGGAAAGATAAAAATGACGTCTGTTCTTTCGGCAAATCTTTCAACTCTTGCATTGATTTTTTCTTCCCACGATAGTCAAACACTTGGAAGTCATCGACCCGTAAATCTTGAATCATGAGCTGCGGTTTACGCATTCCGTTCCATTCGTTGACTTGAAGACTTCCCATCACCGAGATATGAGCCATCTTTGAAATCTCTGAAACGACGTGCCCGAATCCAAATCCGATGCCATCGAGCTCACGCTTGTCACCAGCGAGCTGTACTTTCAAATGCGTGGCATCCCGTCCGATTTGGCGAATATCTCGCAGTTTCGCATCTGCGACGACGACACGAGGGGATGGATTCCCCATACCAAACGGCGCGAGCTTTCCGATTTCTGAGATCAAGTCGAGCGAGACGTCGTTGACGGAGAGTTTCAAGTCGACGTTCACCCGTGGCACAAACACGTCATCAGGGATAGAATCCGCTTGACGGTTCAGCCGCTCTCGTAGTTCGGCGACATGTTCCGACTGAAGGGTCATCCCGGCGGCAGCGGGGTGCCCACCAAAGTGTGGCAAAATATCTTCATTCTTCGAAAGTTCCTTGAAGAGATCAAACCCATCAATCGAACGACCCGATCCTTTCGCCTTACCCGTCTCAGGGTCATGGCAAAGGAGGATGACTGGACGATAGTACGCCTCGACGAGACGAGATGCGACAATCCCGACAACTCCAGGATTCCACTTCTCACTTGCCACGACGAGTACACGGTCCTCGGTCATCGATGCTTCGACGAGTTCTTTCGCTTCAGCAGCGATCGTCTTGACGATGTCTTGACGTTCTTTGTTTTGCTTATCGAGCTGTTTTGCGAGCTCGAGCGCTTCCTCGACATGTTCAGCCAGGAGCATTTGTAATGCCGGCATCGCTGAATCGAGTCGACCTGCGGCATTGATGCGTGGACCGAACGCGAAACCGACCGACTCTTCGTTCAATACGCTGTCACCGAGACCACATACTTCACGTAATGCTAGAATACCTGGACGTTTTGAAGCCTCGAGCGCGACAATCCCCTTCTTCGCGAGCAATCGATTCTCTCCGTCGAGTGGGACGAGGTCGGCAATCGTTCCGAGGACGGCCAAATCAAGGAGTTCTTCCGGCATTCTCCCTAAAACGGCGTGCGCCACTTTGAGAGCGACTCCCGCACCGGCGAGTTTATCGTATGGATATCCCGGGTCGATATGTGGATGAATGATTGCATAGGCGTCCGGCAATGTCTCTTTCGGCTCGTGGTGGTCCGTGATGATCAAATCGACGCCAAGGTCTTTTAAGAGTGTGGCTTCTTCAATCCCAGAAATTCCACAGTCCACCGTGACGACCAAGGTGAATCCTTCGTTCGCTGCCCACTGGAACGCTTCTTTGTTCGGTCCATAACCTTCAGTGAAACGGTTCGGGATATAACACTCGGCCATGACGCCAATTTCTGTCAACGCATGCCACATGACAGATGAGGCACTGACCCCGTCGACATCATAGTCACCATAGATGAGCACCATTTCCCCATCGTCTGCTGCCCGTTTGATGCGGGTGACGACTTTCTCCATCTGTTCAAACAAATACGGGTCATGAAAGACGAGTTCATCCTCGGCATACAAGAATGCCTTGGCCGCTTCTACGTCTTGATGACCACGCTGAACGAGCAACGTCGCCAGTTGTGCTGATATATTTAATTCGTTTTGTAAACGCGTGACGTCGTCCGGATTTGTTTCCGGATAGAGCCACTGTTTTTTCGAATGGTACATGTCCTTCACTCCAATCAATTGTAGATTATAGCAGACCGCGTGAAAGATGTGCCGTCTTGACATTTGAAAAGGTCTCCCGATTGAAGGGAGACCCACTTGTTACGCCTCTGTGACCGGCGTATCTTTTTTCTTGTTGATTGTCGTACGTTTGATGAGGAGCCATAAATACGATGCAATGAAGATCGAAGAATACATCCCCATGAAAAGTCCGACGATGAGCGCGAGCGAGAAGCTACGAATCGACTCTGCCCCGAATACATACAATGCAATCGCTGTAACGAGTACCGTGATGACCGTATTCACGGACCGTACGATTGTCTCTTGAATCGACTTGTTAATGATTGACTCATAGACGTCCATCGACTTGATTTTTCGTTCCTTTTCATACGACGTGATGTTCTCGCGGACCCGGTCGAACGTTACGATTGTATCGTTGACCGAGTAACCGATGATGGTCAAGATCGCGGCGATAAAGTACAAGTTGACCTCGATCCCAAAGAGCGAGAACGCGACAATCATGAAGAAGGCATCGTGTAACATCGCGATAACAGTTGCAAGTGCATATGAGAATTGGAAACGCACCGTGATGTAGAGAATAATCCCGATCGACGCGACGGCTACCGCATACAAAGCATTTTTCGCCAAGTCACGACCGACTTGAGCCGAGACGGTGCTGATGTTCGGGTCGTTCCCGAATTGTTCAGTGAACGCCGTCTTGACGTTCGCGACTTCCTCTTGTCCCAATTGGCCAACGAACGTCACGTATGCCAAGCGACCTTCATTTGCATATTGGACGCTTGAAATCTCTTGGTCAACTCCGGCATCGTTAAACGCTTTCGTGAATTCTTCTTGCGACACACGTTCTTCCGTTAGTACTTCGACCCGCGTCCCTGAAGCAAAATCGATTCCGAGGTTCAACCCACGGAAGAACAAGAGACCGATTCCGAGAACGACGATTGCCGTCGAAACCAAGAACATCGTGCGCATATGTTTCACGTAATTCCATTCAGTAAGCTTAAAGTTCACGGATTTCACTCTCCTTCACACCAAACCATCCTTTGCGTTTGTCGAACAGACGACTTGAGACAAGGAGGTGCATCAAATAACGTGAGATGAATACGTTCGAGATGAACGTCATCCCGATTGAGATCATGAGCATGACAGCAAATCCCTTGACCGAGCTTTGTCCGAAATAGAACAAGACCGCAGCCGAGATGAGCGTCGTCAAGTTGGCATCGATGATCGTACTGAGGGAACGACGGTTACCTGCACGGAATGCCGATAAGACCGATTTTCCAGAGCGGAGTTCGTCTTTGATTCGTTCCGCGGTAATGATGTTCGCATCGACTGCCATACCGACCCCGAGGACGAGTGCTGCAATCCCTGGAAGCGTCAATACCGCATTGATTCCGTTAAAGAACAACATGATCAAGTTGATGTACAGAACAAGCGTGATGATCGATACGAGTCCTGGGAGACGATAGAAGAACAACATGAAGAGGAATACGGCGATGATTCCGATTGTTGCGGCAAATACCGTTTCTTCTAAAGCATCTTGACCGAACTGGGCCGACACGGATGTCGAGTAAATCTCATCTAGTTTGACCGGGAGCGCCCCTGCGTTCAAGATGTCCGCAAGGCGTTGACCGCTTTCCGCGTCAATTCCACCACCTGAGATGATGGCTTTATCCGATAAGATCGGACTCGTTACCGAAGCATCTGACACAATTTTCGAGTTCTCTTTTTGAACTTCTTCCTCATATGTGTCGCCCTCTTCATAGTCGAGCCAGATGACCAGACGGTTCTCAGGAGCTGGACGTTGTGCAATCTCAGATGTCACTTCACCAAACTTGTCGGCCGATTGGAGTGTCAGCTCAACGACCGGTTGTCCTTGTTGGTTGTAGCTGAGCGCTGCCCCACGCGGCGCCAAGTCTTTCCCATCGAGCAAGACGTTGTCGTTCACGTCACGGAATGTCAATTGTGCCGTTGACGAGAGAACCTCGCGCGCTTCGTTTTGGTTCGATACGCCCGCGAGCTGGACACGGATGCGATTGTTTTCTTCGATTCGAACGTCCGGTTCGGAAACTCCGAGGACGTTGATTCGGTTATTGATGGCGCGAACGGTTGCATTCATCGCCGACTCGTCGATGACGTCGCCGTCTTCGAGCGGTTGTACTTCATACAAAACTTCGAATCCACCTTTTAAGTCGAGTCCGAGGTTCGTGTTCTTGACGACCCATGGCGTCGTGAACACTGCGAGCAGGATTGTCGCAATCATGATGATCGCAAAAATCGCAATGTTGCCTTTTTTGTACATACGACTATTTCCTTTCTAAACCACTGTTCTTGATAAAAACTTCTCTCGTTAACATTACAAATTTTCTAAACATTTATCAATCATTTTCCTAAAATTGTAACGACCTTCACGAATTGTCCGACCGAGTTTGCATGTAAGACTAAATGTTGCACATGGGCAAAACTTCATGTATGATGTAGCTAACATCAAAACATCAAAGGAGTCTTTCCATATGGACAGCACAGTTATTTATGCCTTTCTCCTTACTCTATTCGCCGGTCTAGCTACCGGAATCGGGAGTATGATCGCATTCTTTGCGAAACGGACGAACACGGCATTCCTCTCCATCTCGCTTGGATTTTCCGGAGGCGTCATGATTTACGTGTCGTTCATCGAGATTTTCCCGAAAGCGCTCGAGGAACTCGTCGGCGCACACGGAGAATATACGGGTACAATCTACACCGTCCTCGCATTCTTCGGTGGGATGTTCTTGATTGGCATGATCGATAAGTTCATTCCGAAAATGGAGAATCCACACGAAGTCAAGTTTGTCGAGTCGATGCAGAATGACCCGACAACACATGAACTCGCAACGACGACGACAAATGAAGCGGCTCCAATCAATCATCCAGAGGTACAAAATCGACTTAAAAAAATGGGGATTTTCATGGCACTCGCCATCGGGATTCACAACTTCCCAGAAGGACTTGCGACGTTCGTCTCGGCACTAGATGACCCGGCCGTCGGCTTAGCTATCGCCATCGCCATCGCCCTACACAACATTCCGGAAGGGATTGCCGTCTCCGTCCCGATTTATTATGCGACGGGCTCACGGAAGAAGGCGTTCAAGCTTTCGATGTTGTCAGGGCTTGCCGAGCCAGCTGGAGCGGCCATCGGATTCTTGTTACTCATGCCGTTCTTGAGCGACACCGTCTTCGGACTCTTGTTCGCGGCGGTCGGTGGCATCATGGTCTTCATCTCGCTTGACGAATTGCTCCCTGCCGCCCGTGAATACGGACACGCCCATCATTCAATGTATGGAATGGTTGCTGGTATGATCGTCATGGCGACAAGTCTAATCCTATTAATGTAACGAGCAATGCCCTGACGCGCGCGTCAGGGCATTTATTATGTCGTTTTAAACACATGGACGACATCTTTTAATTCAGACGACATGTGACTCATCGTTTCAGCGATGCCGTTGATCTCTTGAATGGCGGCAAGCTGTTCTTCGACGTTCGCACCGGCTTCTTCGACGCTTCGCTGTGTCGAGACGGCGTTTGTCGACATATCTTCAACAGAGACGGCAACTTCAGTCGTATTGGCACTCACTTCTTCTGTTGCTGCCGCAATCTCACTCATTTGACGGGACGTCTCTTCGATGACCGATACGATCTCACGGAACGCCTCGGCCACTTCTCCCATTTGCGATACCCCATTCTCCACATGTACGCTCGATTCTTCGAACGCCGATTCGACTTGCTCCGTGTCACGTTGAATGTCGCGGACAACGGTCTGGATTTGAATGGCGGATTGTTTCGATTCCTCGGCGAGTTTCCGGACTTCAGCCGCGACGACGGCAAACCCTTTTCCGTGCTCACCCGCACGTGCTGCTTCAATCGCCGCGTTTAAGGCAAGCAAGTTCGTCTGTTCCGTGATCGCCGTGATCGAACGGGTGATTTTCTCGATTTCAAGCGATTGGTTCGATAGACGGTTCACCATCTGTTGAGTGAGCTCGTTGGCACGGCGAATTTCTTGCATCCGTTTCTCTGCCAATTGAACGGTCTCAAGTCCACCGTTCGCCGCCTCAAGTGTATGTATCGTCTGCTCATTCACACCTTGTGAGGCCGCAGCGATTTGATTCAATCCATCCACCGCTTGATTGACCCCAATCGTCCCTTCTTCCGCTCGCTTCGAGGATCCTTGCGCAGCCACGTTCATCTCTTCGAACAACCGGGACACGCCTTGGGTCGTTGTCGCGACATGGTCTGTGCTTGCGTAAAGTTCTTCAGAATATGCAGTCACTTTGTCCGACGCTTCACCAACCCGACGAATCAAGCCGACCAGGTTGTGCTTCATTTCATTGAACGCCGTAACCAGGTCTCCTAGTTCATCGTTTGAGGCGACCTCGATATCTTCTCCTGTCAAATCCCCTTCTGCCATGATGCGTGCTTGACGACCGAGTCGATTGATCGGTTTTAGGAAAAGCCGTTGTAGCGCAAGTAAGGAAAGAATCCCGATCACAACACCACCAACACTGATGATGAGCATCCAAAGGATTGAACTTTCTGCATCTGCTTGTACCGCTTTCGTCTCAGACTCGAGGAGCTCCCCTTTATATTCGACAAGGTCGGTCACGGTCATGCGTACCCGATCCGTCGTCGGTGTCACACTCGTGTTGAGAACGGTTTTGAAGCCAATTTCGTCTTGTTGTTGACGAAGTTCGACGGCACGATTCATCTCACGGTCTAATAGCTCGTTAAATTTCTCCAAATCTCCCAACCAAGACAAGATCTTCTCATCTGAAGAAGATGCCTTGAGTGAAGCCATCAATTCGTCTCGTTGTTCTTGAACTCCCTGGAGACTGATGAGCGTCTTCGGATTGGCTACAAGCATATAGTAGTTCAAGTAGCGTTCGGCATCCGTCACCGCTAATGATAGATTCTCTGCAAGCAGCATCTCCTGCGTGCCTTCACTGAGTACCCGGTCATAGGCGGCAGTCGATTGTCTCAATTGATAAGATCCGAGCGCGCCGACAATGACGAGCGTAATGATCGTCGGAATGAGCGCGATGGACATACGTCGTCTCAGCGATGAGCGTCCTCTCTGTTTCGTACCACTTCGTTTTATGCTCCATCCTTTCCACTTCTTCATCTGGTTAATCAATCGTTTCACGTCCATGTCATTCGTTCTCCTTCATCTCGGATTTCTTCTCAATTTGAGGTTAGTGCAAACGTTTTCATTAATCAAATCGATTTTTCGAAATGAGGTGGATAAATTTTGAATCGGATTCGTTTTGACAAAAAGAAGTCATCTTTGTATACTTTAAATCGTAATTATTACGCTTTGAAAGGATTCTCTATGATTGTGGAAAATACGAAGTTATTAATCATTGGTGCTGGTGTACACGGAATGACCCTCGCCATCTCATATATGGAACAAGGCGGGTGCTTGGAGGATTTGATTATTGTCGACCGTCTCACTGACCCATTATCGAACTGGAAACAACAAACTTCATCCATCTCTATGTCGCACCTGCGTTCGACCCGAGTGCATCACGTTTCTTCGAATCCCCATGCGTTGAAACAGTTCGCCTCGCGATATGCCTATCGTTCCAATCATTTCAAAGATACGTTCGGACGTCCATCGCTCGAACTGTTCAACGACCATGCCGAATCGTCATGGAACGCGTATCGCCTTGATGAGCGGTTCCACGGAAATGAACAGGTGATGACTCTCCGCAAAGATGGCGCACACTATCATGCCCGAACAAATCATCGCCTCATTGTCGCGGACTCGGTCATTGTCGCGATCGGTCAATCGGAAAATGTCGTGTTACCTGAATGGGCCGACGAACAATGTCGACACGTGTTCGAAAAAGACCAATCGGATGAATCGGATCAAGTGACTGTCGTCGGCGGTGGCATCACAGCACTTCACTATGTCGTGAAGCGTGCCAATCAGGGTCACCGTGTCACCCTTGTGACGAGACGTCCGCTCGAAGTGAGTCAATTTGACGCTGATCGACAGTTCATGGGACCGAAAGGATTAGATGACTTCCATCGTCTAAAACAAGACTGGACGACAAAACGATCATTCATCGCCCGTGAACGAAAACCGGGATCGGCTCCGAACGATCTCGTCTTAAAAGTGAAGCGCCTCATACAGACGAACGCTGTGACGCACATCATCGGAGAAGTCGAGCGGGACAGTGGTTCGCTATTTGTAAACGGTGAACAACTTGCCGGAAAAGAAGTCGTCTGTTGTACGGGAATCAGACCTCATCCTGTGAAAGAGACATTTCTTCAGCCCGTGATCGAACAATTCAACCTACCTCTCACCCCATGTGGCACCCCTGTCCTGAATGAGCATCTTGAATGGACGCCTGGACTTTACTTGACCGGTCCTTACGCCGATTTGATCATCGGCCCGTTCTCAAGAGCCATCTATGGTGGACAAGAGGCCGCTCGTAGAATTCTCCCCCAACTTCTAGCCACACAAAAAAGCGTCTGACCATGATGGTCAGACGCTTACTTGCTTATTCCTCAAATGAGGCATTCGCTTTTTTCACGACTTCCGCAACTGCGCTTCGGTTGAAACGGAGAAGCGATTGATCGCATTTCAAAACGACATGTGTGTCTTCGATTTGATGAACGACGCCGTGTAAACCGCCGATTGTGACAACGCTGTCGCCACGCTCGAGGGCGTTTTGCATCGATTGTACTTCTTTTTGGCGTTTCGTCTGTGGACGAATCAAAAGGAAGTAAAATACGACGAAAATCAAGATCATTGGTAATAACGCAACGAGTGTTTCCATGAGTAACATTCACCCTTTCCTTCAATATCAGGTTCATTATACCGTGAAACTGAAGCATTGTCACACAATGTCCGACACGTTTCTTTAGAAATTCTTCGCATTCGGCTTGTTGTAGCCGTATTCTTCGAAGAACTCTTCTTTGAAATCGAGCAAGCGGTCTTCGCGAATCGCTTGACGAACCTGCTCCATCAACTTCACGAGGAAGTGAAGATTATGTGTCGTACACAAGTGAAGGCCAAACATCTCATCCGCTCGAATCAAGTGGTGGACGTACGCACGCGAGTAGTTCTTACACGTATGGCAGTCACACTTCTCATCGATTGGACCAAAGTCCGTCTTATATTTCGCTTGTTTGATCGTGACGCGACCTTTCGACGTCATGAGCGTTCCGTTTCGTGCGATGCGAGTCGGCAGAACGCAGTCGAACATGTCGATTCCGCGAATCGACCCTTCAATCAACGCATCCGGTGAGCCAACACCCATCAAATAACGTGGTTTGTTCTCTGGCATGAGCGGTGTCGTGAATTCGAGGGCACGATACATGACATCTTTTGGTTCACCGACCGAGAGACCACCGACCGCATATCCTGGGAAATCAAGAGAGACGAGGTCTTGGGCGCTTTGACGACGAAGGTCCTCATATTCTCCACCTTGGATGATGCCGAAGAGCGCTTGGTCTTCTGGACGTTCATGTGCCTCGAGGCAACGTTCCGCCCAACGGCTCGTCCGCTCGACCGACTTCTTCATGTATTCATGCGTCGCCGGATAAGGCGGACACTCATCGAACGCCATCATGATGTCCGACCCGAGCGCGTTTTGAATCTCCATCGCCTTTTCCGGTGACAAGAACAACTTGTCGCCGTTCAAATGGTTACGGAAATGAACGCCTTCCTCTTGGATATTTCGGAGGTCGGCAAGTGAGAACACTTGGAATCCACCCGAGTCCGTGAGGATTGCCCCGTCCCAGTTCATGAACTTATGAAGTCCACCGGCTTGTTTGATGACCTCATGTCCTGGACGAACCCAAAGGTGATACGTGTTCGACAAGATGATGTTCGCACCCATCGCCTTGACCTGTTCAGGTGCCATCGTTTTGACGCTCGCTTGCGTCCCGACCGGCATGAAGACCGGTGTCTCGAACGACCCGTGCGGCGTATGGACGATTCCGTGCCGCGCTCCGGTCTGTTTGCATGTGTGGATGTGTTCGTATGTGACTGCATGTTTTGTCATTTTGTTACTTCCTTCCTCGTGATGAGCATCGCGTCTCCAAAGCTGAAGAAGCGGTATCGTTCTGCGACCGCAGTCCGATAAGCGTGTAAGATGATGTCGCGCGTCGCGAATGCCGAGACGAGCATGACGAGCGTTGATTTAGGGAGATGGAAGTTCGTGATCAATCCATCGATTGCCTTTAACTCAACACCAGGGTAAATAAAGATATCCGTCCAGCCCGATGACTCGACGAAGTCCCCGTGATCTCTCATGATCGTCTCAAGCGTGCGCGTCGATGTCGTCCCGACCGCAAAGATGCGACCGCCATTCGCTCGAATCTCTCGAAGCGCAGCTGCCGATTCAGCCGACAACTCGAAATATTCACTATGCATCGTATGTTCCTCGATAGAATCAGCCGTCACCGGACGGAACGTCCCGAGGCCGACGTGAAGTGTGAGCGGGATCAACCGGACACCTTTCGCTTTGGCCGCTTCAAGCAGTTCCTCAGTGAAATGAAGACCGGCTGTCGGAGCGGCCGCACTGCCTCGTTCACGGGCATAGACCGTCTGATAACGGTCTTGGTCATCGAGTTGTTCGCGAATATACGGCGGGAGCGGCATCGTTCCAAGCTCGTCTAAAATCTCATAGAAGATGCCGTCATAGTCAAACTTGAAACGACGTCCACCTTCTGGGAGCTCCTCGACGCATTCTGCGCGGAGAAGGCCGTCCCCGAACTCAACGATGGAGCCGACACGAACTTTTTTCGCCGGTTTGACGAGTGCTTCCCATACATCATCTTCCGTCTGCTTCAACAAGAGCAGTTCGACTTTCCCGCCTGTTTCTTGCTTTGCCCCAAAAAGGCGTGCCGGTAAGACGCGCGAATCGTTGACGACGAGCGCATCCCCCTCGTTCAAATAATCGAGCACGTCACGGAAATGGCGATGCTCGATGTCCCCTGTCTCGCGGTCTAATACGAGCAAGCGTGAGCTTGTCCGATCGAGCAATGGGACTTGCGCAATCAACTCTTCTGGCAATTCAAAATCATAATCGTTTACGTTCAATTGAATGTCTTGCATATCTTACTCCTCTTCCTCTTCATAACCAAAATGCGACTTGGCAAACTGTGTGATCATCCGTCCTCGCGGCGTGCGCTGCAAGAATCCTTGTTGCAATAAATAGGGCTCGTAGACATCCTCAATCGTCTGAGCGTCCTCACCGATGGTCGCAGCGAGCGTCTCAAGCCCGACCGGTCCACCTCCGAACCGCTCCACCATGGCTCTCAGTAACCGATGATCGACTTCATCGAGTCCGAGCGCATCGACGTGTAGCCGGTCGAGCGCATCAGATGCGAGCACTGGATCGATTTCTTTCGTACCAGCCACTTGTGCGAAATCACGGACACGACGCAAGAGACGGTTTGCAACTCGTGGCGTCCCTCGTGAGCGTTTCGCAATCGCACCGCTCGCCTCCGGTGAAATCGAGAGACGGAACAACTGGGCCGTCCGGCTGACGATGGCCGCTAACTCATGTGTTTCGTAATATTCGAGCTTCAACGTGACGCCGAAACGGTCACGTAAAGGCGCCGACAACATCCCGGCCCGTGTCGTCGCCCCGACAAGCGTAAACGGTGGTAGGTCGATGCGGACGCTACGAGCCATCTCCCCTTGCCCATAGACGATGTCGAGACAGTAATCTTCCATCGCCGGATAGAGGATCTCTTCAATCGTCCGGCTCAAACGATGAATCTCGTCGATGAACAAGACGTCTCCCGGCTCGAGTGTCGAGAGGATTGCGGCCAAATCACCCGGTCGTTCAATTGCCGGTCCTGCTGTCGTCTTAATTCCGACGCCCATCTCGTTGGCGATGATTTGGGCGAGCGTCGTCTTCCCGAGTCCCGGGGGACCGTATAAGAGCACGTGGTCGAGCGTCTCACTACGAAGTTTAGCGGCCTGAATGAAGACCGACAAATTGCCTTTCGCCTTTTCTTGCCCGATATATTGCTCGAAGCGCTGCGGACGTAAGCTCCACTCTTCAGAGTCTTCATATTGCTGATGAGATTGTGACAACAATCGTTCGTCCATAGCTTCCTCCTTATTTCAGTAACAGCTGTAGCGCGCGTTTTATGTACGCGTCGGTCGTCAATATTTCTCCGCTCAATGCTTTGCGGACTTTTAGGATTTCCCGTTCAGAGTAGCCGAGCGCGACGAGCGCCTCACACGCCTCATCGAGTTCAGATGCACCTTGGGCGAACAACCCTTCGTTCGGCACGTAATCCGGTGCGAGCTCGGATAACTTCCCTTTCAAGTCGAGCGCCATCTGTTTGGCCGTCTTCTTGCCGACTCCCGGGAACTTCGTCAAATACTTCTCGTTCTCGGTTTCAATCGCATCGATCAACGCGTCGATATCGCCGGACGCGACGATGGCAAGCGCACCCTTTGGTCCGATCCCGCTCACGCTGAGGAGTTTATTGAACAGCTCACGCTCACGACGTGACCGGAAACCGTATAACGTCTGTTGGTCTTCACGCACATAATGATGCGTAAACACGATTACATGTTCGTCTTGTTCACGATAAAAAAACGGGTTAGGCACATGTACTTTGTAGCCGACGCCCGAGACATCTAACGTTATATATTCCGCACACACATAGGCGACGGGTCCTTTTACGAATTCAATCACGATGTACTCTCCTTTTTGGTCGGAAAAACTGCATTTATTGTACCATAATGGGCGACACGAAAAAAGGACAGGCGTTTACCTGTCCTGAAGCGATTACCGTGCAAGCATTCGTTCAAGTGCGCGTTTCGACCACTCTGTCGTCTCATGATCGACGCGAATGACGTTCACAGGGTCCGTCTCGAGTGACTCGAGCGCCCAGAGAAGATGTGGCAAGTCGATTCGATTCATCGTGAGGCACGGACACATGAATGGGTTCAACGAGACGATATCAAGATGTGGGTACGTTGCCGCCAACCGGTTGACGAGGTTCATCTCCGTTCCGACCGCCCACTTCGTCCCAGGTGCACTCGCATCAATCTTGTCGATGATATATGACGTCGATCCCGCCTCGTCTGCCAATTGGACGACGTCAAACGTACACTCCGGATGGACGATGATGCGACGATCCGGCTCACGGTCACGGAACGCCTGAATTTGCGATACTGTGAACTTCTCATGGACAGAACAGTGTCCCTTCCATAAGATGACTTTCACTTGCTCGTCTTCGCCTTCTGAGACCAATTCTTCACGGAGCGGATCCCAAACAGCCATCGCCGCGAGCGGAATGCCGAGGTCGAACGCCGTGTTCCGCCCGAGATGCTGATCGGGAAGGAACAAGATGCGTTCACCTGCCTCAAGCGCCCACCGGACGATTTCATGGGCGTTCGACGATGTGACGGTCGCCCCACCGTGACGACCAACGAACGCTTTGATGGCCGCTGTTGAATTGACGTATGTAATCGGGATGATGTCCTCTCCAAATCGTTCCGTCAGTTCTTCCCAAGCAATCTCCGTCTGATCGATATCGGCCATGTCTGCCATCGAACAGCCGGCACGCATATCAGGTAAGACGACAATCTGGTCGTCCCGTGTCAACATGTCTGCCGTCTCTGCCATGAAGTGGACACCACAAAAGACGATGAATTCGGCTTCGCTCATCTGTTCTGCGAGTCGTGCGAGCTGGAGCGAATCTCCTGTCGCGTCCGCGAATTGAACGACCTCGTCTTTTTGATAATGATGGGCCGGTAAAAAGAGACGAGTCCCGAGTCGGTCTTTGACCGCCTGAATCCGAGTCTCCATCTCCTCCACTGACAGGTTAGCGTACGTCGGTGGAAGTGTTCCGAGTAGTTGCATCTTTCATTCCCCCTTGTAAATTCAAACTGCAATCAAGCGCGCGGATCGAATGAGTCAATTGACCGAGCGAGATGACATCGATGCGAATGCCTCGATAATCGTCAATCGTGTCGAGCGTGATTCCACCAGACACTTCAATTTTGATGTGCGTCGGTATATGACGGACCCAGTCCCTCAATTCATCTGGCGTCCGATTATCAAGCATCACGATGTCCGGATCGGCTTGAACCGCCTCCATCAGATGTTCGAACGACTCGATTTCGATTTCAATCGGGGTCGTATGACCGACACGCTCACGCGCGACTTGAATCGCGTTCGTTACACCACCCAGTGCGACGATATGATTGTCTTTGATCATGACGGCGTCATCGAGTCTTAAACGGTGATTGTATCCCCCACCGACACGTACGGCGTACTTCTCAATCATCCGAAGTCCCGGAGTCGTCTTCCGTGTATCGGTCACGTGTATCGAGTCATCATCTAGCGCATCGATGCACTGCTTTGTCATCGTCGCGACTCCACTCGCATGTTGGATTACATTCAACAGCACACGCTCCGTCTCTAAAATTGCGCGTGTCTTTCCTCTCAAGACGACGAGCTCGTCTCCAGGGACAACCGCTCTCCCGTCTTCTTGGCAAAAGACCAATTCAAGCCGCTGCATAGTTGCCAGCTCTTCTACGATTGGCTTCCCACAGAAAATGCCCTGTTCTTTGGCAACAATCGTTGCGATCGACTCGTCCTGTGCATCAATCAGCGCACTCGATAAGTCCCCATAACCGATATCTTCAATCAAGAACTGACGTAGCTGTTCGCGTAGGTATATCGTGTTCATCATACCGCTCCATTTCGAGGATGCTTTGCGCGAGAAGACGCGCCGCATCGAGTTGTAAAGTTTGTTCACTTAATTGTCTTGTCACGTGTTTCGTCATGGTCAACGTTTGGGTATTTTGTAAGAAACCTTTCAATTCATCAAGACTTGGTGAAATCGTCAACCATCTTCCAATTTGAGCACGGAACGCTTGAAACGCCAAAGGTGAGATGTCGTACACCAGCGTCTCCTTCGTCACCATAGCCGTCCTATTCAAACGCACCGCCCGCGCGACTCGTTTTCCAAATACCCAACATTCTAAAAGTGAGTTCGAGGCTAAACGATTCGTCCCATGTATGCCCGCATCCGCCACTTCACCGACGGCATATAATCCGTCAACGCCTGTCCGTCCCATATCATCCACTTCGATTCCACCCATATGAAAATGGAGACCTGGACGTACCGGAATGCGGCGAGGATCAATCCTAAGTTTGTCACATGTCAAAGCAAGTTTTGGAAACCGTTCACGAAGCCGTGTCACGTTTGTCGTATCGAGATAGACCGTTCCCATCCGTTCTGTCAGTACCCGTGCCACGTCATCTCGAGGCGCGAGACTCCCGAGCGGATGATGCGCCATCACGTGATTCCCTTCGTCATCAACGAGCGTCGCTCCGGCTCCCCGGAGCGCCTCGGTCACGAGGTGAGGCGTTTCGGTCGCCAGTAAGGTGGGGTGAAATTGGATCCGCTGTAAATGTGTCAGCTTGGCCCCACATCGATTTGCCAGAACGAGACCATCACCGGTCACGGTACGCGCGTTTGAAGTCCAATCGATCAGCCCACCGATGCCACCTGTCGCCAATACGACAGCGCCGGCTTCAATTCGAATGGGCACTTCATCACGAAACGCCATCGCGCCGACGACTTTCCCGTCTTTCGTAATGAGATCGTGCACGAGCACCCGTTCCAATACGTTCACGTTATCAGGCATCGACTGACGCAATTGCCTCATGACATGACGTCCCGTCTCGTCGCCACCGACATGAAAGATCCGATTCAATCGGTGTGCGCCTTCTCGTCCGAGGGCATAGCCGCCCTCTTCATGATCGAACCGGACACCGAATCGTTCCATTTCTCCAATCGCTTGACGCCCTTCTTCTACGAGAATGTCGACGCGCTCAGCGCACGATGTGTTTTTAGAAGCGAGCATTGTGTCTTCTTTATGGGCAGTACTCGATTTCTCAAGATACGCGCTCGCAATCCCGCCTTGTGCCAAATCGGAGTTGCTCTCTGTCATCTCACCTTTTGAGACGAGAAGAATGGAGAATGATTTTGATAGATGCAAAGCCGTTGCGACGGCGGCAAGTCCCGTTCCGATAATCAAAATGTAAGTTTTCTCTATGTGTAAAGACAATTGTATATCACCTGTTTTTCATATGTAATGTTGACTTGTAAACTAGTTTCGCATAATTTTGTGTAGAAGACAACATGAGAAAAGGGGAGTCCATGATGAACCGCTACTTCGACTACGCCGCTACACACCCGATGACGCATGCAGCATTAGACCATTACGTGGCGATGGCCAAAAACGTTTATGGGAACCCATCATCACTCCATACCCAAGGTTATATGGCAGAAGATTATTTGACAGAAGCAAGACGCTTGATCAAACAGGCGCTCGGTCTTGATATGTTACGAGGAAAATTATTATTCACTGGGAGTGGATCGGAGAGCAATTACATCGCACTGACAAGTTTACGTAAACGGATGAAGGGCAAAGAAGTGATCACGTCTTGGCATGAACATGATTCGGTCGCCCTCTTACTTGAAGAGTGGGAACGGGAAGGAATAATCGTTCATCGGTTGAAACTGAAGGATGGGAAGTTTGATTTAGATGCATTCACACACCTACTCGACCGTGACATCGGGCTCGTCACGCTCCAGCATGTCAATTCCGACACAGGCTGGGTGTTACCGCTCCACCACATCCAATGCCTCTTGAAATATAAGAAAATCCTCTTCCATGTGGACGGGGTCCAGGCACTCGGGAAAATCCCGATTTCTGTCGAAGGCATTGATGCCTATTCGTTCAGTGCTCACAAAGTAGGTGGACCGAAAGGAGTCGGCGCCCTCTACATGGAACGTCTGATTCCTCCCCCATACTATCCGGGGCATCATCAATACGGGATTCGTCCCGGAACGATTGACGTTCCTGGAATCAGTGCCTTTGCAAAAGCACTCGGAGAACGTCAGGAACAATTGACACGTTTTCAGAGAAATTTCATGGCGTTTCGTGCTATCTTGAAAGAGAAGACGTCAGCGCATGTCCATTGGCTCGAGTTTGATGAACAAAGTCCCGCCATTTTCTCCTTCGTCTCCCATCAACGCGACGGACAATGGTGGATGACCGAGCTCGACGATCTCGGGTTCCAAGTATCGGCTGGGTCGGCATGTCGAGCAGGTCAAAATGGACCAAATCGCATGCTCGAAGCACTCGGATATGAGACGAGCGCCTGTCATGGACTCGTCCGCATTTCCTTCGGCGCGCAAACGACCGCCGAAGACACATCGGCCCTCGCCGATGCCATCGTCATTTTAGCAAGGAGAGTCGAACATCATGAACAAACGTTTAGCCGGTGAAGAACGCCGTCGCACACTATTACAATTGATTGAATCGAGCAATGAGCCAATCACAGGATCTGAACTGGCAAGACATGTATCCGTCAGTCGTCAGGTCATCGTCCAAGACCTATCGTTGCTAAAAGCGAAAGGCCATCAAATCGTCGCGACCGCTCGTGGGTATGTCTACTTGCATGGAGACCTCACCCCCTCCACCTATTCGAAAAAGGTAGCCTGTCGTCATACGGCAGAAGAGATGGAGACGGAGATGAACGCCATCGTCGATGAAGGGGTCACCATCAAAGACGTCATCATCGACCATCCTGTATACGGGTCTATCACGGGACAACTCATGGTGAAGAGTCGCCGCGACGTCCGCGCCTTCCTCGAACGAGTGAAGACGCATGGGGCTTCCCCGCTCTCCCAGTTGACGGGTGGCTTCCATATCCATACGCTCGAATCAGACCATAAAGAGGCAATCGATGCTGCGGTAAAAGAATTGGACCGCCTCGGGATTCTCGTATCCGAATTAGATTGAAGAGACGTCACGAATATGTGACATCTCTTCTTTTTCTTTTCAGTCATGTCCGTTATACTGATGGATGGAACATCTTTCCTGAAATCATTTGAAAGGAGGGCTAAGTCTTGAACGTCCTCGAGCATCTACTCGCCGTCTGTGGGGTCTTCAGCATTCCCATCGGTATCTTGGTTCAATTCATCCCGAACGAACTCGTTCTCGCATACGGAGGCTTCCTCGTCGACTCGCATGACGCGCCCTTCTTCCTGACGTTCCTACTGGCGTGGGTCTCCTTCACGCTCAGCCAAATCGGTCTGTACTGGATCGGTCGATATGGTGGGCGTCCCGTCGCGCTCAAACTGTATCGGTATTTTCGAATTCGGCAAGACAAGCAACTCCGGGCCGAGCGCTGGTTTGAGAAATACGGTGCATGGATCGTCTGTCTCAGCCTGTTTTGGCGTCAATTATTCGCCGTGAGCGCCGGGGTGATGCGTCTATCGTTCCGTAAGTTTTTGTCGGTGACGACCTTGATTTTCGCCGTCTGGTCATTCATCTTCATCCATGTCGGGATGATGCTTGGTAGCAACTGGCGCATGATCGGCCACTTCATGGACGATGTCATCCCCTTCTTGGCTCTTGCTGTCGGGATTATCCTCGTCGTTCGACATGTTCGTCAGCAACCAAAACGTGTGAAAGAATCAGCTTAACTGAAGCTGATTCTTTTTTGTTGGAAAGGGAAACGCTAATATCTGTCGAATAAGAACCATGTAAGCGAATCGCGGTCATATATATAGGACACCGCACAACGAAAAAGGAGGAATCATCATGTTCCATCGCCGTAAAACGTATACGATTCGACCTGAACGCCTGCAAGAATTCACCGACTTTTTCCATACATACATTTATCCGATCCAGGCGTCGCATGGCGCCCGCCTCGTCGGACGCTGGGTGACCGAAGACAAGTCCGAGGTCATGGCATTATGGGAATACCGGGACCGTGAACATTATGAGCAAGTCGAACGGGACTATCGGGGCAGCGCCTTACGACGGGAAGCGATGAAGAAGCGGGCCCGACTAGGCAAAGATTTGTATATCAAGTCGAGTGAAGAATTCATGATGCCGACCGGTCACTATACGCCACCCCGCACCATCGTTTCTGTGACGGCGTACATTACGAACGAAGCAGGCGAAGTTCTCCTCGTCAAAAATATGCATCGGAACGATTCGTTTGAAATGCCTGGCGGACAAGTGGAAGAACATGAGTCCATCGTGGATGCCATCCATCGTGAAGTACGCGAAGAGACCGGTGCGGAAATCAAAGTAGAAGGGATCACCGGGATTTATCAAAACGTGTCGTCCCGCGTCCTCTGTGTCACCTTCCGCGCCACTTATGTATCAGGTGACCTCAAACCGCAGGCTGGCGAGACACAGGAAGTTGGATTCTATAAAGTTGACGCAAGCAACATCGGCGACTACATCAAACGAGAGCATTTCCAGATGCGCTTCCTCGATGCCATGGACCCGACCTATATGCCTTACGCCATTTATAAAGTACGACCATATGAACTGATTGAGCGCATTGAACGCCAATCCGTATGACGCAAAAAGGGATGATCCGCTATGTGCGAATCATCCCTTTTCTTTATGCTTCTTGCATGTCTTCTTGTTGAGATTGTCCAGTCTCCACTAACAGTTTCCGGACACGGCGTTTCTCCACATGGAGAACGGTGAACGTCATGTCTTGATACGTGACTTGTGCACCTTTCTCCGGGATGTCACCGAGCAATTCAACGAACCAACCGCCCATCGTGTTGGAATCGACGTCTGGTTCTGCAATCCCCATCTCTTCCGCGAATTCATCAACGTTCATGTCAGCCATACACTCATAGACCCCTTCACGGAGACGTCTGAGATAGACGACGGATTCGTCGTGCTCATCCCAGATGTCGCCGACGAGTTCTTCAAGCATGTCTTCTAACGTGATGAGACCCGCCGTGCCCCCGAATTCATCGAGGACGACAGCCATGTGAGATTGTTTCTGCTGGAGAATCGGAAGTAGTTCAATCAATTTCGTCTGCGGTGACACGTACGTGAGCGGTCGGATGAGCGAACGGACATCCGTCACTTCATCCTTCATCATCGAACGCAAGAAGTCACGTTCCGACAAGACACCGATGACGTTGTCAATCGAGTCTTTGTAGACCGGTAAACGCGAATGTCCACCACTGAAAATCGTGTCTTTGATTTCATCGAGCGAATCGTCGATGTCGACGGCCAGAATATCGATTCGTGGCGTCAGCACATCATCGACCGTAATATCGTTGAAGGCAAAGGCGCTATGGACGAGCTCTGCTTCCGTCTCTCCGAGCACACCTTCCTCTTCTCCCATATCGACGAGCACTTTCAACTCTTCTTCGGTGACGGATGGCTCCTTGTCTTTCATCCCGATCATCCGCAGCGTCAACTTCTTCAAGCCGGTGAAAATCATCGTCACCGGTTTGAGGACTTTGACGAGGAACACAAGGATTCCACTGATGAGAAGCGAATACTTCTCCGCAAACTCTTTCGCGAGCGATTTCGGTAAAATCTCACCGAAAATCAAGATGATGACCGTCGTCGCGAACGTTGACACGAGAAGACCGGTTCCCCCACTGAAAATAGATGTGGCGATGGCGGTCGACACCGTCGCCGAACCGATGTTGACGATGTTGTTCCCGACGAGAATCGTCGAGAGGGTATCATCAAAACGGTCGACGAGACTGAGGACACGTTTTGCGGCTTTATCACCATCTTCCGCCATCCGAATCATCCGGACCCGGTTCACACTCGAGAGCGCCGTTTCTGCCGATGAGAAAAACGCTGACAACATGACGAGAACTACATATAGAATTAAACTTGACGAGGGCACAGGGTCCACGTTAGCTTCACACTCCGTTTCTTCTTAACAAATAATTTTTTTATTCCACAAACTCGAATTCGAAGTCGAGGATTGCCACGACACTACCGTCCTCGGCACCCAACTTACGAAGATCGTCATCGACGCCCATTTGACGCATTTGACGAGCAAATCGTTTGATTGACTCATCATGGTCAAAGTTCGTCATCTTGAAGAGTTTCTCGATACGAGGGCCCGTGATCACGAAGCGATCGTATTCATCGATGTGGATTTGATAGCCTTTCTCTTCCTTCTCATAACGATACACGACACGAGGCGTCGCTGTCTTCTCTTCGAGCTCATCGAGTGGGAATTCTGGTGTCGTATCGACAAAGTTAGCCACTTCGATCAACAAGTTACGAAGACCATCTTGAGCGAGTGCTGAGATCGGGAAGACTTTGACATCGTCCCCTACCTTCTTCTTGAACTCTTCAAGATGTTCCGCTGCGTCCGGCATATCCATTTTGTTCGCCACGACGACTTGTGGACGCTCGAGGAGACGTAAGTTGTACGACTCGAGCTCACGGTTGATCGTCGTGTAGTCTTCGAACGGGTCGCGCCCTTCCATACCACTCATATCGATCATGTGAACGATAACTTTCGTCCGTTCGATATGGCGAAGGAACTGGTGACCGAGACCGACGCCTTGGCTCGCCCCTTCGATGAGACCTGGAAGGTCGGCCATGACGAAACTACGGTCGTCCGCTGTCTTGACGACACCGAGGTTCGGTGTGATCGTCGTGAAGTGGTACGCACCGATTTTCGGGCGTGCCGACGAGACGACAGAGAGAAGCGTTGACTTCCCGACAGACGGGAATCCGACGAGACCGACGTCTGCGAGGAGTTTCAACTCGAGACGCAACTCACGTTCTTGACCTGGTTCCCCGTTCTCCGCAATTTCCGGAGCCGGGTTGGCAGGCGTCGCAAAACGACAGTTCCCGCGACCACCACGACCGCCTTTGGCGATCGTCGCTTGTTGGCCGTGCTCGGTCAAGTCTGCGATGACGGTATCCGTTTCGGCATCGAACACGATCGTGCCAGGTGGGACCTTGACGATGAGCGGTTTCGCTTTACGTCCGTGCATCCCTTTTGACATCCCTTTTTCGCCATCATGGGCGATAAACTTCTTCGAATAGCGGAAATCAACGAGCGTCCGCAATCCTTCCTCTACTTCAAAGATGACGTCCCCACCGTGACCACCGTCACCACCTGCAGGACCACCGTCTGGAACGTATTTCTCGCGACGGAAAGCGACCATCCCTTTTCCGCCGTCTCCAGCTTTTACAAAAATATTAACCTGATCGACAAACATTTATTTCCCCTCCTTTATGTGAAACGTAGTGGTATCTACGTTCTGTTCGTACACATCGGCTGATGCCTTCACATCGTCCGGGACAGCGCCCGTGACGCGAACCATCAGTCCGTCCGTGAACGTCACATGAATCGCCCCATCCGTGTTGTCTAACAAGCGGACAAGCATCTCTGCCACTCGCGCGTCATCGATGGCGAGTTGGTCGGTTGAAATCGTATACGTCATCCGTCCCTCCCAATTCGCTTGAATCACGACTAGGCTCGTCTGTGGCACGTTCAAACGAACGAGCGCACTCTCTTCGTCGGCCTGTTTCCGATAGCGTTCGTAAAGTTCCTCGAGCTTAGTCGGATCGAGAGCCACATAGAGCGAGATCAATTGAAGCCGATTCATCCATTCGTGACGGACGGTCGATAAGAGCTCGAGTGTCTGTTCTGAATCCATTTGATCCTCTCCTAGAAAAAAAGACTCTAACCAAATAAGTGGCTAGAGTCTTCTGCGTCGTTCAACTTACGCGACTGGGTAAACGCTCACTTGTTTCTTGTCGCGACCAAGACGCTCATAGCGTACTACGCCGTCAACTTTCGCAAACAAAGTGTCGTCGCCACCACGGCCAACGTTTTCACCTGGGTGAATCTTTGTACCGCGTTGGCGGTAAAGGATTGATCCAGCTGAAACTGTTTGTCCGTCAGCGCGTTTTGCACCGAGACGTTTCGAAATTGAGTCACGACCGTTTTTAGTCGAACCAACTCCCTTTTTCGAAGCGAAGAACTGAAGGTTCAATTGTAACATGAGGTCCACCTCCTATTGTTCAATTTGGATATATTCACCGTAGCTTTGGGCGATCGTGTCTAACTGCACGAGCATCCCTTCTAATAACAGTTGGGTGCGTTCCATATCCTGCGGTGATAAGTCAGGATACGTCTCGACATAAAAGTAACCACCCTCTGTTTGATCTGCCATTTCTACAAGAAGCGATTGACCCGCAAGCGTTTCGACGGCGTTATAGGCACCAAAGATGATGGCTGAAACACCGGCGCACACCAAGTCAGAACCAGGTTCTGCAAAATTGGCATGACCAGTCACTTCGACGGAGCGAATCGACTTCGCCTCGTCTCGTCTTACCTTGACCCGAATCATAGCTTACGCTTCGATTTTCTCGATGCGAACTTTCGTGTAAGGCTGACGGTGACCTTGCTTACGACGGTAGTTTTTCTTAGCTTTCATTTTGAAGACAGTGATCTTCTTAGCGCGGCCGTGTTTTACCACAGTACCGACAACTTTAGCGCCTTCTACGAGTGGAGCGCCGACTTTAACATCGTCACCACCAACGAAAAGAACCTCACCGAATTCTACAGTACCTTCGACATCAGCATCGAGTTTTTCGATGTAGATCTCTTGACCTGCTTCAACTTTGATTTGCTTACCACCAGTTTTGATGATTGCGTACATATACGTGCACCTCCTTGTTAAACTCAGACTCGCCATCCTGGGCAGGGCAAAAACCTTTAAAAACCCGTTCTGTGCGGTTGTAGCCATTTGGGTGCTTCCAAACGAACTAACGTTATAGATAATACCATTCTCAATTAATCATTGTCAACGACGAGATAAGAAATTCTGACATTCTTCGGACGTCCCATAAAAGACGAACTCCGGCTCCCCTTCGACGAGGTGCACCTCAATGTCAAATCCGTGCCAAGAAGCGTCATGCCACTTATTAGGGAGTGAGAGCACGACCGCTTCGTATTGATCATTCAAATCAAGGAGCGACCGTTCAAACTGTGAGAAGATGGCCAATTTTGAAGGCTTGCCGGCATGAAACATCCGGTCTTGAATCGAGCGCCCGGTCCGTTCCCGCGACAGCTCGAACAGCCCCATCCGTGTGAAGCCGTACACTTCGACACGTCGTGGGTCACGCGCCCCGAGTTCTTTCATCTTTTTAAGGAGACGGGTCTGCCCTTCCTTTGAACCTCGTAAGAAATCGATGATGACCATGCCGCCGATATTTCGCAGACGCAACTGCTCCATGATCGAATAGAGCGCGGCTTCATTGATGGTATCGGCCGCACGCCCCTTGTCTTTGACGGCGACATTTTTGCCACTATTCACGTCGATGACGGTCATCGTCTCGACTTGTTCGATCAAGACGAACGCCCCACCATCCAACCAGACGGCACGACTCTCCAGTTTCTCGATGGCTCCATCGAGACGTTTCGCTTCAGGCATCCGCCCTTTTCCGATATGACGTTTCACCGGGACATCCAATCGTTCGAGTCGCGTTTGCCCTTCTTTGTCATTCAACAGCACGGACTCGACTGCATGACGTCTCACGAATTGTTCGCATAGTAGCTCGTCTTGCCCGAACCGTTGCTCGATCACTATGGTCGAACGGTTACGCAATCGATTCAGTTCTTCCTGTAACGCTTCCGGGGCCACTTGTCCGGCTTCCGTCCGAAATAAGACCCCTTCCTCTTCCGTTAAGTCGAGCGCCTTTGAGAGGCGGTCCTGCGTGACGAGGTCGAGTTTCCGGCTGAACAGTTGACGACGTCCAAATGGGAAATACACAAGATATCGCCCACCGAATCGAATGTTCTCTGTCACTTTATGATGCTTGCCGTTGATTCCTTCTTTTGTCACTTGGACGAGTCGCTTTTCTCCGACGACTGCCGCTTGCCCGATGGCGGGCACTTCCGGATACGAGGCGAGCGCACGTAGCGTCTCTGCGATCGGGAGAAAGTATGTCGTCTCCCCATCCGTCAAAAAGGCTGCCCCGAGTGACGGGTGGATCCTTTCAATTCCGGCTTCGACGATGGTCCCGACAGACAGTTGGTCGACAAACCGTTCCTCGACTTCGAGTAATCGTTCGCCGTCCACGAGCATCGCCCGTTCGATGGAAGGTGTTCGTTCGTAGATTAGCTTCATCTGCATCACTCCTTTCGACAGAAAAAGGCAACTTCCGTTGCCTTTACGCTTTTTTCATTCCAAATTTCATCATGAGTCGTGCCCAAAAGCCGACCGGTGCCGTCTCCGTCTGAATCGACATGAGCGGGACCGATTCGCCAAGAATACGGCGCGTGATGTTCCGGTAAGCCTGCCCGGCATAGTTGTCCGGATTCATCGTGACCGGGACACCGCGGTTCGCGGCTGCGATGACTTCCTCATCGTCGATGACGACACCGAGTAAGTCAATCGACAGGATGCGCATGATGTCATCGATGTCGAGCATGTCGCCCGATTCGACGAGATGATTCTTGACTCGGTTGACAATCAGTTTAGGCGCATCGATATGTTCCGCTTGCTCGAGCATCCCGATGATTCGGTCTGCATCTTGAACCGCCGCTTTTTCAGGTGTCGTGACGACGATCGCCTCATCCGCACCGGCAATCGCGTTCATGAACCCTTGCTCGATTCCAGCAGGACAGTCAATCAAGACGAAATCATATTCCGTCTTCAACTGGTCAACGATTTCTTTCACTTGTTCAGGATTCACTGACGTCTTGTCTTTCGACTGTGCGGCCGGGAGTAAATACATCTCCTCGAAGCGTTTATCGCGGACGAGCGCCTGATTCAACTTACATTGACCCGTGATGACATCGACAAGGTTATAAATGCTCCGGTTGTCGAGACCGAGAATGATATCGAGGTTACGCAATCCGATATCTGTATCGACGAGACAGACCGAGTGTCCAGACAAGGCGAGCCCCGTCCCGATGTTGGCGGTCGTCGTTGTCTTCCCGACGCCCCCTTTTCCTGATGTCACGACGATGGCTCTGCCGTTTTTAACTTCTTTTTCTGTATGTACAGGCTCCACTACTTGCTCCATTCCACTCACCCTCTCTGTAATTCCATTGCATATGCGTCTTTCAGACCTGTCATGACGTGGCGGAGACGTGTCATCTCAATCCCATCACTCGTCTGATACGCACAACCCATCTCAATCTCAGGAAGTTCTTCCCCGTCATCGGCTGTGAGTATACGTTCGCCGATTGCTAAAAACTTCGGATGGAGCAGGCTCGCGGTGATGACCGCTTCTTCCCATCCTTCGACACCGGCGCGTACATTTCCTCGTATCGTCCCTAAACAATAAATACTTCCTGTCGCCCGGACCTCTGACCCAGGATTGATATCCCCGATCACGAGCACAGAACCGTCAAACGTCAAGACTTGCCCACTCCGAATCGTCCCGCTGTGATAGTGGAATGTCTTTCTGCCGTACGTCGCTTTCGCTTCTTCTGTCAACATGACATCGCTCGACAAGTCTTCAATATAAAAAACGCCATGACGAGCGACGACCTCACGAATTTGACGTGACAGCTCCTCGTCAATATAACGAGTACCCGCGTGCAACTTCAGGGCAATCTTTCCGGACGGCGGCTCCATTTCTTGTAATGTCGCTTCTAAGTCCGTAAGCACCTCGTCGATGCCACTCTTCGGATTGAAGTGAATGGCAATGCCGTTGCGATGTCCTTTAATCGTAATGTGTCGTTTACGCTCCATCATGGCTACCCTCTTTTCGCAACAGGGCGTGTCGTCACATAACGCGTCATCGGATAATAAAGAATCACGATGGCGATGGCATTGACGAGCATCGTCCCTGGAATCTGTTCAACCAATAGTGTTTGAATCGTCATCAACGTCCCACCAATCGCCGCCATGATCCCGTAAATCGCAAAGGTGAAAACGAGAATCATAAACGTGAACGTAATGGTGACGGAGAAGAAGTTCTCACCTATATATTTTAACACGAAGCTGGCTAAGAGAGGAATGAGTGAAAAAGTAAATACATAGATTCCAATCAGGTCGGTGTAGACGATATCATACAGCAGTCCGAAGACAAGCCCAAACCCGAGTGCCGTCTCCCATCGACCGTACAGACTGACAAACATCAACCCGATCAGCGTCAACAAAAGAAACGGCGTGGCGTAGTGCCAAGAAAAAATCGATGCCCATGTTCCTTCAATAAGAAAAAGGAGGAACAGGGCGATGAACACTTTCATGTTACTCACCCGCTGCTCCTCCTTCCTCGGGACCCGTTAAAAACGGTTCGTCTAGTGTCCGATCAATCACGTACATTTGTGAGAACTCATTGAAGTCGGCCTCCGGTTTAATCCGGGCGACTTGTGAGACGCCATATTCATCCGTCTCGATCGATTCGATCGTACCGATGACGAGTCCAGCCGGATAACGTCCACCGAGTCCGGACGTCGATACGATTTCTCCTTCTTTCAGCTTGACGCTATTCGATACTTTCGTGAAGAACAATTCATTCGTCTCCGTGTCGAATCCGTCTACCGTCCCATACGTCGGTTTGCCGTCCGCATCTTTGACCACAGCCGAGACGTTGTTCGTCCGGTTGTTGTCGCTGAGCAGTTGAACTTGCGACGTATAAGCACTCGTCTGAATGACACGACCGACCATCCCGCTCGCTGCGGTCACGGCCATGCCCTTTTCAACGCCGCGTTCTGAACCGACGTTGATGGTGACGTAGCGTTGCCAATCGTTCGGTGTCCGACCGATGACCTCCGCCGGAATGAGGTCGAAGTCACGTAACGACTCGTCTCTTGCTTCGACCATCTTTCGAAGCTCCTCATTCTCACGGCGCAAATCATCCGCTTCAACCGATACCTCGGCGTACTTCGCCAAATGTTCTTTCAGCTGGCGGTTCTCTTCGTAGATATCGCGGACATCTGAGATGGACGAGACCGTTGAGTCCATCCACCCGATTGGTACCGCGAACACTCGCTGGAACGTGCCGACCACATCACGCGTGACATCTTGGTACCAGGCTGATTCCGATCGTCCTCGAATCGAAACACCTAAAATGACGAAAAACAAGATCAGTACAATTAGCGTGATGATGAGCTTTTTATTACGTACGAATCGGCTCATCGTGTCTCACCTCTCATCGACGTGACGAGATGCCTGATTTCGAACGGAGGACGTCCATCATTTCAAGAGATTTTCCAGTCCCGACCGCTACGCAGTCGAGTGGCTCATCCGCAACGAGTGTCGGGATGTGTGTCTCGTCTGAGATCACGTCGTCCAAGTTTTTGAGGAGGGCGCCGCCGCCAGTCAAGACGATTCCGCGGTCCATAACGTCAGCCGCAAGTTCTGGAGGAGTTTGCTCAAGCGTTTGTTTGACCCCTGCTAAAATCGCTTCGACTGTATCAGAAAGAGCTTCACATACTTCTGCAGATGTGACTTCGATTTGTTTTGGAAGTCCTGTTACGAGATCGCGACCACGGATTTCCATCTTCTCCGCTTCGTTCGATGCATCGATGCGCGCCGAACCGACTTCCATTTTGAGCGTCTCAGATGTACGCTCCCCGATCATGAGGTTGTACTTGTTCTTGATGTAACGAATAATGGCATCATCCATTTCGTCACCACCGACACGAATCGATTGGCTTGTCACGATGCCGCCGAGTGAGATCACTGCGACTTCGGTCGTACCGCCACCGATATCGACGACCATCGAGCCAGTCGGTTCCCAAACTGGGAGACCTGCACCGATTGCTGCCGCGAACGGTTCTTCGATTGTGTATGCTTCACGAGCGCCTGCTTGTTTCGCAGCGTCTTCCACGGCACGTTTTTCAACAGACGTGATACCGCTTGGGACACAAATCATGACGTTCGTCTTCGATGAGAACAAACCGCCTTTTGATTTTTGAGCTTGCTCCATGAAGTATTTGATCATCGTCGCTGTCGTTTCGAAGTCAGCGATGACGCCGTCTTTCATCGGACGACGTGCAGAGACGTTCCCCGGAGTACGTCCAATCATATCTTTGGCCTGGTTACCAACGGCCTCAATTCTACCTGTATCTGTGCGGAACGCCACGACGGACGGTTCACGAACAACAATTCCTTGACCCTTTACATAAACGAGCGTGTTAGCCGTTCCAAGGTCGATTCCGATCTCTCGGTTAAAACTACGAAACATAGGTGTTGCTCCTCTCTTCATTACACTATTTTTTATTATAACGGAAAAATCATGTTTGAAAACGTTCATTCGATTACAGGTTATTTACAATAACCGCATCTCAGTCCTGTCTCACCGTCTATTAGTTTGCCTTCTTTTCGGCAAAAAGGCAAATCAAAAAAGCAGACGCAAGTGAGCGTCTGCCTAAGGAGAGAACGGTTACAATCCCGGTTGGAGCGGAAGCAGTAACATCGCTCCGTAAAAGAATACCGAGAAAATCAACACCGGCCGAAAGAAGCGGGATGGCTTGAGTCGGGTCGCTCCTGCCAAAAAGCTCGATGTCGTCACAACGAAAATGTAAATTCCGATGTACATGAGCAGGAGGCGGACGAGTACCGTCCAGATGCCGAGTTGATTGAGTTCATTGAAAGAGAGCACGATCATACCGAGATAAGCGATGAGCGATAGAACTCCTACGCCAACACCAACGAGCGGCGAGACGCGGTCGAGCCAGTGGTCCTGATCGAACCGCATAAATAGCGCTGTGCTCACAAATAAAAACAGGATGAACACAACGATAGAGAAGATGGTTGGTTCTAGATGTATGTAACTCACAAAAAGCGATAATCCGACCATCAGTATCCAAATTATTTTTTCCATAAAAACACCTCATTTGTTTTCTAATCAACATCTTGATTCGATTAGAGAAAACTACTTTAATTGATCACATCACAACTTTTTCAGTGTGACGAGAATAGATTGTTGGATCAGATCATGCCGCTGTTCTTCGTTTAAACGGACATATAGACTCTTCAAGAATGTTTTCACATTATGGACGACGTACCAATATTTTTCCTCATCATCAAGATGTTGCTTACATTCTTCTAAGTGATGTGGAAGCTGCTCTACATAGCGATGAATGACTTCAGAATCCATCCCTCGTTCGAGTAAACGTAGGAGCGGATGGATGAGACGTTCGTCTTCATCATGCGCCAATACCTCAGAACGCATGATTTGATTGATAATGACGTGGAAGAGTTCCGGAAATGACGCTGGATCCAGTTTCGGATTTGCGATCAGTTCGTCCACCGCATCTGCCGCGTGGGCAATCGAATGGGCCCATCCCTTGCCATTCACATAACCTCTTGTATCTCTCTCGAGCTGAAGATAACGAATCAAACCTTCTGTTGCCAGCCGGAATTGGTCTTCTGTCAAAAAGTCCTCTTCAACGTCTCGATGCAGAATCAAAGCCATCAATAGAGTCGTGAAAGCTCTCGTGAAGACAGCGTCCGACTGCGTTTCCTCAATTCTATGAAACAAAAGAGCATGCAAGGACGTCTCAAGGAGTTCACTCATCTTGTCGAAATCGATGTCTTTTTGTTCGATGATGAAGCGAAAGAACATCGTGTATATGAGTCGATCACGGAGTTCGCCGTCCGGTGACCCGATATGCTGAACCATGCTGGTGAGAATGGCTTCATTGTTTTTTTCGTAATACGTCAAATCCCCATCTTTCATCATCTGAAGGGCTTCTTTTAATTCGTTTTCCGACAGTACATTCATATGCGTACACCGCTCTTCTCAATTTGATTCATCATCTACTCTTTAGCCAAATGACAGTTTAAATAGCGCTGTTCATTCAGACCTTTCATTCGGATGTTGTGATGATTCTTCTTCTCCGGAATAGATCATCCACAAACTCAACATCAAACAAATCAATCCGCCCAGACCAGTCGTGATCAAAGACAATTGCTCACTAAAAAAGGATTTACTGACTGCTAAGAAAAGAAGAAATCCCCATCCGATCACATTCCATATCGTGATTCGCGACATTCGGTAACCTCCTATGTACAAACTTATGCATCATTATTTCTACGCTCTTCAAATTCTACACTTCCATTCATCGTTTTCCAACTATATCCAAAATTTAATGAGGTTATACGCATTATCCGAAATCAGTACAATTGAATAGTGAAGGAAGATGACTGACTTGTTTTTAGTCTATTTGAAACTTAACTGTAGATGAATAACCCTGAGCAATAAAGAATCGCTAATAATGATGATTAACACTTTTTACGAAGGAGGATTTATAGTGAAAAAGAGAATTTACACGACTTTAACTATATTTGTCATCATAATCATTGGAGGGTGGTTCCTCTATGTTGATTCGAAGAAGGAACAGTTAGAAGAAATGGTGTACGAACATTTAGTGGAAGATAAGCAAGTCCCTAAAAATGAAATCATGAGTGTTACCGCGTTTAATGCAAACCTTCCAAAAGATAAAAATTACTTAGTAAGTGTCAAATTAATGAATGACCCTAACACCTATTATTACTACCGAGTATCGAACGGCTCCATAGCTCTAGAATCTTACACGGACGAGAACAGAGAAGAACATGTATCACCTTAGTCCATCAGAGTTTTTCTATTCATTGTATTCTAGACTTTTATGAGAATGTGAATGAAATCCAAAAAAGCAGACATCACGATGCCTGCTCTCTACTCCTTACCCATTCATATATCCCCGCTGCTTCATGCTGACGTAATGGTCTTCCCCGATGATGACGTGGTCGAGACAAGCGATGCCGACGATATTGCCTGCTTCGACCAATCGTTCAGACACCTCGATGTCTTCCCGACTCGGGGTCGCGTCCCCGCTCGGATGATTGTGCACAGCGATAAAGCATGCCGCCGACAACTTGAGCGCCTCACGAAACACATCACGCGGGTGGACGATTGACGAGTTGAGCCCTCCGACGAAGAGCGTCTTCCGCGCAATCAGTTGGTTCTTCGTATTCAAATACAAACAGACGAAATGCTCCTGATTCAACAGTCTCAATTCATCTCGCAACAACTCATAGGCGTCTTGCGGTGAACGAATCGTCGGCATACTTACTTTCGGTTCCTCGACGTATCGAATCCCAATTGTGAACGCGGCGAGGAGTTGCTCTGCCTTCTTCTTCGTCATCCCTTCGATTTTGCACAAATCGTGTACGGACGCTTGCGACAACGCCCGTAACGTCGGGTAGACGTCCGAGATACGACGAGCCGTCTCCATCGGGTCCGGTCCCCGTCCTCCGATTTGAAGCAATCTGGCGATGGCGGTCTCTACACTACGGTCAAGCACCATGGTCATTCCTTCACCTACTTTCAAGTTCACAGGAAGCGAGGCGTCACCCCATGCTGGTCGAGCGTCTTGACGAGCGGATGGATCGGCAATCCAACGACATTATAAAAATCCCCTTCGATTCCTTCGACGAAGAGACCACCCGATCCTTGGATCCCATACGCACCCGCCTTATCGTAGGGCTCTGTCGAATCCAAATAATCCGCTAGCCAGGTTTCAGGAATCTCAGCGAACGTCACACGCGTCGTCGTGACGAACAAATCTTGGGACTTACCGATGATGCTCACACCCGTCAGCACTTCATGGGTCGAACCGGATAATCGTTCAAGCATCCGTTTCGCATCCTCCCGGTCTGTCGGTTTCTCTAAAATGATGCCGTTCAAGACGACGACCGTGTCCGCGCCGATGACGATGGCATCACGGTGATGCCTTGCCACGTCCATCGCTTTCTCCCGGGCCAGACGAGCGACGTAATCACTCGGTGTCTCCCGACCGTCCGTCCCTTCCGTCACGGTAGATGGGATGACCTCATGTTTGATTCCTGCTTTCGTCAATAGCTCGGTACGTCGCGGTGACATCGAGGCGAGAATGACACGCTTCTGTGTTGAATTCATTGTATCGACTCCTTCTCTTCTTCCAAAACGGCGTTCCTTCCCGTTTCGGTCTTCACTGTTGATTGTAGGAAACGTGCCTCCTAAACACAATTACCCGCGACGAAAAACACGCCCCTTCAATTGCGAAGGGACGTGCTGACTTATGGTGTCGTATAGTCGTATACCGGGATATCCTTTTGCTCAAACGCCGGTTCCGGAATGTATCGGTCTGGAACGAGTTGGTCGAGGTCCGGACGATAGAAGGCATCGAGCTCGACTGTAAACTCGAGCGACTGCACTTCTTCGACCGTATTCGGTCCCGTCTCGGCAGGTCCGGTAAATTGAACCGTCCGTAACACGTGAATCCGATTCATCGACTCGATCGACTCCAAGAAGGAGACGAGCGCTTCATACGTCTCTGCTTGCAAGTTGACCGTTGAACGGACCGTCGAAGCGTTGACAGGTGCAACGTCCGTTGGTTCAGCCGGTTCATTCGTCGCACTCACATCAGCCGGATTGAACGGCTCGACCGTTTCCGGCACTTCTGACTCAGCCACAACGCCATCCGCAAATGCGATACTTGTCACATTGACACCCGCAAGAAGACTTGCCTGCGACAACGCCTCAACGACCGTGTCGAGGGCAGGAACTGTTGGAACCCGTGTCTGAAGCGTCTGAGAGTCCGCTACATCAACGGCTTTTCCTTCTTGGCGCAATAACTCCAGTTTTGTTTGTTCGAGCGAGAGGTCGCGTTCAAGCGCTTCGACCTCTCCTTGTTTGACGTAATACGTATAGCCAAAGTAAGCCGGTGCGATGATTGCGGCAAGGAGGCAAATCGCAAATAACGCGTAGATTGTCGAACGTTTCATTGACTCACCACCTCCTCATCCGTGTCCTCTTCCTCTGTCAACTCGTCTTCCACGTCTTGGAACATGAACGTAAACTCTCCGATATAGCGTGGAAGCGGATCTTCTTCTAATGAGTTTTCCTCTTCTTCTGCATCCACATCCGCTTTCAACTCCGTCGTCACACCGAGGAGTTTGACGTCGAGGAACCGCTCATCGGTCATGAGCGAGCGCTGGAATGCGTTCAAGTCTTCTAACGTCTCGAATTGGGTTCGGACGCTCATGATGGAGCCATCCGCGTAGTTATACGTCAAGACGTAGCCAGTAGGCGGCAACTGCTCAGTCAACGCGCGCAGTGCTGGGACCGCATCCTTTTCCATGTCGGTCAACGCCGTCACGGTTTGGTCGAGCGAGAGCACTTGTTGCGCTTTCGAATTCACTTGTTCGGTTTGGTAAATTTGAACGAGCTGTAACTCTTCTTCGATTCGCGTCTGTTCTGCTTTTAGTTGGTCGACCTCATAGTACAAGTATCCGGCCGCTCCTCCTCCGAGAAGAAGGGCGACGAGACCTGTCACGATCGGCCAACGGAGTGTCACGTCCGTCGAATTGATGAAGTTCGTGTCACGATCGCGCTGAAGCGTCGCCATCCCAAGGAGTGGCAACATTTGATGCGATAGCGGTGTCCCATGGGCGATAGCGAGCGGTTGCTCGACGCGCGTCACCGAGACGAGGGATTCAGACTGAATCATACGGACGAGGTCATCGACTTCCGGGACAGTTCCCGAAACGTATAACTCATCGATAGCCCGACCGTCCGTCCGCAGAGAATACCGATAGAAGTCGAGGAAACGAGCGAGTTCGTTCAACCAGTCATCCAACTGATTGGCCTTCATCTCGCCTGTCCCATCATATGTATAGGTCACGACACCATCTTTCGTCCCGACTTGATACGGGAGGTCCAGTTCGATCGAGCGGATGAAACGGATCTGCCCTTCCTCAAGGACGAGCAATTGATGTGAAAACGGCGTGATATGCCAGAGTAATGTCGATTGAAGCGGATCAATCTCCGATAAACGTATGACCCCATTGGCGACCGCGACAGAACGTGGCGTGATTTTCTTCAACGCTAGACCACGTTTTTTCATGTACGCACGGAGCGATTTCGTCAATTCGATCGAAACAGCATGCAACATGACGTCCGTCTTGACTCCGTCTTCTCCTAACACTTCGTAGTCGAACGACACATCATCGAACGGCAAGATGATCGAGCTCCCGATTTCCATGAAGAGGTAGCCACGAATCTCGTCCTTCGGAATCGAAGAAGGAATCTCCACTTTCCGTGACAACACCTCGGTCTCGTCCAATGCCACGGCACACGTCATCCCGCGTCGCACCTTCAATTTGCGACAGAGTTCATCGAAAGCGAGACTGAACGCCGTCTCATCGAGAATCTTCCCTTCTCCATACGCATCTTTTGCTAACTGAACCGAGGCGCTTCGTTTGAACACCCCTTGTTTGATGACGGCCCCGTGGATGCTGAGCGCATCAAACGAAAAATACGTGACCGTCCCTTTCTCTATCCCACGACTCATGATCGTTTCCCCCTACATCAACTCAAAATACCAATCAAAAAAACTTTCACTAAACCAAAACGTCAACATCGTCCCGAGCGCAATCGACGGGACGAACGGAATCGGTTGCTTTCGCCCGATTTTTTTTGTGATCATCAACCCGATCCCGACAATTGCCCCAATCAAACTCGATAGAAACAAGGCAACTAGCACGTCACGCGGACCGAGCACAAGACCAATCATAGTAAACAATTTGACGTCCCCTGCCCCAAGTCCCCCTTTTGACACGAAAAAGACGGTCGCTAGGAGCGAAAATCCGAGCAACGCCCCTACAAGTGGCGTCCACCAAGATGCCCCTGTCAGATAGGTGAGGAGGAGTAATACCGGTGCCGTGAATTGCAAGATGACATTCGGCACGAGCATCGTCGATAAATCAGACATCGCCAAAGCTAGTAAGGTCGACAAGAAAGCGAACGCGAGAAGCGTCGTCACACTAAATCCGTAGAGTGAAAAGCTATAGCCATATCCAATGGCTCCGAGTAATTCAAAGATCGGATACGTCGGCGCGATCCGCTCGCCACACCCGTGACATCTGCCTCTTAAGGCGAGATAGCCGAAAATCGGGATGAGTTCCCACGGTGACAATTCGTGACCGCAAGACGGACAATTTGACCGCGGCGTCACGATCGATTGCTGACGTGGCACGCGGAGCCCGACGACGTTGGTGAACGATGTGATGACCGCCCCGAGGACGATGCTATATAGGAATCCAATCGATTCAATCAAGGAAGGATCCTCCTTTGTCAGTATATGCCAAAAATAGAAAACCGGCTAGGCTGAGCGAGTGCCCAGCGCCAGCCGGCATAAACAAATATTAGTTAACTGAGTCTTTCTTCAATCCACTACTTGCAACCGTGCCTGCATCCGTAGCTGCAGTTCCGATATCTTTGGCTCCATCAAGCCACACTTTATACGTATACTTATTGTCTGACCCTTTTGTGACATATACAACCCCGTTATTGTAGTTCGAACCGAACGGATCTTTCATTGTATCAATCATATTTTTAGCGTCGAGTTCACCAGTTCCTGTTGTTCCGACGAATCGAATCACCGCTCCGTTGCCTACTTCATTCGAAGCAACATACAACTTCGCCGCACTAACCATTTGTTTCGCATCGGCGACCATTGCATCTTTCTTCGAGTTTTCGATGATCCCACCAATCGCAACGACTGCGATGGCTGCGATAATTCCTAAAATAACGACGACGACGAGTAACTCGACGAGTGTGAGCCCACGCTCATCTTTTAACTGTTTGGCATCTTGCCAAATCATTTTCAACTTCTCTACCATGATTCATTCTCCCCTTTTGCGTAATGTGCTGTGTGTAAACTAGATAAATTACTTTAGACCTAATATAGAAGTAGAACAATTTTACTATACCTTCTAAATATAGTATTGAAAAGGTATATTTTCAAAAGCTTGCATATTGCTTTACTGATTCTGAATATCACCATAGATTTGGAACATCGGGACGACGATCGAGATGACGATGACCCCGACGACACTTGCCAATACGACGATGAGAAGCGGCTCGATAATCGACTTCAGACGGTCGGTTGTCGTCTCGACCTCCGTCTCATAAAACTCAGCGACTTCGTTCAACATCGAATCCAAATCACCGCTCTCTTCCCCGACGGCGATCATCTGAGTCATGAGCGCCGGGAAGTTTGCATTTCGCATGAGCGGCTCGTGAAGCGGGACCCCTTGCGCCATCATGTCACGTGCCTCCGTCAGTCCTTTCCGGATGACGCGGTTCGATACGATACGTTCGGTGATTTCAATCGCCGTCAAAATCGGGACGGCCGCTTGTAGAAGGACCGCTAAACTTCGCGTTAGCAATGCAATCTGAGATTTCATCACAATCGTTCCGAAAATCGGCATCTTCAATAGCAAGCCATCGATGACGAATCGTTCCCGGTCCCGCTTCAACATCCAGGTGAAGGTGAGAACTCCGAGAATCGCGAGTCCGAGTAACAACCACCAAAAGGCCGCGATGAAATCGGAGACCGCGACGACAATGCGCGTGATGAGCGGAAGCTCACCGCCGAGTTGACCAAAGATGCTCGCAAACGTCGGGACGACGTTCACCATTAAAAAGGCGACCACGCCGATGGCGACGATGGAGACGACCAACGGATACGTGAGGGCAGAAATGACCTTCCGCTTCACATCATATTGTTTTTGAAGTTGGAGCCCGATTTGATCGAGCGCCTCCTCCAAGTTCCCGCTCGTCTCCCCGGCAAGTGCCATCGAACTAAAGAAGTTCGAAAAGACGCGTGGGTGCTTTTTGATCGCCTCGGAATAGGCAATCCCTTCCTTCAAATCATCCTCGACTTGACTCAGTGCTTTCTTCAATACGTTCGACTCGGTCTGTACCCGTAAGATTGAAGTCGCACGAACAATCGGGACACCCGCCCGGATGAGCGTCGCGAACTGACGGACGTACATGATCAAGTGTTCGATTTTGACTCGTTCTGGCAGCAAGTTGACCTCTTTGTTCAGTCCGGTCGATTCGAGCTCGGCCAAGTCCGTTACGAGAATAGATTCTTGACGCAACTTTTCTTTCGCTTCCCGAAGCGAGACGGCCGTGACGCGACCTTTCTTACGCTTTCCGTTCAGGAGCTTTCCTTCATACTGAAATATCGCCATCACTCATCACCTCATCTCTTCTGTCGGGACGGCGTTCGGATTGATGATCCCTTGCCGAACAAGTTGTTCGATGGCAGCATCCATCGACTGCATCCCGTGCTGGCGACTCGTCTGGATGACGGTCGGCAACTGGAACTCTTTTTCATTTCGAATCAAGTTGGCAACAGCCGGATTCCCTAACATGATTTCCATGGCGGCGACGCGTCCTTTCGGCACATCAATCCTTGGAAATAACCGTTGACTCACGACACCGAGTAAGACGTTCGCGAGTTGTGTCCGGATTTGGTCCTGTTGCTCAGCTGGGAACGCGTCGATGATTCGACTCACCGTCGACATCGCACTCGATGTATGGAGCGTTGCCATGACGAGGTGCCCCGTCTCTGCAGCGGTCATCGCCGTCGAGATGGTCTCCAAGTCACGCATCTCCCCGAGCAGAATGACGTCAGGGTCTTGCCGTAAGGCGGCCCTTAGACCACTCACAAATTTCATGACGTCAGAGCCGATTTCCCGTTGGTCGACAATACTTTGGTCGTGGGAATGTAAATACTCGATCGGATCTTCTAGTGTGATGATTCGTTTTCGCTGCGTCCGATTGATTTCATGAATCATCGCCGCGAGCGTCGTCGATTTCCCTGAACCCGTCGGACCCGTGACCAAGATGAGACCATGTGGTTTCTCAATCAGACGCTTCAGTACCGTCGGCAGATTGAGTTCGTTCAAGGTCGGGATTTCCCCGGAAATGGACCGGAACGCGATGGCAATCGTGCCTCGTTGATAATAGGCGTTGACCCGGAAACGGGAGACACGTGGGACGCCGAACGAGAAATCAAGATCTCGTTCATGCTCGAGACGTTCGCGCATATCGTCGGTCATGATTTCTTTTAAATATCCTTCGAGATGGTGCGGCAACACCTTCTCCTCGCCCATCGTAATAAGACTCCCGTCTACTCGAATGATCGGAGGAGAACCGGCTGTCAGATGAATATCCGAGGCACGTTTCTCGACCGCATTCGTCAAGATGGTTTCGATCGATTGATTAATCATAAGCATTCTCCGTAATGACCGTTCGTAATATTTCCTCGGTCGTCGTCAAACCGGCGGCGACTTTTTCTAATCCGTCCTCAAGCAGGAATGTCGCTCCTTGTGACTTGGCATAGTCGACCATCTCAGACTCGGTCGCCTGGTTCATGATCATCCGGCGCAAGCCTTCATCAATCGGGATGACTTCGTGAATGGCGAGGCGCCCACGGTACCCTGTGAAGTTGCATGACGAGCATCCTTTTCCTCGAACGATGTGGTCGATGTGTACACCCTCTGCGTCGAACAGGCTACGTTCACTCTTCGATACCGGTTCGACTTGACCGCAGTCACGACAGACGCGTCGAACGAGTCGTTGTGCCACGAGTCCCGTCGTCGAAGCGGCGACGAGGAACGGCTCAACCCCCATATCGACGAGACGGGTGATGGAGCTGATTGCTGAATTCGTATGTAGCGTTGACAACACAAGGTGACCGGTGAGCGAGGCACGAATGGCAATCTCAGCTGTCTCCGTGTCTCGAATCTCTCCGACCATGACGATGTTCGGGTCTTGACGTAAAATCGAACGAAGCCCTGACGCGAACGTCAAGCCGACTTTCGAGTTGACCTGAACCTGGTTGATGCCGTCAAGTTGATACTCGACCGGGTCTTCTACCGTAATGATGTTT
The DNA here is from genome assembly GCF_018617255.1 of Exiguobacterium sp. s43. GTDB lineage: Bacteria > Bacillota > Bacilli > Exiguobacteriales > Exiguobacteriaceae > Exiguobacterium > Exiguobacterium profundum. The sequence goes on from NZ_JACSJT010000001.1 coordinate 1,831,418, forward strand.
TTCGTCTCATCATTCAGTTCTTTTAACGAAGCATACAATGTCGAGGATTTCCCTGAACCGGTCGGACCGGTGATCAAGATAATTCCATTCGGACGTTTCAGCATGTCACGGTACGCCTGTTCGTTTCGTTCGCCAAATCCGAGTTTCGTCAAATCGGTCAGTCCTTGAGATGAGTCGAGGACCCGAATAACGATTTTCTCTCCATACATCGTCGGGAGCGTCGAGACGCGGAAATCATAGGCGCGATTGCGTAGCGTGTACTTGATCCGTCCATCTTGTGGCAGACGACTTTCTGTGATGTCGAGGTTACTCATGACTTTGAGACGCGTCAGCATGACGCTCTGAATCTTTTTCGGATAGACCGTCTCGGTACGCAAGTCCCCATCAATTCGAAAACGGACGTGGAGTTGCTTCTCATGTGGATCGAAATGGATGTCCGATGCACGTTGGTCGATTGCGCTTAAGAACAATTGGTTCACGAGGCGGATAATCGGTGCATCGTCTCGACTGATTGTTTCTTGTCGTTCGATTTCGGGAGCATCCTCTTTCAAAATTTCGACGAGGGAGTGGTCCATCTCGTAGTAACGACTGATTGTCTTTCGAATCTGCTCTCTCGTGGCGATTCCGATCTCGATGTTCATCCCGGTCTGAAGACGGACGTCATCAATGGCAATGAGATCGAGTGGGTCGGCCGTCGCGACATGAAGCGTATTCCCGTTTAATTCAAATGGCATGATATCGTGCTTTTGTGCCAACGCTTTCGGTACGAGCTTCGTGACCGTCACATTGATGTCGTAGGAGTACAACTCAATGATCGGCACATGCAGCTGTTCGTGAATCATTTGAATCAACTGTGTCTCGGTAATATGGTTTAGTCGAATTAAAGCATCCCCTAGTTTTTCTCCGGGACGCTTCTGTTCAAGCGCCTCATCGAGCTGACTCGTCGTAATGAGCGCAGCCTCGATGAGCATCTCACCTAATCTTCGTTTCGTTCGTCTCACGTTACTTCACCATCCTTTGAGGAGCCTCCTCCTGCTCGGTCTTGTCGTTCCGTTCTTCGACAAAGACGCTTGCAGCCACCCCTCCAATCAATGCAACGATAAGAATCACCCATGCCCACCATGTTTGAACGAGTGATTCTTCTACCATCAAATAGACGCCACCAGACAGAAGGGCAGTCCACAGGCTGATGACAAGCTTCGTTTCACGTTTTCTCGTCATCGGAACGGATAAAGCGAACAGTGTCAATGTGGCGAGTACCCAAAAGCCGAGTAAAATCAAATAGCCGATCATCCCACTGCCTCCTCTTCTGCAGGTTCTTCTAATACGGGCGGTTCTGCCTCAAATGGGTCGTCGTTCGAATCATTCGGGAACGGGTCTTCTTCCTCGTCCTCATCCGGGAATGTCGGGATGACCGGTTCGACCGGATCCGGTGGCGGAAGTGGAACGGAACTCTTCGTCACGATTTCCGGTGTCGGTGCATAAAAATCAAACCCGAGTAATTCCAACGTCTCCCCTTCTTCAGTCACAGTGACCCGGTAGAGCTTACCTGACTGTCCATCTTGACCTGACTGGGTGACCGATGAACTGCCTGACGGGAGCGAAGATGAGAAGCGCACGACTTTTTGATGCGGTACCGTCTTCACTTCTTCAACTCTCGCTTCGAAAGCGGCGTCAAACGGTTGACCGAGCAATTGAACCGTCACAGAACCCCCTTCATTCAAGACGAGGATGGCATATGATGTGTCTTCTCGGTTTTGAACAGCAAAGTTCGAGCGCTCATCTACTTTCGTGTCATAGCCTAGCTCCACCCCGGAAGGAAGTGTTTCGTGAGGCACACGTTCGAGAATGGCGAACGGTGTCGCCGCAAATAAGCGATAGAATGAAGACCCTAGTGTCGTGAGCGCTTCGTAATCTTCTCCGAACGATTTGAGACTAAAGATGTCTCCCGCTGCCATCTCGAATCCGTTCATTCGATCAAGGGCTGACTGCATAGCCGGTGTCGGGCTCACAGTGAACGAGGCGACGACTTCATTTTCTGCCGCGACTTGCTCTAATGTCACAGATGACTCCAACATCGATGCGGCATCCATCAACGCCGGGGCAATCATCGTCAGCGTGACGGGTTGACCTTCGAGATAAGGATCGACTTTCGTTTCATCTACGGATGTCAACAGTGGATAGTCACCTGTATCTTTAATGGAGTCTAACGTATTCGATACATCGAACGTCACGACTTCTTTTCCAATCTCCATGACCGTCCCATCCATCAAATTGATTGAAAAGGGTGTCGTATTAAAATCTTTAATCGCATTATCGAGACGAACGTCCGCTTCTTCTTTCGTCATCCCTGATACGTCGACACCTGCGACCGTCGTATCTTTTTTGTATGTAGCACTCGACTCAGCAGACGCATCTAAGTAATTGACGAGTCCAATCGTCGGTAATGTCACGAGTACGACGAGTCCAATCAAAATGATAAGATGCATCCCATACCGCTTCATGTAAAATCCCCCCGTGTCTAATCCGACTTCTATTCTATATATCCGTTCAGCGTATAACTTTAGTATAATATGTATTGTACAAAAAATAACATTTAATTCAGTATTGCATACGTTATTTTCCGATTGTTTTACTTTTTTTGAATAGGAGGTCAATGTCTTGTCGCATTCCGAAAAAGGTTTTACGCTCGTCGAAGTGCTCGTCTCCATCGTTGTTCTTTCAATTGTCTCATTCTCTTTACTTTCGATTTTCAGCCAAAGTTTGAAGACGACACACGACAGCCTCAATCAAACGATTGCGAACCAAGTGGCGCAAAACACGTTACATACTTTAAATCGACGGGCCGCGTCCGTTGATGAACCGCTCGAACTGCGTCAATTGTTGAATCGGGACGGGATCAGCTCGACGTGCGACTTCTGCGAAGATACCCGAATCCATGGGGATACGTATATCGCAACCATTCAATCGCTGTCCACTTCACCCGGACATACAATTGAAGTTGAAATTTCGGTGACGACCGACCGTTTGCAAACGCCCGTCACCTTGAAAGGAGTCATTTCGAATGCGACATTGCGCGAACCGTTCCCTGAAACGGCTGTCCCGACAACTGACTGAGATGGAGAAACGTGAAGACGGCTTCACGCTCGTCGAGTTGCTCGTCACAGTCGTCGTCGCTTCGATTTTAAGTGGCGTCATTATTACGGCCTTTATCACTGGAACGCTCGGTTTTCAAATGACGAACGAGACGAGTGACCTTCGAAGCGAGGCCGACTATTTGATTGCCTCCGTGCTCTCTGACGTGAACCGGACCGAATTCGACGCCGTGACGGAAGTGGACGGCTCGTTTCAATTTTATCGATTGTCCGCTCCAGACATATCGGAAGCCGGAATGATTTATCGGGAGGCGGGATACGTCCCGACCGACTTGGTTCTCTCAGAGGATTCGTTTACGCCTTCTAATCCACAAATCACAGTCGAACGGATGACCATCCAGTTAAAAGATCCCGTGTTCGATCCGAGACGCCCGACTTACATGACCGGTGGACTCATCGAAATCGAGATGGATTTGACTCAATCAAACAATCCCGATTCTGTTACGACATTTGAAAGCTCCATCCCATTCTAAGAAAGGAGGCATCCTGATGCGAAAACGTGAAGACGGATATGTCCTCGTGCTTGTTCTCGTGACGATGGCGGCTCTCGCCGTCCTCTCGCTCGCCGCCATGCAAGTCAACTTGGCGTCGAATAAATTGACGGTCATCCGTACTGAAGATACTCAACTGAATGAAGATGCGAAAAGCGCACTTCGCCTCATCGCCGATGAGGTTCGGACCCAGTTCCCGCTTCACGGAGAAGCGGAAGTCCCGACTCATATGGAATCGGAAGCGGCATTCCAAAGCAAGGTTCAGTCGCTCATCGTCAGTGACGAACCGTTCACGGCATTGACTACGGATAGTGAGGTCCGCTATTCCATCGAGCTGAAGAAAGATGCTACGGATACCGCCATTCAGACGGCGCCGTTCACGACGATTCTCCAAGTGAACGTCACGGCATCGCGACAAGTGAATCCGGAACAACCGATGCTTACCGTTGAATACACGCAAGACTTATACTTGACGGCTCTCCCGTCCTTTTTATACTACGTCCTCGGGTCCGACCAACAGTTGGACGTGAACGGCATGCCGACGATTCAAGGAAATATCTATTCAGGTGGTCCTCTCGCTTTCATACGTCAAGCGAACTTCCAATTGGATGGTGTGGCGAAGCAGATTGAAAATGTCGATTCTAGTCGTCTTCACTTGAATGGCCGAATCGATTTAGTCGAATTGAGCGATTGCTTGAGTTGCCAGCAAGAGAACTACTTCACGGTAGGTACGGAACAAGCTGGCGAGAAGGCGGACGCCGGGGTGTCCCCGAGTCGCTTTTCTCCATTCCAATACGACTACTCAATCATCGAATTTTTAAATCGACGACTCGACACACCGCTCGCATACACAAATGACGTCGATTCAAAAATCTTTGAAGAAGGCCTGATTCGCTCGACCAATCAAGTGTTCGAACTCGAGCGCGTGCTCTCGGAAGATGGGACCTCGATTATCGAACGCCCGACTTCGTACTTACGGGCGGATGCCTACAACGCACTCACCGACCCGACCATCGTGACATTACCGGATGCCATTTCGGATCGCGCCATGTATGTCACGGAATCCATCACCGAGTCGAATGCCCCGCTTCTTTTCGACGGGGACGTCGTCATTGAATCACTCGAGAAGCTGACGATTGCACGGCCACTGATCGTACGTGGTGACTTGACCATTAAAGGGAACGTCTCCTTCAGTTCGACAGTCTACACGCTCGGTGATACGTTCATCGACCGAGCCAATATTCTTCCGATTGATGCAGACAAAGGGAACTCACTCATCCTGTTATCCAAAGGAAAGATTCTGTTGAACCGAATCAACGAGTTTGATGACACTCCGACGACGCTCCAGGCGTTCATGTATAGTGACTCGAACGAACCGACCTATGTGTATGCGGTCGGATCTATTCTCGAAGTCAACGGAGGTCTGTACAGTAAAGGACCACTCGAAGTGAACGTCTTCCGTGGGACGTTTAACGGTGGGAATGACTTAAGCCCAGCAAAGAACTTCGACCGTCAAGTTCCAGCTCACGAGGCCGAAAAGTCTCGATTAAAACTGACGTATAACGATTCCGTGTTCAATCAACTTGAAACATTACCGGTCACGAATCAACTTCAATTCTTCGTCAGTCATCCGGTTCAATTGAAATGAATTCAAAAAAATCGGCTTCCTCTCTGATTGAGAAGAAGCCGATTTTTTTAGTTCCCCATCTTTAAAATGAGGTCCGAGTTGTAGTCTTTGGCCGTCTGTTCCATCGCTTTCGTCCATTGCGCGCCGTTATCAAGAAGCAGTTGCGTCAACTCGACCTGATTGTGACGGACCGGCTGCAATAACACCGATTCGGTATCTTGAATCATATAGCCTTGTCCGAGGAGTTCTTTGACCGCATCAAGGTTCAACGAGTCGACCGCGATGCCGAGAAGTCGATCGTCTTCAACATAACGCATCGCCAGCTTCCATTGATCCGGACTGCCGTTCGCACTGAACAATGGTGTGATAACGGGAATCCCTTCCACTTCCTCGAACGGGTCAATCCCTTGCTCGAAGTATGCTTCAATCACGTCTAGAGGTGCGAGCGTCACTGCTGTGGCGAATTGCTCGGCTGTCGGCACAACTTTTTGGTCCTCTAAAACAAGTCGGACGGCCTCCCATTCTTCCCTTGCCTGTAAATCTGTCAATTCTTCTTCTGTCACCGAAGAGCGTTGACTCACTTCTTTTACTAAATCGTCACCGGATAACTGCGAGAGCTCAGGTTGGGATTGACTCCAGTACAGGAGCCCTCCCAATCCGATGACGAGAATCAATCCGGTGATGCCAATCATTATTCGCTTGCGATTCATCATTCGCCAACTTTCTGCCATTCACTTAATAACGGTCATCATCCTGTCCCGAGGCATTCGTTTGGATGATGCGTACATAAAACGTATCCTTCACGGCTTCAAACGGTTTTCCAGCCGGAAGCGTCGTGTAGACTTCCACTTTCGCCACACCAGGTTTCACAGGAATCAACTCTTTTCCTGATCCACTCACTTGAACATATTCTTCGCCGGATACAATCTCCATGCGATAGTCACGCCAAGTCGAAGTCGTAGGCCAGTACTCAAGGAGAGGTAGTCGTGGTGCCGTCCCTTCACCAATATTGATTGTCATGTCTTTTGACATCAATTGGTTCGGATATTCGTTGACACGGACAATCGACGTGTTCGAACGAATGTTTCGTAACGCACTGTCATCGAATGTCGTCTGAATTGGAATGTCAGTCACGACACCATTATTTCCGTAACCATGGTTGGCACGTAATTCATATCCTGTCGCACTTTGTGTCACCGTCAAAGCAGATGGGATGGACCCGATTCGTTCAAACGGAATGGATACGGTTGGTGTTGAGGTCACTTGAATCGAGGCGACTTCGTTCACGCGTTTTTCTTCATCCAAACTATCCCATACCCAAAGGTCGAGTTGGCTCGGTGTTTGGCTCAAGGATGGTGCCTTGACTTGGATGCTAAAGACGGTGCTCGGAGTAGCGATATTCAAGCCACCGAAGAGGTCACCGACATCCACAGTCGCCTTAAACTGAGTCGTACCCGGTTTCAGTCCAATGATGTTCAAGTTGTTGCCAACTTGTTCAAACTTCACACTATCCCCAGATTCGACGACATAGCGAACCGACTTGTATTGAGCTGTTTCGGGCATGATTTTTGGTGTGACCGTAGTCGTTTGACCGACATACAACTCTTTCGACTGAATAGTAAGTTGCTCAGGCGGACTGATTACATTGACTTTCGACTCCGCTACGACAAGGGGTCTCTTATCGCCCGGATCGATTGTCAATCGCAACTTCGCAGTTCCTGTTTTCAAACCGGTCACAATCGCATTGTTCCCTTGCGTGACGAGTCTCGCGACACCGCTCGCATCGACGATTTCCCACTTCAAGCTACTCCATTTCGGGTTCGTAAAGGTGTTTCCTTTCGCATCCGTGATGGTCGGACTCACAATTTGCTGTGCCCCAATTTGTAAGGTGACGTCAGGAATCTTCGCTTCATACGCATACGGCGCCCCGATATTGATCAGCAAGTCTGGGAACGATGATTGAACCTCTAATTCCTTATCCCAGTCGTTGAGTTTATCTAAAATGTGATCTTGCTTCTTCGAATACTCAATTAACGTCGTTAATTGGTTATCCGCTTTTTTCAACTGGATGAGTGAGGCAGAAGGCTCGATGGCTCGGACGACTACTTCAAACTTCATGGTCCGGTCTCCACTATCGTTCGGGAGGAAAATGTTCGTGTTCCCATTTCGTTCATAGTACAAGTCCGGCTTCAACTGTAACTTGATTTCATTCGGCTTCGTGACAGGATATTCATTTCCGTTCGTGTCACGAATCGCCACGACTTCGAGTTGACTTGGCAGTTTTTCTGAGAAAGAGGTTGAATCCACTCGTAAAAACTTATCGCCCAACTGATTCGGCAATCGATCGAAACGTTCCGGATATTGAACTTGATAGTGAATCGTTCCCGTTTCGTACAAGTTGATTGTCGACGGGTCAATCGAACGGGACACTTGAATCAAGTCGGAAACATTCTCCGCACGTTTGACGTTGATGGTGAACGTATCGATCACCTTCGCATTCCGTTGATCGGACGTCTCGATTTTCACTTCAATCGGCCGATCTGCGACAACATCCGCTGCCGGAATCGTAAACTCTTTAACTTCGTAGTTGCGTAAGTTATCGAATGCGACCTGTTTACCGTTATACGTGATTGTTGAATTGAGGAACAAGTCTTGGAAGTCATAATCGCTCGGCCGCCACATCAATTTGACATCTTGTCCCGCAGTCACTTCTACAGACCCGGCTTTTAAATCAGCAGAAGTATAGGACTGGTTTGAATCACTGACGGACTCAATCACGTTGTAAGGTTTATGATTCGCTCCGATAAAGGCGCGATACATCGTATTGATGAAGATTTTCTTCTCATCTTCTACCGAAAACTTGTTTGTGTGCCCAGCACCGGAGTAGGTGAAATTGTTTTTTGTATACGTATAGTAATGGTTGTTTGCATCTCCATATACACGATTTCCACCTGTTGAATACAGGTTGTACCAAGGCGTCACATCCGGATCATTCAAATCGAGAGTGAAATATTGGTTATGGGTATTTGAGATATTTTTAATCGAATCGTCGAGGCGATACGGATAAGAAGTGAAAATCCCATCCTGTACCTTGACTGCCTTATTGGTTGTTTCAGGAGCACCAAATCCCATGTTCGTGTACATTTTTTGCCCTGAGATATTCAGTGAAGGATTGGCATTCACAAATTGACGTTCCCACTCGGACGTAGGCGATGATGAACTATTCGTACGGAAAATCGTATCGTGCGTCAACATGACGCCTTGTCCTGTTTCACTGAAACGTTTGACTTTCGCAGTGGCCGCAACATTCATGCTTCCATAAACGTTGTACGAATCTTGGAAACCAAAGATCAGCATATCGTAGTCGTTATTGAGTAATGCCTGATCATAAGTACCACCCTCAAACTGACTCGTTGTACCGTCCGTTAAATTGAATTCATAATTCCCAGACGGGTCTACTAACATATTAGATAAATAGCTTGAAATTCTTCCGTTCGTGCCGGTTCCTGCAGTGAGCTGTAAGATGTTCGCTTTCACTTTTTCATCGAGGTAAAGAATACTCCCCTTACGATAATCCGCTCGACCTGTCAACGAATCCTTGACGACGAGCATCCAGTTCTTCGGTCCGCTAAACGTCGGACGCGATAATGTGAAATTGAGCGTTCCCGATTCTTTTGCCTGTTGCTCAATGACTTTTTCATCCGCATCAAATCGATCGTTATGGTCGTAATCGATATACAATTCTACGAATGCCGAAGGAGTTGGTGGTTGCGATAAAGTATAGGCAAAGTTGATTGGATGACGGACACCATCTTTTACTTGAATCGTCTGATTGCTAATCGACTGATTGTTGTACTTCACTTCAGTTGATTGAAATCTCGGACGGGAAATGGTGAGTTGATTCAACTGCTGCGCCATCTCACGATCGACATTCTGTTGATCATTTCGATTAAAGACTTTCACGTTCGCATAATCACGTTGATAGGCTGCCAAGCGTTTTAACTGTGTATCGCCGTTCGCAGCATCCTCATGCATCAGAAGCGGCAAGCCGACACGGACAACTGTATTGAATAGTTCCGTAGCTTTCAATTCTGTCAAATCGTTCAATTGATTTGTCGTGTCATGATTTTTCGAGTTGACGACAAGCGTCCCATTTTTATATTTCTCAGTTAAAGGACTGCTCCCAATCATGACCGCATCGAATGCACCTGTCATCGGAAAACGGGATGCGTTAAATTGTTTAATTGTCATGAATTGCGCATTCACTTTTGCAGTATTTACATTCAGTGAAGCACGATACGAATTCACCGCATTATTGTATTCAGTCACTGAAAGTACTTTCGAAGCAGTAAAAGCATCACGAAGAATCAACACGTTTAAAATCGGTTGATTGGTCTCCGCAACTACTCTCTGTGGAATAATGGATATGATTAATACGAGAACCGCTATGTATTGCATGAGTTTACGCAATGAATAGTCCTCCCTATTTTTAGTCTTCACTACTAATTATCCCACCCACTTGAAAAAATATACATCTATTTCTTTGACATCAGGTAAATGTTTTAGCTTAGGAAACGTCTCACTTCACTGATGAAATAAAGAGACCCGGTCACAATCAACGTCTCGCTTGTCGGCGACTCGACCCAATTCTGTAGCCATGCTTTCCATTCGACAAAGCGCGCCCCATCTTTCTCTAGTTGTGCTTTCGTTCTAGCACGCGGAAAGTCAAATGTCGTTTCGTAAACGTCTCCAATTTCTTGAAGCGCGTGAATCATCTTGTTACGGTCTTTATCTTCTAAAATCGCCGTCAACACTGTCACGTCTGTCTCATATTTGGCTTGTAAAACCAAGGCTTCGATGCCTTCCGGATTATGTGCCCCGTCTAAAATGATACGCGGTCGTTTGGAGACGAGCTCATACCGCCCCGGATGTTGTGCTCGCTCGAGCCCTTTTTGGATGGCGTCATCGCGCCAACCGAGGTGACGCGCCACCGCCACGGCACACGCCCCGTTATACGCTTGATGATGTCCTGTCAATCCGAGCACGACAGATGGCATATTCTCATACGTCACAACTGTGTCTGCCCCGTCCACAATTTTCTTCACGAGTGGACGAACATCATGAATGGAAGAACCTACATCGTCCCCTTTTTGATGCAACAACTCAACCAATCGTTCCTCACCAATACTATGAAACATCGGGACATCGCGTTTCATGATGCCGTATTTCTCTTGTGCAATCTCTTCAAGCGTATCGCCGAGAATGCCTTGATGGTCATGTCCAATTGACGTGACAATGGTCGCAAGTGGATGCGTCAACACATTGGTCGAATCAAGTCGTCCCCCGAGACCGACTTCCCAAATGATCAAGTCAGGACGTGTGTCATCAAAATAGCACCATGCCATCATCGTCAATAGCTCAAACTCCGTCAGCGTCTCTGGCGCCTCGTCCGCACGAGCTTTGACACGGTTCGCCACGTCGATGAGCGCGTCTTCAGGAATCGGTTCCCCGTTCAACATGATCCGCTCCTCGAACTGAATGATATAAGGGGAGGTGAATGTGCCGACAGATAAGCCGTTCTCCATCGCCATCGCCCGTAAAAACGCGACGGTCGACCCTTTTCCGTTCGTCCCGGCCACATGGATGGATCGGCGTTCTTCTAACCCTAATTGCTCAATCATCCAGCTCATCCGCTCAAGACCCGGTTTGATCCCGAAGCGAAGCTGTCCACTCAACCAATCGAATACATCTTGTCTCGTCTTCATCTTCCACACTCCTACTGTTTACACTTCTGTTTCATCTTATCAAAATTCACGACAGCCGTTATGGAAAACAGTCTGTGCTATACTCGAAGCGAAGAAGGAGGCATGCGCCATGACAACTGACTGGAACTTCGAGGCGACGTACCTCGAACTACGTGACATCTTTTACGACCGCGGACCCATCCATCCGGTCGACAATCCGACACTCGTCTTGTTTAACGATGCATTAGCCGCTTCGCTCGGCCTTGATGCGCAAAGTCTCAAACAAGATATCGATTTACTTGCCGGCAATCGTCAAACAGAGACGTCTTTCTCACAAGCATACGCTGGACACCAATTCGGCAACTTGACGATGCTCGGGGACGGACGCGCCCTCATGCTCGGGGAACATGTGACTCCGAACAAGAAGCGTGTCGATGTGCAACTGAAGGGATCCGGACCGACGGAGTATTCTAGAGGTGGCGACGGACGAGCCGCACTCGGGCCGATGGTACGCGAGTTCATCATCAGCGAAGCGATGCACGCCCTCGGCATTCCGACGAACCGGGCGCTCGCCGTCGTTCAGACAGGGGAGGCCATCATGCGTCAAGGTCCGAAGCATGGAGCGATCCTGACTCGGGTCGCCTCAAGTCATCTTCGTGTCGGAACATTCCAATTCGCAGCAGGCGCCGGCTCCATCGATGACGTCATCGCTCTTACTGAAGTAGCAATCAAACGACACGATCCAGACTTGATCGATGCAACGAATCGCTATGAACAATTCCTCGGACGCGTCGTCGAAAGACAGGCGAGACTGATTGCCAACTGGCAACTCATCGGGTTCATTCATGGGGTGATGAATACGGACAATATGTTCATCAGCGGAGAAGGTCTAGATTACGGACCATGCGCGTTCTTGGACACGTATCATCCGGAGACGGTCTTCAGCTCGATCGACCGAGAGGGACGTTACGCCTATGCGAATCAACCATATATCGGGTCTTGGAACCTCGCCCGACTGGCGGAGACGTTGCTGCCGCTACTTGGCGAAACGAAAGAAGAAGCGGTTGATGTGGCGAACAAGCAACTCACCCGTTATACCGAGTTGTATAAAGAAGCGTACTTTACCGGACTCGCACATAAGATTGGCTTATTCGTTCGAAAAGATGGTGACGATGAGCTAGCGGATGAACTGCTCCGCTTGATGATGGAGACGGAGGCAGATTATACGAATACGTTCCGCTCGCTGACGCTTGGTGAGATTGAATCTCTCCCATTCTCAACCCGGGAAAATGGGAAGGCGTGGATTGACGCTTGGCAGAAACGTTTGAGTGAGCAAGGTCTCCCGGACGAGGACGTCAGTCGAATCATGCGCCAATATAACCCGGCCGTCATTCCCCGAAATCATCATGTCGAAAAAGCGATTCAAGCAGCAGAACGCGGTGACTTCGGTCCGACCGAGGCGTTACTCACCATTTTGCGTGACCCATATAACTACGACAAACCGGCTGAATATGTATCGGCAGGTCCACCACGAATGTATCCGTATCAAACGTTTTGTGGCACGTGATGAAACAATCCCTCGAACACTTCAATCTGTTCGAGGGATTGTTTTACATTACATTTTAATTCAAAGACCAAAATGAATCATATCTTTCCCTTCATCTCGCGCCTTGATAATTTTTATAATCAGCTGCCCCAATTCCGAAGTTGCCTGATTGTTCATTCTATTCAACACAACTTCAAAAAAGAATGATAAAGATGCATGCGGAATCAATGTAATGCCGCACTCATCCAATCCATGGCCAGGACAATGATATGAGTGAAAGAATGTGCGCATGTCACTTAACTGTTCAATCCATTGCTCCACTTCTTCCCCATCCACCACAACACATCCGTATCTTTCCGGCATATACTGCACATGAAGCTCTTCCCCATGAATGGAATCGATTATTCCAAATTCGTGATAATAAGACACAATACTCCCCCCATATCTTTATATACCAAAATGAACTACATCCTTTCCTTCGCGTTGAGCTGAGAGAATGAGGGTTGCCAAGTCATTCAACTCCTCGGCATGAATGAAAGATTGTGATTCTATGACAATCTCATAAAGATGTGGCAAAGATTCGTTTGGGATAATGGTTATGCCGTGATAACACAATCCAAACCGAAAGCGATTGTATGAATGATAGTAGGTACGTACAATCGAACACGCCTCCATCAATTCCTGGATCAATTCGTCATGAACCTTCGTATATGTAGGATGATTTGATACGTAGACTGGTAAATCTAACTCTCGATGCCATGTATCGAATTCATGGATTGGCAAAATATATGACGTCCTTCCATCGTTTTTTCTGCTCCAATTTGAATTTGAAAAATGCTTTCTTTATTTCCTACTAAATGGACTTATAATAGCCTGTCCCTGTTCCATCAAAGCCCATCTTTTTGTAGAATACGTGTGAACCCGTTCGTCGATTTCCTGTATTGACCGCTATTTTCATTATGCCATGTTGATGTGCCCAATCTTGAACATGATTCACTAAAGAAGCCCCGACCCCATTTTTTTGATGAGATGCCTTCACTACAAGAGCAATGATTCGAATGTAGGATGCATCTACTTCATAAGACACTCCTCTAAAAAAACCAATCATCCCTACAATTTCTTGATTTTCCACCGCTACAAATGTGTGATAATTCGAATCTTGTTGAATATTCATCAAACGGATTGCCATCTGCTTTTCTGTAGTCGGGTATCCCAACTCTCCCATTAATTCTGACAGTGCAGCTACATCATTCATTTCAGCAGTACGAATTCGTAGAATCATTTCCTTTCGATTGAGCAACAGGCCCCCTCCTTTTCATCGGTTCTATAAGTGTGCGTGTTCATCTTTACTCCGGATCATGAAACGGAAACGATACGGACGAAGGTTCCGGTAGCGAGTCAGTGAGTACCAATAACTCTTCTTCTGAGATATTTCCTGTCACGATAATCAGTCTTCCTTGTGATAAATAGTATAAACCGTTCCCATATGATTGTTCCAAAACATACGGTTCTGGCTGTTCCGACATCTCCCCTTCTACTTCAGTGAAAGAATCCGTCACAATGATACTGATGAGGCGTGTCTCGTCATATAACGTCCAAAGCTTCACCGACCAATCGCTACCTGAATAATCCGTACTGATGGCCTCCATCTCTTTATTAGGAAGATCTAATCCGTGAACGAACGCTGATGATGTTTCTGGAATCCCGAAACGTTGCATTCCACGCTGCGCCCACTCATTTCTCACATCGTAAATGAATACGCCAAACGGGTTCTCACGGTCAGGGACGGTCATCGCAACTAAACCAATTCCTCCGACCATCGTCTCCGTTAAAATGTGATCTTTCGATAAATGTCTCGTCGACCCATCTTCATATTGAAGGGTCGTTTGTGCCACAACGGCATCTGAAATCTGTTTCGTTCCTGCTGGCACTTCAACAATCGTCGTCCCCGTCACTTCTACGTCTGGAAATTGGGATTCATCAATCACTCTCTCCTTCTCGATCTCTTCCACATCCATCACATCCACTGTTTCGATAGATTTCGTCTCTTTTGGTGTCATACACCCCGCTAGTCCCAACACAAGAACACATATTACCCCGATTCGCTTCATCTCATATCCCCTTTTCTACGCCCATCTCTCCAAATTCTACCAAAACACAAAAAAACCTTCTTCAGAGAATCAATCTCCAAAGAAGGTGTGAGTCTTACTTACGCAACTCTTCCAAACGGGCGCGGACCGCGTCACGCTTGTCGAGGTAGTCTTTTTCTTTTGCTTTCTCTTCGTCGATGACGTGAGCCGGCGCCTTGGCGATGAAGCCTTGGTTTCCGAGTTTCTTCTGCACGCGCTCGACTTCTTTCTCATACTTCGCCACTTCTTTTTCAAGACGAGCGATTTCTTCTTCGAAGTTGATGAGGTCTGCGAGCGGGATGAAGAGCTCCGCTCCCGTCATGATCGCGGACATCGACTTGTCCGGAGCCGTGAGACCACGTCCGATCTCAAGCTCTGTCGCATTCGTGAACTTGCCGATCGTCATTTCGTTCGCGCTCAAGTAACCTTGTGTCGCATCATCACTCGTCGAGATGAAGAGCTGGATCGGTTTCGACATCGGTGCGTTCACTTCGGCACGGATGTTACGAACCGAGCGGATGACGTTCATCACAGCTTCAAACGCTGGAACCGAGTCTGCGAAATGAAGATCGTCACGACGCGTCGGGTAGCTTGCACGAACGATTGAATCGCCTTCGTGCGGCAAGTGTTGCCAAATTTCTTCTGTGAGGAACGGCATGAATGGGTGCATGAGACGCATGATCGAATCGAGCGTATGCGCGAGGACCGAACGTGTCGTGTGCTTCGCCGCTTCATCCTCACCATAGAGCGTGAGTTTCGCCATCTCGATGTACCAGTTACAGAACTCTTCCCAGATGAAGTTGTACAAGTAACGACCAGCTTCACCGAACTCGTACTTGTCGACGAGGCGTGTCACTTGGTCAATCGTGTCGTTCAAGCGTGTCAAGATCCACTTATCGGCAAGCGTCTTCTCGCCCGTGAGGTCGATGTCTTCGACTTTGAGCCCATCCATGTTCATGAGCGCGAAACGACTTGCGTTCCAAATCTTGTTCGCAAAGTTCCATGTCGACTCGATCTTCTCCCAATAGAAACGAAGGTCGTTCCCTGGTGTCGAACCTGTGAGGAGGAACCAACGGAGTGAATCCGCTCCGTATTGGTCGATAACTTCCATCGGGTCAACGCCGTTACCGAGAGATTTCGACATCTTGCGTCCTTCCGAGTCACGGATGAGACCGTGGATGAGGACATCGTTGAACGGTTGCTTCCCTGTGAACTCGAGTGATTGGAAGATCATACGCGATACCCAGAAGAAGATGATGTCGTATCCCGTGACGAGCGCGCTCGTCGGGAAGTAACGGTTGAAGTCCGGTGCGTCCGTATCCGGCCAGCCCATCGTTGAGAACGGCCAGAGTGCTGACGAGAACCATGTGTCAAGAACGTCTTCGTCTTGTGTCCAGTTCTCACTGTCCGCTGGCGCCTCTTTCCCTACATATACTTCACCTGTCTCGTTATGGTACCAAGCCGGGATGCGGTGGCCCCACCAAAGTTGGCGGCTGATACACCAGTCGCGGATGTTCTCCATCCAACGGAGGTATGTGCCTTCGAAGCGCTCTGGGACGAAGTTGACTTTCGTATCGTCGTTCCCTTGTGCTTCAAGTGCTGCTTTCGAGAGTGGCTCCATATCAACAAACCATTGTTTCGAAAGATATGGTTCGATGACCGCGCCAGAACGTTCCGAATGACCGACCGAGTGCGTGTGCGGCTCAATCTTCACGAGTGTGCCGTCCGCCTCAAGGTCTTTGACGAGTTGCTTGCGGCATTCGAAGCGGTCGAGCCCTTCGTACTTACCAGCATTCTCGTTCATCTTCCCGCCTTCATCCATGACGAGGATGCGTGGAAGCTCGTGGCGGTTTCCGATTTCAAAGTCGTTCGGGTCGTGTGCTGGCGTGATCTTCACGCAACCTGTACCGAACTCCATGTCGACATAGTCGTCGGCAACGATCGGGATTTCACGGTTCATGACTGGAAGCATGATCGTCTTGCCGATGAGGTGTGTGTAACGCTCATCTTTCGGGTTGACGGCAACCGCCGTATCACCGAGCATCGTCTCGGGACGTGTCGTCGCGATCTCGATGTGACCCGAACCGTCAGCGAGTGGGTATTTCATGTGATAGAATGCACCCTCGACTTCTTGGTAAATGACCTCGATATCTGAAACGGCCGTCTTTTGAGCCGGGTCCCAGTTGACGATGTATTCGCCACGGTAAATCAAGCCTTTTTCATAAAGACGGACGAATACTTCTTGAACGGCTTTTGAGAGCCCTTCGTCGAGTGTGAAGCGCTCACGCGAGTAGTCGAGACCGAGACCAAGTTTTGACCATTGGTCGCGAATCGTCTTCGCGTACTCGTCTTTCCATTCCCACGTCTTCTCGAGGAACTTTTCACGTCCGAGGTCGTAACGCATGACGCCTTCTTCACGGAGCTTTTGCTCGACTTTCGCTTGTGTCGCAATCCCGGCGTGGTCCATCCCTGGGAGCCAGAGCACGTCATAGCCTTGCATACGCTTGAGGCGTGTCAATAAATCTTGGAGCGTCGTATCCCAGGCGTGACCGAGGTGAAGTTTCCCGGTAACGTTCGGTGGTGGGATGACAATCGTGTACGGTTGTTTCGAATCGTCCTCGTCTGCTTTAAATACATCGTTCTCTAACCAGTAGTCGTACCATTTTGACTCCGTCGCACTTGGGTCGTACTTCGTCGGCATGGTGATTTCATTTGTCTCATGGGCCATGTGTAGCGCCTCCTCTATGTTATTGGTGAACACAAAAACGGCTTCTCTCGTCCTATACGCTAAGGACGAAAGAAGCCGTGATCTTCCGCGGTACCACCTTAGTTCGCCAAAAAGTGGCGCACTCAAAATCGAATAACGGTCGATGGACCGAACTTTCCTACTCCATTCAGAAAGTCAGCTCCGAGGCGACTTCCGCGTCCATCCCTCGCAACCTTTCACCAAGCGGTCGCGTCTCTAAAAGGAATGGAGGATGCGTACTACTCCTCATCAATGCTTTTCATCGTATCTGTTAAATAATTGTAGCGACAGAAACGTCAGCAGTCAAGATTAGAGTGAAAACTCTTCTTGAAGCTCCTTGAACGTCGCCTCGACCGCTGCGATCGTCTTCTCGATATCCTCGTCCGTATGAGCCGTCGATAGGAACAATCCTTCGAACTGTGACGGTGGCAAGAAGACGCCGCGCGCCGCCATCTTCTGATAGTACGAACGGAACATCTCGAGGTTTGCCGACTTCGCTTTCTCGAAGTTCGTCACTTTCTCGTTCGTGAAGAAGAAACCGAACATCGAGCCAGCACGGTTCGTGTCGTGTGGGATGTTGTATTTCTCACCAGCCTGCGTGAAGCCTTCCGCGAGACGGTCTGCTTTACGCTCGAACTCGGCGTAGTGCTCAGGTTTGAGTTGCGAGAGTGTCGTGTAACCGGCAATCATCGCGAGAGGGTTACCCGAGAGCGTACCTGCTTGATAGATTGGACCTTGTGGTGCAATCTGTTCCATGATCTCGCGTTTCCCACCGTATGCACCGACCGGAAGTCCGCCGCCGATGACTTTTCCGAGACATGTGAGGTCCGGTGTGACACCGAAGTACCCTTGTGCACAGTTGTACCCGACACGGAAGCCCGTCATGACCTCATCAAAGATGAGGAGCGCGCCGTTTTGTTCCGTGATCTCACGAAGTCCTTCGAGGAACCCTGGTTGTGGTGGCACGAAACCCATGTTTCCTGCTGCTGGTTCGACGATGACGCCAGCGAGATCATCACCGTATTTTTCAAAGGCGACGCGGACTGCGTCCAAGTCATTGTAAGGAACCGTGAGCGTATGGCTCGCGAGCTCTTTCGGTACACCTGGTGAGTCTGGAAGACCGAGCGTCGCGACGCCAGACCCGGCTTTGATGAGAAGCGAGTCACCGTGTCCGTGGTAACATCCTTCGAATTTCAAAATCTTTGTCTTTCCGGTATAGCCGCGTGCGAGGCGAAGTGCCGCCATCGTCGCTTCCGTTCCCGAGTTGACCATGCGGACCATCTCGATCGATGGGACACGGTCGATGACGAGTTCTGCCATCTTCGTTTCAAGCTCGGTCGGCGTCCCGAACGTCCAGCCTTTTTCAGCTTGTTCTTGGATCGCTTTCGTGACGACCGGATCACGGTGACCGAGGATGAGTGGTCCCCATGAGAGGACGTAATCGATATATTCGTTGCCATCGATGTCATAGACGCGTGAGCCTTCACCACGTTCGGCGAAAATTGGCGTCATCCCGACCGATTTATAGGCACGGACCGGGCTGTTGACACCGCCTGGCATGAGTGGACGAGCTTGTTCGAACGCTTCCTGTGAGCGCGTTTGGTTGTATGTCATGCGTAGTCTCCTTCCAAGTAGCGACAGACGTCTTTTGCGAAATACGTGACGATGAGATCGGCACCGGCACGTTTGAATCCGACCATCGTCTCCATGACGATGCGTTCTTCATCGACCCAGTCGTTGAGTGACGCGGCTTTGATCATCGCATACTCACCGCTCACGTTATACGCCACGATTGGCATATCGAGTGAGTCGCGCATGTCACGGATAATGTCCATGAACGCGAGAGCCGGTTTGACGATCATGAAGTCGGCACCTTGTTCGACGTCCGATTGTGACTCACGGAACGCCTCACGACGGTTCGCCGGGTCCATCTGATACCCTTTACGGTCGCCTTCACCAGGAGCCGATTGGGCTGCGTCACGGAACGGTCCGTAATACGCAGACGCATATTTGACGCCGTAGCTCATGATTGGAATGTGACTGAATCCGTTTTGGTCGAGACCTTCACGGATAGCTGCGACGAATCCATCCATCATCGAGCTCGGTGCGATGACATCGGCACCCGCTTGTGCTTGCGTAATGGCTGTCTGGACGTGAAGTGGAAGTGATGCGTCGTTATCGACGTCCCCATCTCTCACGAGACCACAATGACCTGTCGACGTGTACTCACAAAGGCACGTATCGGCGATGACCGTGAGCTGTGGCGCCCACTCCTTCACTTTACGAATCGCTTCCTGGACGATGCCGTGGTCATGATACGCTTCGCTGCCTTCCGGGTCTTTATGTTCCGGCACACCGAACAAAAGCACAGATTGAAGACCGAGGTCGACGATTTCTTTAATCTCTTCTTCGAGTCGGTCAAGTGAATAATTGAAGACGCCAGGCATCGAGCTGACTTCACGTTTAATGTTAGTCCCTTCAATGATGAAGAGCGGGTAAATCAAATCTTCTTTTCGAACATGATTTTCACGTACGAGGGCACGCATCGACTTCGATGAGCGAAGACGACGGTGACGGTCAAACTGGTTCATGAAAAATCCTCCCCTACACACTGTATTAATGCATCCATAGTATAACATTCTGGCACTCGTACCGGTAATGTCGACACTTGTCGGACGGCGCGTTCGGTCACTTCGCCAATGGCGTACCACGTCCCGTTGAAGTGGGACAAGTGTGGTGTGAGCGCATCGACGGCCGACGGACTCAAGACGAGTAACGCCTTCACCGTCTCGAGTTGTTGTTGTTGGGCCGAGGTCAATCGGATTGGAATCGTCTCATACACGACCCAGTCATACACGCAAGGCAGCATCGACATATGCGACATGTTCGCCAAATTGCCACGTGCAAACAAGACGACATCATCGGTCGAAACAACGTCAGATAACTGCTCAAAAAGCGCCTCACCCGTATACGTCTCCGGCATGAGTGAGACGGTAAAGCCCTCCGCTTCAAGCGCCCGCTTCGTCTTCTCTCCGACAGCGGCGACCTTGACGTCACGCGTCAGATTCCGAAGGGCTTGCACCGCGTTTTGACTCGTGACGACGAGCCAATCGAATCGTTCCACGGGTGGCGGTGTATACGTCTCTCTCGTTTGAATGAGCGGGACATGATGAACGGAAAGACCGCTCGCCTCGAGCCGTGCCCGTTGCGAAGCGGTCATTCGTTTCGTTCCCGTGTACCAAACGTCACTCATTGACCGAGGCGAGGATTTCACGCCCGCCACGACCGAGCAATTCTTCTGCGACGTCCATTCCGAGTGCGATTCCGTCCGTTGACGTTTTCGTCACGCGAAGCACTTCTTTCCCGTCCACTGACGCGATGAGACCTGTCAGTGTCACGTCGTCACCGTCGACCGTCGCATAACCGCCGACCGGTACGTGACAACTTCCTTCGATCGCTTTTAAGAAGGTGCGCTCTGCTGTAGCCGCTTTCGCCGTCACATCATCATGCAACAATTGAAGCACTGCTGTCACTTCTGCATCGTCCTTGCGGCTCTCGATGGCGAGTACGCCCTGGCCGACAGCCGGTACCATGACGTCCGGGTCGAGCGCTTCAAAATCGACACGATCCGTCCATCCCATCCGCTCGAGTCCTGCTTTCGCGAGCAAGATGGCATTGTAGTTCTCGGAGTCTAACTTCTTCAGACGCGTGTCGATGTTTCCACGAATCCATTGAATCTCAAGGTCAGGACGGGCTGCCAAGATTTGAGCACCACGACGGAGTGAGCTCGTTCCGACAATCGAACCTTTTGGAAGCGTCTCGAACGTGTAGCCGTTCTCACAGATGAGGACGTCACGCGCATCGACACGTTTCGGCATGCAGCTAATATAGAGTTCTTCTGGTAGTTCGGCCGGAACGTCTTTCATGCTGTGTACGGCGAAATCGATGTCCCCATCGAGCATCTGTTGTTGAATCTCTTTGACGAACAACCCTTTCCCACCGACTTTCGACAATTGCACGTCGACGATTTGGTCACCTTTCGTCACGATTTCTTTAATCTCGAACTCGTTCTTTGCTCCAGCTTGCTTCAACTGCTCGATGACCCATTTTGTTTGAGTCATGGCGAGTTGGGAACGGCGTGAGCCGACAATGATTTTCCGCATGTTCAATCTCTCCTTCATAGAAAAAGGCGACACGCGTCGCCTTTTTGTCTTGTTAGCGCATCAATGCGCGAAGTGGTGCTTTGGCAGAAGTGGCATCTGTTTCTTCCACTTCGTCTACAGGTTGTTCCGGCAACTCGACATCAAGTCCGAACGTCTCGATGAATTGAGCGATTCGAACGTTCGCATCCGGTTGAGCCGCTGCATCTTTAATGTAGTCAATTGGGTCACGAAGCATTTGATTGATGATCGACTTCATGTGCTTCCCGATGACTTTCTTGTCTCGTGCTGACAAATGGTCGAGCTTACGCTCAAGACTCGTCATCGTATCTTCTTGAATATCAAGGGCACGAGCACGCAACTCGTTCATGATTGGCACGACACCAAGCGTGATGAGCCATGTTTGGAACTCTTGAATCGCTTCATCGATTTTCATTTCAATCTTTTCAGCCTCGACGAGACGCGCTTCAAGATTTTTGTTTACGATTCCGTTCAAATCATCGACATCGAACAAATGCACACCCGGAAGTGTCGCGACCGCTGGATCGATATCTCGCGGCACAGCGATGTCAATGAGAAGAAGCGGACGTTCGCGGCGCAACAACTGTGCAGCCGCTACATCGTCGTATCCAATGACGGCATCCTTCGCCCCGGTCGAACTAATCAAAATATCTGCATCAAGTAATCCACATGCGATTTCACGAATCGAATGGGCACGGCCTTTGAACTTATCCGCTACAGCTTTTGCTTTGCTCTCCGTCCGGTTGAAGACAGCGATTTGTTTCGCACCTGCTTCAAATAAGTTGAGTGTCGTCAATTCACCCGTCTCACCGGCTCCGACGACGACGACTTGTTTGTCTTCAAGCTGTTGATACATCTCTTGTGCGAGCGTCACGGCAGCCGAACTGACCGATACAGACATTTCCCCAATTTGCGTGTCCGTATGGGCGCGCTTGGCGAGTGTGACCGCTTCTTTGAATAATTTGTTGAAGACCGTTCCTGTCGTTCCATGCTCCTGGGCACGGAAGAAACTCGTCTTCACTTGACCTAAAATTTGTGTTTCCCCGATGATCATCGAGTCGAGGCCCGAAGTGACACGGAACAAGTGGCGAATCGCCTCTTCCCCTTCTCGAATCGACAAGTATGGTGTGAACTGCTCCATCTCTAGGTTGAACCAGTTCGCCAAGAAACGTTTCGTGTAATAACGTCCAGTATGGAGTTGATCTGTCACGACGTACAGCTCCGTCCGGTTACACGTAGACAAAATAACCGACTCGAAAATGCTCTTCTCTTCGCGAAGTGCAATCATCGCATCCACGATTTCTTGCTCCCCAAACGAGAACTGCTCCCGAATCGCGACAGGGGCTGTCTTGTTATTTAGTCCAACTACGACAATATGCATGTATCTCTTCCCCTCATCTAAAATCCACCGACGGTTGTCTCTTCTTTTTTTCAATCTCTACCGTACATTATAACAGTTCTTATCTGGTAACTATAATCTTCTGTTTGATTTTCCTGAAATAAAATAAGAACTTTTTGTGACAAAAAGAAGTAGAAATGGCGAAACTCCATTCCTACCCTTTTTTCTTATGGATTTGGCGAGTTCGGGTCCGTAATAATCGGACTCTCGGGCTCCTCTTTGTCTAAATAATGCTCACGTTCTCGTAATTTATAGATGCGAACGATATTCTGGACAACCGTTTTGGCGACCGCATAAAACGGTACAGCGATGAGCATTCCGATGATACCGGCCAAATTTCCTGCCACGAGCAAGACGATGATAATCGTGAGCGGGTGTACTTTTAACGACTTCCCTTGAATGAGTGGCGAGATGACGTTCGACTCAATTTGTTGCACGACGATGATGACAACGATGACCCATAATACCTTGATCGGATCTTGAATGAATGCCACGACCACTGCCGGTGCAGCCCCTAGGAACGGTCCAACGTAAGGGATAATATTTGTTACCATCATGAAGAGTGCGAGCAAGATGGCATAATCTACACCGACGATCCAGAGACCAATCAGTGACGTGATTCCAACGAAGAATGCGACGAGCAACTGAGCGTTGACGTAACTCCGCACCGTCTCGTGCATGTCATGCAAGATGTGACGCGTTTCCTTTTCATAGCTCGATGGGAGCAATTTGACGATTGCGTCCGGTAGACGTTTCCCGTCAAGCAACATGTAGAGAAGCATGAACGGGATAACGACGATCGTGATGACCGCTGACGTCACGAATCCGACGACTTGACCGAATGATGAGGCAATGTTTCCGAATAAGTCTCCTAAGTACGACGTGATGTTCGTCGTCAAGTTACGGAACATCTCGTCATTTTCTGCCATGAAGCGTGCAAAGAACTCATTTTGTAGCAACGTGTCACGGACAGCGAACGCCTGTTTCTGAAGTTCTTTTGCGATACTCGGCATAGCGTTGACGAGCGACGTAATTTGTTCGCCTAAAACCGGTCCGAGAATACTGAAGACAAGTGTAAAAATAAGCACGAGTCCGATCAGTGTGATGGCTACAGCTAACGTTCGCTTCCCTTTTAAGCGTTTCTCTAAGAAGTCGACAATCCCGACCAGGAAATAAAAGAAGAGTCCGGCCACAATGAGTGGAACCGTGACGAGTGCCAAGATGACTTGAATCGGTTCAAACACGAATGAGATCTGTGTCCCGACCCAAATGACTAAAAAGATGGTCAGCGTCCAAAAGAGGGCGCGATACCATTTGTTTTCAAACATGCGTTGCATTTCTCCACCTCGTTTACAATGATGACTATGTACTAACTATGATTATACGATAATTACCCGCTTGCGGGCTGACAAAAACAAAAAGGCGAAGGAATCCCTTCGCCTTCTCCTTATTCGCCTTCTGTGATGAGTGCGTAAATCGCTTTCCATGCCTCGTCTTTTCCTTCTGCCGTTTCGGCCGAGAAGGCGACAAAACGGTCAGATGGATCGAATTGAAGCTTACGTTTCACCGCCGCCTCATGTTTTTGACGCTGACTCTTCTTGATTTTATCGAGCTTCGTTGCCACAACGATGACCGGAATCTCATAATGTTTCAAGAAATTGTACATCGTCACATCGTCACCCGTAGGATCATGACGGATATCGACGAGTAAGACGACGCCACGAAGCGCCTCTTGGCTCGTCAAGTACTGCTCCATCATGACGCCCCACTTCTCACGTTCCGTCTTCGAGACTTTCGCATATCCGTATCCCGGAACGTCAACGAACATGATTTCATCATTGATGTTGAAGAAGTTGAGGGTCTGTGTCTTCCCTGGTTTCGAAGACGTCCGTGCGAGCGCCTTCCGTTGGCAAATCTTATTGATGAACGACGATTTCCCGACGTTCGACCGCCCGGCAAGTGCCACTTCCGGCAATTCATGGACCGGGTAATGGTCTGGCGCGACGGCACTCGTCACGAACTCTGCTTTGTTGATCTTCATTTAATTTCCTCCAAATGCTACATCTAGTACTTCATCGAGTGTCGTCACGGGAACGAACGTCAATTTCTCACGAACCGTCTCTTGAATATCATCGATGTCTCGCTCATTATCTTTCGGAATGACGATGGTCGTCAACCCGGCTCGATGAGCAGCGAGCGCTTTTTCTTTCAATCCGCCGAT
This sequence comes from Exiguobacterium sp. s43, assembly GCF_018617255.1. Taxonomy (GTDB): domain Bacteria; phylum Bacillota; class Bacilli; order Exiguobacteriales; family Exiguobacteriaceae; genus Exiguobacterium; species Exiguobacterium profundum. The sequence goes on from NZ_JACSJT010000001.1 coordinate 1,856,657, forward strand.
TGGCAAGACACGTCCACGGAGTGTGATCTCACCTGTCATCCCGACATCACGATGGACTTTCTTCCCGGTCAATGCGGAAATTAAGGCTGTCGCAATCGTGATTCCTGCCGACGGTCCGTCTTTTGGCACGGCACCCTCTGGCACGTGAATGTGAATGTCTTGTCGCTCATAGAACGTCGGGTCAATCCCGAACCGCTCTGCGTTTGCACGGACATAGCTATATGCTGTTTGTGCCGACTCCTGCATCACATCACCGAGTTTACCCGTCAACTGAAGTTTGCCTTTCCCTGGAGCGAGCGCCACTTCGATTGTGAGCGTGTCGCCACCAAACGCCGTGTAGGCAAGGCCTGTCACCGCACCGATGGAGTCCTCGGTCTCCCCTTTTCCGTAGCGATACTTCGGCTTCCCGAGATACGTGATGATCGCCTTTTTCGAAATCGTGACCCGTTTCTTCTCCCCGATGGCGATTTGTTTCGCGGCTTTTCGGCAGAGTGATCCGATGACGCGTTCTAAGTTCCGGACGCCGGCTTCACGTGTGTAACGACGTACGACTTCATAGAGCGCATCTTCTTTAATCGTCAACTGACTCTTCTTCAATCCGTGCTCTGTCAACTGTTTCGGCACCAAGTGACGCTTCGCGATCTCTACTTTCTCAAGCTCCGTGTACCCACCGATTTGAATCAATTCCATCCGGTCAAGAAGCGGTGCTGGGATTTGTGAGACATCGTTCGCAGTTGCGATAAAGAGAACGTTTGACAAATCGAACGGTTCTTCGATGTAGTGGTCAGAGAAGGAGACGTTTTGTTCCGGGTCGAGTACTTCTAGCATCGCGGACGCCGGGTCCCCTCTGAAGTCAGAAGCCATCTTGTCGATCTCATCGAGCAAGAAGACCGGATTCTTGCTTTCCGCTTGCTTCAATCCGCGGATGATTCGTCCTGGCATCGCACCGATATACGTACGACGGTGCCCGCGGATTTCCGCCTCATCGCGCACACCACCGAGCGAGACACGAACGAAGTGACGTTCAAGTGCCGACGCGATTGAGCGGGCGAGTGACGTCTTCCCGACCCCTGGAGGTCCGGCGAGACAGAGGATTGGTCCACGAAGCGAGTTCGTCAACTGACGGACGGCCAAATACTCGAGGATACGGTCTTTTACCGATTCTAAGCCGTAATGGTCATCGTCGAGGACGTCTGCCGCATGTTTCACGTCAAGCTTGTCTTCCGTCTCAATGCCCCATGGAAGAGAAGTGACCCAGTCGAGGTAGTTACGGATGACCGCATACTCCGGAGACGTCTGCGGCACGACGTTCAATCGTTCCGCTTCACGCATGACGTTCTTTCGCGTCGTCTCTGGCAAGTCGAGCGCCTCTAACTTCTCACGAAGGCGGTTCGGTTCTGACTCTTGCGTCTGGTCTCCGAGTTCTTGCTGAATCGTCTTCATCTGTTCCCGTAAGTAATACTCGCGCTGCGACTGCTCAATCGACTTCTTCGTCCGCTCGCGCATCTCTTGCTCGAGTTCGATCACTTCGACCTCATGTGCGATGATTTCAAGCAGTTCAAGCCCTCGTTTGACCGCATCTGCTTCTTCAAGCATCGCTTGGCGAAGTTCGACGTCGACATCGAGTTTTGACGTGATATAGTCTGTGAGCGATTCGAGTCGCTCATACATCTCGAAACGACGACGCTCATCTGGCGACATGCCCTTGATGTTTGCGACAAGTTTTCCGAACTGCTCTTTCAACAGACGGACGAGTGCCGTACGTTCGACCTCTTCTCCTTCAGCAAGTTCAAGTGGTTCGACGTTGGCGAACCATCCTTCATCTGTCGATTCAATCGAGTCGACACGGACACGCTCTTTCCCGACGATCCGAACCCGAATCGTTTCGTTCGACAGTTCACTCATCTTCGCAATGTGGACACGTGTTCCAACCATGTATAAGTCTTCCGGTTCCGGTGACTCGTTCCCAGTTTCTTTCTGCGTCACGACAATCAAATCTGTTTCATGCTCCTTTGCGGCAAGGAGCGCCCGAAGGGATAATGGGCGTCCGACATCGATGGTCACACCGATGAGCGGATATACGACGACTCCTCGCAAAGGAAGGATTGGTAATTTTTCCATATACAATGCCTCCTGTGCAAAAAGGCTCAAAACTCGGATGTGCCGAGTGTTTGAGCCTTCTTCGTTAAAGAATTATGCTGTCTCTTTGTTGTCCCCTGTCTGTTCGACAGTACCGTCACGAAGGACGTATTTCGGACCGGCAAGACCCGTAATCGTTTCATCCGTGATGATGACTTTCTCGATATCGTCACGCGATGGGACAGTGAACATCACATCGAGCATCATTTCTTCGATAATCGAGCGGAGACCGCGCGCGCCAGTCTTACGTTTGATTGCAAGTTTGGCGATTTCGATCAATGCTTCGTCTGTGAACGTCAATTCGACATCGTCAAGCTCGAGCATTTTCTCGTACTGACGGACGAGAGCATTTTTCGGCTTCGTCAAGATTTCAACGAGCGCTTCTTCATCGAGTGTCGTGAGCGTCGCCATGACTGGCAAACGTCCGATGAACTCAGGAATCAAGCCGAATTTTTGAAGGTCTTCAGGGAGTGCGCGGGCGAGCAAGTCCTCTTGCGTCAACTCGCGATTCTCTTGATCGTTTCCGAAACCGATGACTTTCTTCCCGATTCGGCGTTTGACGACCGATTCGATGCCAGCGAATGCGCCACCGACAATGAAGAGAATGTTTGTTGTGTCGATTTGGATAAACTCTTGATGCGGATGCTTACGTCCACCTTGTGGCGGTACGCTTGCTGTCGTGCCTTCAAGAATTTTAAGGAGCGCCTGCTGAACGCCTTCACCGGATACGTCACGCGTAATCGATGGGTTTTCAGACTTACGGGCAATCTTATCGATTTCATCGATGTAGATGATCCCTTTTTCAGCCTTCTCGACATCATAGTCAGCCGATTGAATCAATTTGAGCAAGATATTCTCAACGTCTTCCCCGACGTAACCTGCTTCCGTCAAGCTCGTCGCATCCGCGATTGCGAATGGGACGTTCAAGACGCGAGCCATCGTCTGAGCGAGAAGCGTTTTTCCGCTACCCGTTGGTCCAATCATGACGATGTTCGACTTCGCAAGTTCGACATCATCCGAACGGCCACCGGCGTTGATACGTTTATAGTGGTTATAGACAGCAACTGAAAGCGCACGTTTGGCGCGGTCTTGACCAATGACATAATCGTCTAGGATGTTACGAATCTCTTGTGGTTTTGGAATGTCTTTGAATTCAACTTCTTCCTCTACACCGAGCTCTTCCTCAACAATTTCATTGCAAAGTTCGATACATTCATCGCAAATGTATACGCCAGGACCGGCGACTAACTTACGAACTTGTTCTTGCGATTTTCCGCAAAACGAGCACTTGAGTTGCCCCTTTTCCTCGTTAAATTTGAACATTCGATACACCCCTTCTGTGGTGAAAATGGATGTAAGTGCGATAAATCGCGATTTGAATTTTCTGGTGCGATGCACCGCGAAAAGACATTTTACATCTCTGCGTTGAAATAATTGTAGCATGAACATATTGCGACTTCAAAGAATTACACATGCAATGTGCTGTGACAGAAAAAAGGACGACCGCTAGGCAGTCGTCCTTTCGAATATCAGCTTACTTCGCTTTACCGTTTTCAACGAGGATGTCGATCGCTTTACGGAATTTGAGGTCACCTTTAAGTGTCTCAAGTCCACCTTGCGGAGCGAGCATCGTACGGAGTTGGTCCGGGGCGATGTTGTAAAGTTTAGACATTTCTTCAAGCTCTTTCTCAGCATCTTCGTCAGATACTTCGATTGCTTCTTTGTCAGCGATTGCTTTCAAGACGAGACGAGCTTTTACGCGCTCTTCAGCTTGCTCTTTCATCTCTTCGCGCATTGCTTCTTCAGAAGTACCAGTGAGCTCGAAGTACATGTTAAGGTCGATTCCTTGTGAAGATACACGTGAACCGAACTCTTGTACCATGCGGTCAACTTCTTGTTCAACGAGAACTTCCGGTACGTCGATTGTCGCGTTAGCAGTTGCCTGCTCTACGAGTTGGTCGCGCATTGTACCTTCAGCTTCTTGTTTCTTACCAGCTTCTAAACGCTCACGGATGCTTGCTTTCAACTCGTCGAGTGTCGAAACAGACTCGTCGATGTCTTTTGCAAACTCGTCGTCGAGTTCAGGAACTTGTTTTGTTTTGACTTCGTGAAGTTTGACTTTGAATGTCGCTGGTTTACCCGCCAAGTTTTCAGCGTGGTACTCTTCAGGGAATGTTACTTCAACGTCTTTTTCTTCACCAGCAGTCATGCCGATCATTTGCTCTTCGAATCCTGGGATGAATTGACCAGAACCGATTTCGAGTGTGTAGTTCTCAGCTGTGCCGCCTTCGAACTGCTCACCGTCAGCGAAACCTGCGAAATCAAATACAGCTGTATCGCCGTTTTCGATTGCACCTTCTTTAACAGCTAGTTCTGCGCCTTGCTGTTGAAGTGCTTCAAGTTCTGCTGTTACTTCATCTTCTGTTACTTCAGTTGAAACAGCTTCGTACTCGAGGCCTTTGTATTCGCCAAGCTCAGCTTCTGGCTCAACCACGAATGTCACTTTGAAAGCGACTGGTTTGCCTTTCTCGAGCGTGCCGTCTACATCGATGTTTTCGAGCGCGATTGGTTCGAAACCAGCTTCTTCAACCGCACCTTGGATTGTGTCGCGGTAGAGAATGTCGAGCGCATCTTGATAGAGTGCTTCTTCTCCATACATTTTGTTGAACATTGGGCGTGGCAATTTACCTTTACGGAAGCCAGGCACGTTCAAGTCTTTGACGACTGTTTTAAATGCGGCGTCAACTGCTTTATCAAAAGCTTCTGCAGGAGCTTCGTACGTGAGTACGCCTTGGCTACCTGATGTTTTTTCCCATTTTGCTGTCATGCTAAGTCCCTCCAACAATTCGTTTATACCGTACAAAAATGTACAACAATCCGTATTATAGCATAAATCCTCGGTAAGCACACAAGGATTTAGTCTAATAACGCCTGTGTAAAGCGAAGATCCGCCTCTAAAATCTCCGCGGCTAAACCGTCGACCGGTTCGTCATGTAAAATCGCTTGTTTCGCCTGTACGAGCGCCTGTTCCACATCCGCTTTTTCGGCTGGCACATCCGGATAATGCGTATACATGTAATTCATCAACAGCTGGGTCCCGATCTCATCGCCTTCAACTGATTTTTGAAGAGAAAAGACGGTCTGCTCCCACGTTTCAATCTGCGCTTTCGCTTCCGTTCGTGTCATCTTGTTCGAAACGTCCCCATCCGTCCATTCGATGACATCTAGTTCGGCGAACGCTTTTTCCAACACGATCAGTTTGATGAGCTTCGGACGCTCCGACACGAGCAGTTCATGTAGCACATTGTCGAGCACCGGGTCGATTTGAAAGTGAACATGTTGTAATGCTTCAATCTGTTCCCCCGTACTCCCTCGCGTCAGCGTTCGTTTCAACTTGGCAATTGCCGCCGGAAACTCGGTCATCTTCAACACTTGAAGTACCTGATGTGCCTGTGTGTTGACCGTATCCTTCTTGTCCTGCCATTCGAGATACTGGTTGATCCAGTGCGCCGCTTCAAACGGTTGGTCACGCATGATGTAATACTGCGCAATCTGTAACCCTCCTGAGGCCGGTTCTTCCGCCTCGGACATATGGATGCTGACGAGTTCCTGCAGCTTCTCGAGTGTCTCCGGATCGTCCGGTCGTTCCATTGCACATTGGAAGATTTCCATGAAAATAAACGGGTCCCCTGGAATCGTCTGATACCAATCCCATAAAATCGGTTCGATCCGCTGTCGTTCCCCAGAAGCATCTGCCTCCTGAATCATCTTATGCAGACGCGCCCAATTCCCAGGGAACGGATAGTCCTGATCCTTTTCCTTCTCCATCTTCCCTCACCCTCTCTTCCATTCCCCTTCATCTTCCGTTAGGACGCGATTCCTTGTCAATCGATTTCCCGGAAAATGAAAAAAGAGACGTTCTCCGTAGAGAGCGTCTCTATTTTAATGGAAGCGTCCCAAGAGGGATTCGAACCCCCGACCGACGGCTTAGAAGGCCGTTGCTCTATCCTGCTGAGCTATTGGGACATTGACATGAAAACTATAATAGAAAAATGGTTTCCTGTCAATCGATTTCCCGTTCGAAACTCATAGTTTTCCTGAGATGTCCAAGTCTTCGACGTGAGAACCGTCTTCTGAGCGATAGAAACGCACTGTTGCTTCCCCCGCTTCGAGATCGAGTAACGCATACGTTTTGTCCGTTCGTCCTCGCGGCATGCGAATCGAACCTGGGTTGATGTAGACAACCCCGTCCTCGATCAGCGCACCCGCCACATGCGAGTGACCGAACAAGACGACATTCGCTCCCACTTCTTCCGCTCGATACCGTAGACGGTTCAAATCGAATTTGACGTCATGATGGTGCCCGTGAACGATTAAAATCGTACCGGCATCCGTCGTCTCGATGCGTTCAAGGGGAAGGTCTCCACCGAAATCACAATTCCCCCGAACCGTTCGATAAGGTAACAAATGTTCATCCACAAGAGCGAGTTGTGAATCCCCGCAATGGAAGGCGTCATCAATTTCCGCCTCGTGCCTTTCAAAAATCGTCGTCAACTCTTCGGTCAAACCATGACTATCACTCACTATTAGAAAACGCATAAGCTTCATCCTTTCATGAATGGTATGATTTCTGCCTCCAGTTTTCGTAGTGCCTGTCCACGGTGGCTGACGACCGCCTTCTCGTCACGCTCCAACTCTGCCGCTGTCTTATGAAGCGATGGGACGATAAAGAGTGGATCGTATCCGAAGCCATTTTCGCCTTGTGGGGAATAACCGATTGTCCCTTCGATCGTTCCACGAACGGTCAACGTCTCTCCGCTCGGTTTCGCAAGACAGAGCGCACAGACGAAACGCGCCGTACGATTCGTTTCTCCGTTCAATTTTTCAAGAAGAAGCGCATTGTTTGCCTCGTCTGACTTTTCTGGACCTGCAAAGCGGGCTGAATATACTCCCGGTGCCCCGTCAAGTGCGTCGACTTCAAGACCGGAGTCGTCCGCCAGAACGGCATGTCCAAAATAAGCTGCCGCCTCGGTCGCTTTTAACGCCGCGTTCTCTTCAAACGTCGTGCCGGTCTCTTCCGTCTCTGGTGCATCCGGATAGTCGAGTAGTGATTCGACCTCGAACCCGAGCGGCGTCAGCATTCCTTCGAGTTCTTTCACTTTTCCAGGATTGTGTGTCGCAATGATCAACTTCATAATGTCTCCTCCGAACGTTCTCCGACGTACCACCAAGAAGCACCGAGTGCCGCTTCCGCCGTCTTGAATAATGATTCGATGCCGTGTTGCGCGAGCGCGAGCATCTCGTTCATCTCTTGTAGCGTGAACGTCGCCTCTTCCCCTGTACCTTGTACTTCGACGAATCGACCGCTTGCCGTCATGACGACATTCATATCGACCTCTGCCGCAGCGTCTTCTAGGTAATCCAAGTCTAAGACAAGCTCGTCCGTTCGCCCGACCGAAATTGCGGCCACACCTTCTTTAATCGGTGTATCTTCAAGTTTCCCTTGGCGAATCAAGCGGTCGACGGCCAACACGAGCGCGCAAAAGCCACCTGTGATGGAAGCCGTCCGAGTCCCGCCATCCGCTTGAATGACGTCACAGTCGATCCAAATCGTTCGTTCGCCGAGACGTTCTAAGTCCACGACCGAGCGGAGCGACCGACCAATCAGACGCTGAATTTCCATCGTTCGTCCCGACTGTTTTCCGCGTACCGCTTCTCGGACAGTACGGTCTCCCGTCGCCCGTGGTAGCATCGCATATTCTGCATTGATCCAACCTTGTTTCTTTCCACGAAGGAAATTTGGTACGCGCTCTTCCACAGTTGCGGTACAGATGACTTTCGTATCGCCGATTGAAATTAAAACGGACCCTTCCGCATGTTTGTTCACGTGCGGCACAATCTCGACTGCGCGCAGTTCATCAAATCGTCTCGCATCACGCAATGCCGGTCACCTCGACTTTCTCCGCATGAACCGGACGTCCGAGCCATTCGCTCGCGAGTCGGTCAAATAGTTCGATGTCACCCGTCGCATAGAAGGAATGTGCCGGGACTGCATCCAACCCGTTTTCAAGTTCCTGATAATCGAGCATCGCTGCCACTTCAAGTGCCGTCTCGTCACCTGATGAGATGAGGTGGACGTCCGGTCCGACCACATCTTGAATGACCGGAGCAAGTAGTGGGTAATGCGTACAACCGAGAATCAACGTATCCATCTCGGATGGTTGAAGTGGACGAAGCGTCTCCTCCACCACTTGTCGCACGCGCTCTCCAGACACTTCTCCAGCCTCTACGAGCGGGACGAACGGTGGGCACGCGAGTGAATACACATCGACCTCACCTGCTACGTGACGTAACGCCTTCTCATATGAACCGCTTTCAATCGTCATCTTCGTACCAATGACACCAATATGCTTGTTGCGCGTTCCTTTGACAGCCGCGCGGGCACCCGGGTCGATGACACCGATGACCGGGATGTCGAGACGTTTGCGTGCCTCCTTCAATACGACCGCTGTCGCCGTATTACAGGCGATGACAATCATCTTGACGTCTTTCTTCAATAAAAATTCAATCAATTCCCATGTATATGCTTCAATCTCATCGTGCGGACGCGGCCCGTACGGACAGCGTTCTGTATCTCCGATATAGACGATTTCTTCTTTAGGGAGTTGGCGCATCAATTCTTTGACTACCGTCAACCCACCGACTCCTGAATCGAGGACTCCAATCGCTCGTTTCATTTGCATCACTTCCATTCTCACCTATCTTACCAAAAAATCTCGGACGGAAAAAGAAACGTTCCCATGACAAAAAAAGACGAGGTCGCCATTGGCGCCTCGTCCCTTACCCGAATTACTGAGCAAGACCTTCGCTAGTGAGCATGTCAGAAAGCGTGTTGATCGCTTCTTCTGCATCTTCACCTTCAGCAGTGATCTTGATTGTAGAATCTTTTGCGATACCGAGTGAAAGTACACCCATGATCGACTTCAAGTTAACTGTTTTACCATTGTACTCGAGGTTGATGTCTGATTGGAACTTAGAAGCTGTGTTAACTAACTGAGTAGCTGGACGAGCGTGAATTCCTGAATCAGCAACGACTGTGAACGTTTTTTCCATGAGATGATGGTCTCCCTTCAAAATTCAATTCTACAGGCGAACCAGCAGAATATTTTTTGTTTGTGAACTCATTATCAAATGATAGCGGATTCGCAAAAATTCTGCAAGCGGTTTTTATATTCCGGAGTCCATTCCGTAGGACGGCCTTCCTTCGTTAAATGAACGAGGCTTGTCCGTCCGGCGAAGAGGAGTTGCTCTCCGTCATATGCCCCGTAATGAATATCACATGAAGTGTTTCCGACCGTCAAGATATTGGCATGCACAGTCAGCTGTTGACGTGGCATGACTTGTCGAACATAGTCACATTGCGCATCGGCGACGACGACGAATCCGTCCTTCAAGGAGAATCCTGTCGCCTCTAACAACTCGATCCGGGCATCTTCGAAATAGATGAACGGAATTGTGTTGTTCATGTGACCATACGGGTCGCACTCCGAAAAGCGGACTTTCACATCGAGCGCGATCCCTCTTTTGACACGTGTTTCCCAACCTGGCTCTCGAAAGTACTTGGTCATCGGCTCGCTTACGCCTCGACCGCAGAACCGGTGCGACCTTTGTCACTACCGAAGAACTGTTTGAACGAGTGAAGCGTCGTTTGACGGTTCATCGAAGCGATCGACGTCGTGAGCGGGATGCCCTTCGGACAAACTTCGACACAGTTTTGTGCGTTTCCGCACTGCATGATGCCGCCGTCTTCCATGAGTGCCTCGAGGCGGTCTTCCGCATGGAAGGCACCTGTTGGATGTGAGTTGAAGAGTCGGACTTGCGAAATCGCCGCTGGACCGATGAAGTCCGATTTGTCGTTTACGTTCGGACACGCTTCAAGACAAACACCACACGTCATACATTTCGATAGTTCGTACGCCCATTGACGTTTGTTCTCCGGCATACGCGGTCCTGGACCGAGGTCGTATGTGCCGTCGATTGGGACCCATGCCTTCACTTTTTTCAACGCGTCGAACATGCGTTGACGGTCGACTTGAAGGTCACGGATGACCGGGAACGTCTTCATCGGTGCAAGACGAATCGGTTGCTCGAGTTTATCGACGAGTGCCGTACACGACTGGCGCGGCTTCCCGTTGATAATCATCGAACAGGCACCACATACTTCTTCAAGACAGTTCATGTCCCAGTTGATCGGTGTCGTCTTGTCCCCGTTCGCATTGACCGGGTTACGGCGGATTTCCATCAATGCCGAGATGACGTTCATGTTTGGACGGTATGGTACCGTGAATTCTTCCGTATACGTCGCTTGATCCGGTCCATCTTGGCGTTCGATAATGAAGCGGATGTCTTTTTGTTCAGATTGCATTGGCGTCGTCATTTCGTCTTCGCCCCTTTCTTCGAGTAATCCCGTTTACGTGGCGGGATTAACGAAACATCGATGTCTTCATACGAGATATCGACTTCCCCATCTTTGTAACGTGCCATCGTCGTCTTCATGAACTGCTCATCATTACGTTCCGGGAACTCCGGTTTGTAATGGGCCCCACGGCTCTCGTCTCGCATGAGTGCGCCAAGTGTGATGACGCGTGCGAGGTCGAGCATGTGGTCGAGTTGTCGAATGAACGATGCCCCTTGGTTGCTCCAACGTGCCGTATCCGTAGCTGAGATCTTATGGAAACGTTCACGCAATTCTTGGATTTTCTTGTCGGTCGCTTCAAGTTTGTCATTGTAGCGAACAACTGTGACGTTGTCCGTCATGAGTTCACCGAGTTCACGGTGGATTTGATAAGCATTCTCTGTTCCATCCATCGCAAGGATGTTGTTGAATCGCTCGATTTCTTCACGTTCATTGAAGTTGAAGAGCGCTTCTGAAACACTTTCTGTCGCTTGATCGAGACCACGCATGTAGTTGACTGCCGCAGGCCCTGCTTCCATTCCGCCATGAACGGCTGAAAGAAGAGAGTTCGCACCTAGACGGTTCGCACCGTGCATCGAGTAGTCACATTCACCGGCTGCGAAGAGTCCTGGAATGTTCGTCATCTGATCGTAGTCGACCCATAGTCCGCCCATCGAATAGTGGACTGCCGGGAAGATTTTCATCGGTACTTTACGCGGGTCGTCGCCTACGAATTTCTCGTAGATTTCAAGGATTCCACCAAGTTTGATGTCAAGTTCTTTCGAGTCTTTGTGAGACAAGTCGAGGTAGACCATGTTCTCGCCGTTGACGCCGAGTTTTTGGTTGACACATACATCGAAGATCTCACGTGTCGCGATGTCACGCGGTACGAGGTTTCCGTATGCTGGATACTTCTCTTCGAGGAAGTACCACGGCTTCCCGTCTTTGTATGTCCAGACACGTCCACCTTCCCCACGAGCCGATTCACTCATGAGACGAAGTTTGTCATCCCCTGGAATCGCCGTCGGGTGAATCTGGATGAACTCCCCGTTCGCGTAAACCGCGCCTTGGCGATAAACCGCTGCCGCTGCTTGTCCTGTGTTGATGACCGAGTTTGTCGACTTACCGAAGATGACCCCTGGGCCACCTGTCGCCAAGATGACCGCGTCCGATGGGAACGCTTTAATTTCCATCGAGCGCAAATCTTGACATACCGCACCGCGGCAGATGCCTTCTTCGTCGATGACCGCACGAAGGAACTCCCAGCCCTCATACTTCTCGACGAGACCTTGCGCTTCGTAACGACGAACCTGCTCATCGAGTGCATAAAGAAGTTGCTGTCCTGTCGTCGCTCCGGCGTATGCCGTACGGTGGTGAAGCGTTCCACCGAAACGACGGAAGTCTAAGAGACCTTCTGGCGTACGGTTGAACATAACGCCCATCCGGTCGAACATGTGAATGATTTTCGGAGCATTCTCCGCCATCTTTTGGACAGGCGGTTGGTTGGCGAGGAAGTCGCCTCCGTAGACCGTGTCGTCAAAGTGTTGCCAAGGAGAGTCACCTTCCCCTTTCGTGTTGACGGCCCCGTTAATCCCACCTTGGGCACAAACTGAATGTGAACGCTTGACCGGTACAAGCGAGAATAGTTTTACCGGAACACCCATCTCTGCCGACTTGATTGTCGCCATGAGTCCAGCTAGACCGCCACCGATGACGATCAAACTTTGATTTGCCATGTAAAATTCCCCCTAATTACAAGATGCCTGCAAACGTCAAAATCGAACGGATGCCGACAAAAGATAGTGCCAAGAACACGACACCTGATACGTAGCTCATGAGACGTTGCGAACGAGGTGACTGTGTGATACCCCACGTGATCGAGAACGACCAAAGACCGTTCGCGAAGTGGAACGTAGCCGAAAGGATTCCGACTATGTAGAAGATCAACATGAGCGGGTTGTCGACGATGTTTTGCATCATCTCCGCATTGACTTCTACCCCGCGCAATTTCGCAAGACGCGTTTCCCAAACGTGCCAAGCGATGAAGATCACGAGGAAAACTCCTGTGAAGCGTTGGAAGAGATACAACCAGTTGCGCGCGTATGAATAGCGGTTCGAGTTGATTGACCCGAGAAACGCGTAGTACACGCCGTACACCCCGTGGAAAATCATCGGCAATGCGATAATTGTCACTTCAAGGAAGTACAAATACGGTAAGTTCTCCATGAATTTTGCTGCTTTGTTGAATGACTCCACCCCATCGACGATGTAGTAGTTGACCGATAAATGGACGATCAAAAACAAACCGATTGGAATGACCCCAAGTAGCGAATGGACTTTACGACTGAAATAGTCACGATGCGCTGCCATTCTAGTTCCCCCTTTTCACGAGCATTGGCTCGTATTGTCAATAAAAGCGTTTTCAAATGCAGATATAGCTTTCTGTCTCCTATTCTACTCTTGTGAAAATTGTATGACAAGACAACCTAGCCGATTTGTGCCACATTCTTTTCAAAATTACAGGATGACCAAATTCCAATTGGTCGTTATAATGATATAGAGAGATTGGAGTGATGGGATAGAATGGAAACGATGAGCCAACCAACTTTCGCGATTGAACTGCTTCGCGACTATGTGTTGACGGATTTGCTTGGCGAAGATTACGCCCAAGTCATCTATTGGTCAGGAAAACGGGTCGCCCGTAAGTTCCCGACGATGTCCGACGATGAACTGACTGCTTTCTTCGCAGAGGCAGGTTGGGGAGAGTTGACAATCAAGAAGGAACGTGGGAGCAAGTTTACTTATGAATTGATCCCACCACCTGCGACTCAGACCAAAGCGACAGGTTATTATCAGCTTGAAGCTGGATTTTTAGCCGAACAGATTGCTGGTCGTTTCCAGTGCGTCGCGGAAGGTTACGCCGATCCAACCCGAAAAGCTGTCCAAATCACCGTCCAACTAGACCGAAAAGACGACTACAAATAAGAGTCGATGCCAACGCATCGACTCTTATTTTTGTTTCCGCTGAAGTTGTTGACACATGTAGCGACGGAATTCATTGAGTTCTTGTCGATGAAACGTCACACTTCCCCCTTCATAGCTCCGAGTCGCCTTACGAACAACTTCGACAATATTTCCTGGAAAATGTCCGTTATTCACTAACCAATGGAGTGCTTCTTGTTTTGAGAGCAGAACACGTTCTTGTTCATAGGCCAGGCCACGTATCAAGTTCAATACGCTATACACCGTCTGTTCTTCAATCGAGTCAAGAGAATCGAGCGCATCCGCTCGAATCGCATCAGAAAAATGAGCTGAATCGAATCCAGAAAGGAGTTTATGAAGTGGTTGCCCTCGCCATGTGATACCACGCTCTAAAATCACTTGGACGTGAGCCGCCAAATCAGGATCGGTGAATCCTTGTTGCAATTCGGTTCTTTCTTCCCTACTAGCTTCTTCAAAACGTGAACGCCACCCTTCACTATAGTGAAACTCGAAAGGACTTGGATGATACCAATCTTTTAGCTGCGCCATCGTCATGATGCTCAGTTCGAGCGGATATGGTTCGTTGGAGTACGAGAGACAGCAGTCGATGAGTTTTTGTCGTTCCTCCCGAGTCAATGCGTTTGATACGACGAGCAACAAATCTACATCACTTCGTTTCGGATGAAAACCACCCATCGCTAATGATCCATGAATATATATATGCTGAACGGTTGGTAGAAATTCATCAATCGCTCTCACGAATGAAGCGATTGTATTCTCCACGTCTGTCGTAATCTGTCTCATTCATCCGTCTCCTCATGCACGTATTGAAGCACGGTCTCCGCTAATTTTTCCGGCAACCCCGCTTCCTTCAATTGTTCGAGTGATGCCAGACGAATCTGTTTCATCGACCCGAAATGGCGGATGAGCTGTTGACGACGCTTCGGACCGACACCCGGAATCTCATCGAGTATCGACTTCGTCATCTTCTTCGTCCGTAGGCTGCGGTGGAACGTGATGGCGAAACGGTGGACCTCATCTTGCATCCGCTGCAACAGATAAAAGGCGCTCGATCGTGGATGGAGCTCGACAACGCCCCCACCTTCTCCGAACAACAGTTGGCTCGTCCGATGTCGGTCATCTTTTTTGAGCGAGCCGACCGGCAAGTCGAGCCCGAACTCATTTTGAATGACGTCGAGCGCCGCATTCAATTGCCCAATCCCCCCATCAATCAGTAGGAGATCGGGTAATCGTTTGTCTTCCGTCAAGAGACGGCGGAATCGTCGACGGACGACTTCACGCATCGTCTCGTAATCGTCCGGTCCTTGGACGGTACGAATCTTATATTTCCGATATTCTTTCTTGAGCGGCTTCCCGTCTTCAAAGACGACGAGTGCCGACACGGCGTCCGCGCCCTGAATGTTGGCGTTGTCGATGATGTCGACACGTGACAAGTTGGGAATCCCGATCGCTTCACCAAGTTCACGCATCGCAAGCAATGTCCGTTCTTCATCTCGGGCGAGCAACTCGAACTTCTCGTTCAAGGCGATTGTCGCATTCTTCGTCGCCAAATCAAGCAGCTGTTTCTTCGCCCCTCGTTTCGGCTGCATCACTTTCGTTCCGATGGCGTCATTCAGTAAATCGAGCCGGACCGTCTCGGGTACGAGAATCTCTTTCGGCACGACGTTTTGTTCATAGAACTGAACGATGAAACTTTCGAGTTCTTCCGAAGGCTCTCCGTGCATCGGGAAGAGAGAGACATCTCGCTCGATCATCTTGCCGCCTCGCATGTAGAACACTTGGACACACATCCAGCCACGGTCAAGCGTATAACCGAAGACGTCTCGTGCCGTCGGGTCGGCCGTAATCATATTCTGTTTATTCATGATCGATTCGACCGCTCGAATCTGGTCGCGCAGTTCAGCCGCTCGCTCGAACTGCATGTCCTCAGCGGCACGTCCCATCTCGACATTCAGCTTCGCGAGCGTCTCACTCGTCTCACCATTCAAGAAGCGGCGAATCTCGTTGACAATCTCTTTTTGCGAATCCGTATCGACTGCGAGCTCACAAGGTCCCAGACATTGCCCAATGTGATAATACAAACAGAGCTTTTTCGGCATCGGCTGACATTTACGGAGCGGGTAGAGTTTATCAAGCAGACGTTTCGTCTCGTTCGCCGCATAGGCGTTCGGATACGGTCCAAAGTAATGTCCGCCGTCTTTTTTCAATTTCCGTGTCGTCAATAGACGCGGATACGGTTCGTTCGTAATTTTGATGTACGGATATGTTTTGTCGTCTTTGAGGCGAATATTGTACTTCGGGTCGTGCTTTTTAATGAGCGTCATTTCAAGTAATAACGCCTCGAGTTCGCTCGCCGTCACGATGTACTCGAAGTCACGAATCTCTGCGACGAGGCGCATCGTCTTGATGTCGTGTGCGCCCGTGAAGTAAGAACGGACCCGATTCTTGAGGTTTTTTGCCTTCCCTACATAGATGACCTCACCATATTCGTTTTTATGCAGATAACAACCCGGCTCATCCGGGAGCAGCGCTAATTTATGTTTAATGTGGTCGGTATGACTCAATTCCATTCACCTCAGTTTAGCTTCCTCCTGGACGGGAAAAAGAGTGTGATATCTCGTCAGAGGAGGATTTTATATTATGAAACGATACGACGTCATCATTGTCGGTAGCGGCTCCGCAGCGGGTCAAGCCGCTTCCATTTTACGCGAAGCCGGTAAAGAGATCGCCATCATTGAGAATTGGACGTTCGGGGGAACATGTCCTCAACGCGGATGTGACCCGAAGAAGATGCTTGCCGAAGGAGCAGAACTCCTTGCCCGAACGGAACGTATGCGTGAGCTTGGCGTCGAAGGAAGCCTGTCACTGGATTGGTCGTCCTTTAAAAAGCGGATTGATGAGTACCGCCTCTCTATCCCAACATCCAAAAAACAGCATTGGGATGAGATGAACATAGACTTATATCAGGGAGAGCCTCACTTTATCGATGAGGATTCAATCGTCATCGATGGTCACGAGCTCTCTGCCAATCAATTTTTAATCGCTACGGGTCAAACGCCCCGCCCTCTCGATATCCCAGGTGGCGAACTGGCGATCACTAGCGATGATGTGTTCGACCTCGACGCGTTGCCTGAATCGATTCATATCGTGGGGGGAGGCTATATCGCCTTTGAATTCGCCCATATCTTCCGACGATTCGGAAGCGACGTGACACTCCTCATTCGTTCACATGCGTTGAAGGCATTCGACCCGAACGTCGTCCACCGGCTCATCGAAGAATCGAAGCGAATCGGCATCACCGTCCGACATGACGTCGAGCCAATACAAATCGATGGCAACGTCTTAACGTTATCAGATGACTCTACCCTAGAAGGAGTTGTCCTTAACGCTACAGGACGAATTCCAAGCATCGAGCGACTTCGGCTTGAAGCGGCAGGTGTCACAGCTGATCATCACGGTGTACATGTGAACGAGCATCTGCAAACAAGTAACCCGAATATATACGCCGCGGGCGACGTCGCCAAAAGTCCCAATCCTGCACTCACTCCATTCGCCGGTCAGGAAGGGCGCCTCGCCGCACTCAATATGCTTCACGGGAATACAAGGTCACTCCCTGAACGTCCGGCCCCGACCATCGTCTATGCGACACCACCGATTGCCAAAGTCGGTCTTACGGTCGAGGAAGCGGAAGCTGAGGGCATTGACTTCGACGTGAAAGAAACGGACATGTCGCACTTCCTCACCTATTCACGAATCAACGACGCAACCGCCTATTCAAAAGTGTTACTGAGTGCAGAAGGGCACGTCATCGGGGCTCATTTGATTGGTCACCACGCCCCTGAACTCATCAATCTGTTCTCTTTCATTATACAGAACAAACTGTCGCATCAACACGTGAAGCACTTAGAAGTCGCCTATCCGACCGCCGCCTCCGACTTGAGCTATCTCATTTAAACAAAAGACGGGACTTGCCTCTTGGCAAATCCCGTCTTTTTCTTATTCGATTCCTTTGTCCTTGTCTTCTTTCAGCGCGTCTTGTAACGACTTCTCCCAAAGTGGAACACCTTTCGCGTGCGCCGCACGCGAGATAAGGTGACCCCCAACAGGAGCTGTCAAGAGGACGAAGAAGAGACCGAGCAAGAGTCTTGCATCAAACACCCGTTCATCGACATATACGTGAAGGACGGCTGCAAAGAGGACGAACATGACACCGAGTGTCGCACTCTTTGAGGCAGCGTGTGTTCTCGAATAAATATCTGGGAGACGGATGAGACCGATCGCGGCGACGACCGTGAAGAAGACGCCGATGATCGTGAAGATGCCGGTAATGAGATCAAAGATCATTGTCGCGGTCATGTTGGATAATCTCTCCCCTCTCTAAGAATTTCGAGAACGCCACCGTTCCGATGAAGGCCAAAATACTGAGTAGCAAGATGACTTCAAAATACAAAGTCGTATCGAGCAGAATCGATAGTAACGCAACGACCGAGATAAGCGCGATCCCGATGGAGTCGAGCGCGATGACTCGGTCTGCCGTCGTCGGTCCTTTGACGACACGATACAACATCATCAACATCGCAAGCAAGAGAATGGCGAGCGAGATGTAGATGAGAATGTCTAGTAAATCCATCACTCTGTCGCCTCCTTAATGCTTGATTCAAAGTTATCATAAATGTCTTTTTGTAGCGCTTCTTTATCCGGCATGTGGAGTGCGTGGATATAGAGCACGGAATTGTCTTTTGACACCTGAACGACGAGCGTCCCTGGTGTGAGCGTGATCAGCATCGAGAGCAAGCTGACTTTCCATCCTTTGTCGAGCGACGTCTCATAGCGGAAAATCCCTGGTTGGATTTTCAACTTCGGACTAAGGACGAGACGCAGTACCTCAAAGTTCGCGAGGAACAATTCACGGATGAAGATGAGAAGCAGTTTAAACAGACGCCAGACGCGTGTGAAGTAAAAGCCGCCCCCACTAGATTTAAAGAATCGGCGCATCATGAACAAGATGAGTAAGCCAAGTAGATACCCGACGAAGAATCCGCTCGTTGTGAACGATCCCGTGAGGAACATCCAGATGAACGCCAAGAAAAAGTTAATCAATAGTTGATAAGCCATCTGTCATTCACTCCTTTATCACGGCATCGATATAGATTTCTGGATTGACGAGCGGCTCAATCGCTTGCGTGATATACGGATGGATGGCTTCTGCCCCAAATCCGTATGCGACCGCGATGATGAGCAACAAGAAGACCGGTACAATCAAACGCTTCGTATACGGTACGAGCGGTCCATCATACTCGCGCTTCGCCTCGCCCCAGAACCCGTTCAAGAAAATCTTCATGACCGAATAGAGGACGAAGAGACTCGACAAGAGGACGAGAAGTGGTCCGAACAGCTCGCCTTCGTCCATCCCACCTGAGACGATCAACAATTTCCCGAAGAATCCACTGAGTGGTGGAATCCCAGCGAGCGAGAGCGCTGCGACGAAGAACGTCCATCCGAACAACGGGAAGCGAGTGATGAGTCCACCCATATCACGGAGTTGACCGGATTTGGTGATTCCGATCATCATCCCGACGAGCATGAAGAGAACGGCCTTGATGATCATATCGTGAATCAAGTAGTAGAGTGACCCTTCAAGGGACGTCTGCGTGTTGACCGAAATCCCGTATAAGATGACCCCGACTGCGATCATGATGTTGTAGATGATGATCAACTTCACGTCGTTATAGGCGATGGCCCCTGTCATCCCGATGAAGATGGTGAGGACAGCGAGCACCATGAGGAACGTCTGTAAAAACTCACCGTTCCCATCAAAGAGTAGCGTGTACGTCCGCAAGATCGAGTACACCCCGACTTTCGTCAAGAGAGCCCCGAACATGGCGAGAATCGGGGTCGGTGCGACCACGTACGCTCCAGGGAGCCAGTAGTGAAGTGGGACGAGTGCCCCTTTCATCCCGAAGACGATGACGAATAGCACACCGATGACGGTGATGACGTCCGGGTTATCGACAAGCGGGATCTTCATCGCCAAGTCCGCTATGTTGAGTGTACCTGTGACACCGTAAAGCAAGGCGACCGACATGACGAAGAGCGCCGAGGCAATGATGTTCACGAGCAAGTATTTGATTGACTCACGTAACTGGACGCCACGTCCACCGAGTACAATCAATACGTATGAGGACATCAAGAAGACCTCAAAGAAGACGAACAAGTTGAAGATATCACCTGTCGTGAAGGCACCGTTCACCCCGACGAGCAAGAAGAGCATCGAGATGTACAAGTAGTTTCCTTCATATGAGTCAGAGAAATAATGGACGGCGAACCACACGATGAAGAGCGTGAGGAGAGTCGACGTCGTCACGAGTAGGGCTGACAACATATCCGATACGAGCGTGATGCCGAACGGTGCTTGCCAGTTCCCGAGGTTGAGGGTTTGAATTCCCTCCGTGGAGACCGTATGCACGAGAAAGAGTGACACGATCGCCGTAATAACTAAAGCTCCAAGAGCCATTGCGCGCTGCAGCTGGACCCGTTTTGGCATAAACATCATAAGGATGGCCGCAAGCGCAGGAATGACGATTGGAAAGACCGGTAAGTTAATCATACGATTCTGTTCCTTTCATTTCTTCCATATTGTCCGTGCTGAGCTCCTGATACGTGCGGTAGGCAAGTACGAGGAAGAACGCCGTCACCCCGAAACTGATGACGATTGCCGTCAAGACGAGCGCTTGCGGTAACGGGTCTGTGAATTCCGTCACACCGTCGACGAGAACAGGGGCAGCCCCTGTCTTCAAACCTGCCGTCGTCAAGACGAGAAGGTGTGCCGCGTGACTGAACAAGGCAGTGCCGATGATGATGCGTAACAAACTTCTTGAGAGAACAAGATAGACGGCACACATCGTCAGGACACCGATGATGATGCTAACGAAGATTTCCATTATTCACTCTCTCCAATCGTTTGTATAATCGTCAACGTGATTCCGATGACTACAAGGTAAACCCCTAAGTCGAACGCAATCGCCGTGTGAAGGGTCTGTTCACCGAGAAGTGGTAAGTCAAACTTCCCGTATGCGTGCGTCAAGAACGGACGACCCAAGAAAACCGAGTGAAGACCTGTCGCAAGGGCAATCAGTAATCCGGTCGCCGTCATGAGACGGTAGTCAATAGGGAGCACGTTCGCGAGCGTTTTCGAATCAAATGCGAGCAACAGTAAGACGAGTGCCGCGGATGTCATCAATCCACCGATGAATCCTCCACCTGGTGAATAGTGACCGGCAAAGAACAAGTCGATGGAGAAGATGACAATGATGAAGAAAATGATAATCGCGGCCGTCTGCAAAATGACGTCATTGACGCGTCTGCTGTTTTGCTTCATGTTCACCTTCTCCTTTCGTACGTCGTGTTGTTCTAAATTTAATCATCGTGTAAATCCCGAAAGCCGCAATCCCGAGAACCACGATTTCAAACAAGGTATCAAATCCACGGAAGTCGACGAGAACGACGTTAACCATGTTTTTACCTGCTGCAAGCTCATACACGTTCTCTTTGTAATACTCTGAGATCGAAGTGAGCGATTTGTTTGTGAGCGCCATGAAGCTGAGAAGCGTCACGGTCGTCCCGACGAGAACAGCCACGATGGCATTCCCGACTTTGAAACGCATCCGTACTTCCTTCTTGCTGATGTCCGGCATGTGATAGAAGACGAGCAAGAACAATGCGACCGAGACCGTCTCGATGACGAGCTGCGTGAGCGCCAAGTCCGGTGCACCGAAGAAGACGAAGAACAGTGCCACGCCGTATCCAACGACCCCAAGTAGGATAATAGACGGGAGACGCGACTTCATGAAGAGAATCGCGAGCGCCGCTAGCATGACGACAGCTCCGAGCACATATTCATAAGGTGCAATCTCAGCCAGGTTCTCAAACGAGAAGCGGTACATGTCGAACCACCAAATGCTGAAGAGCATCATACCTGAAAGGAAGACGAAAATATAGATCAAGTACGACCGGATGAAACCAGTCATGTAGTTGTCTTTAAAGCGATATGCCGCCTTGTTCGACCATACGAGCGTACCATCGTACATCCCGTTGAGCGTCAAACGATGTGGGATGCGGTTGTAGATGCCCATCCATTTACCCATTTGCCAGAACAGCAATGAACCGAGAAGGATCACCCCGATTGTCATATATAGTTCAGGCGTCAAACCGTGCCAGAAGTAAATATCTACTTTAACATCTTGCCCTTGCGCGACGAGTGTCGGATAGATCGACTCGACGGCTGGCTTGATGAGCGAGTTCGACAACACGTTCGGGAAGAACCCGAGACCGACAACGAGAATCGCGAGGATGACCGGCGAAATTAACATGCCGATCGGTGCCTCATGCGGTTGTTTCGGCAATTGATCGAACTTCGCCTTGCCCATGAACGTCCGCGTGAACAGCATGATGCTGTAGATGAACGTGAACACACTTCCGACGAAGGCGATGATCGGGAGTAGAATCCCAATCGTATCGAGCGCGAAGAAGTCTGCCGAGAAGACTTTCGTCGTCGCCTTCAAGAACATCTCTTTACTCAAGAATCCGTTAAATGGCGGAAGACCAGCCATCGATAACGAACCGATGACGGCGACCGTGAATGAAATCGGCATGACGGTCATCAGACCACCGAGTTTACGAATGTCACGTGTGCCCGTCTCATGGTCGACAATCCCGACCATCATGAAGAGCGAGCCTTTGAACGTCGCGTGGTTGATCAAATGGAAGATCGCCGCAATCGTCGCGACCATAAAGATGTTGTCATCCATGCCGTCATAGTGGAGCGCCGCCGCTCCGAGTCCAAGGAGTGACATGATCAACCCGAGCTGACTGACGGTCGAGAACGCTAGGATTCCCTTCAGGTCGGTCTGCTTCACGGCATTGAATGAACCCCAGAACATCGTGAACATCCCGACTCCGGCAATCGTCCATAGCCAGACGGATGATTCTTGGAACACCGGGCTCATGCGGGCCACAAGGTAGAGACCCGCCTTGACCATCGTTGCTGAGTGGAGGTACGCACTGACCGGAGTCGGTGCTTCCATCGCGTCAGGCAACCAGATGTGGAACGGGAACTGCGCTGACTTCGTGAACGCCCCGAGCAAGATGAGAATCATCGCGACGAGGAAGAACGGACTCTCGGCGATGACGCCCGAGTTCGCGACCATATCGCGAATGCTGTACGAGCCGACCATCGATTCGAGTAAGACGATCCCTCCGAGCATCGACAATCCGCCGAACACGGTGAGAAGCATCGACTTCTGCGCCCCATAGCGGGAACGTTCTTTCTCATACCAATATCCAATCAACAGGAATGATGAAATCGATGTGAGCTCCCAGAACATATACATAACAATCATGTTATCCGAGAGAACGACCCCGAGCATCGCACTCATGAACATCAAGAGATACACGTAAAAATGCCCGAGCGACTCTTTGTCCTTATTCAAATAGTAAATCGAATAAAGGACGACCAGTGCGCCGATTCCCGTGATGAGAAGGGCGAACAAGAGACTGAGTCCATCGACGTATGCCGTGAAGTTAATCCCGAGGGATGGCATCCACGCAATCGTCTCTGTCACGACGTCCCCTGCACTCGTGATCGGAATGAATCCGGCGAAGTAGGTGACGAGCACGACCGGAACGATCAAGACGAACCAGCCTGTATGAATTTGTTTCATCCCCCGGAACAAAAGTGGGATGAATGGTGCCGCAAGAAGCGGCAACAAAATAGCTAAATGTAACAGCGACAAGAAAATTCCTCCTTCGAACAGAGTCGTACAATAGATTGAGCCGTAAAGTAAGGTCACTTGACTCCATCATGTCTTCCTCATGAGTATAGCGTAAATTTTCAGTCTGTTTCCATGATAAAAGCTTCCAGTTCAAGCGCTCCCCCGTCAAAATTTCGAATCTGTTAAATATGAAGGAAGCCGACGGAATTTCTTCAAAAAAAATTTGAAATCAGACGTTATGTATCGGAATATGACCGGATTGAGGGTGCGTGGAATAACTCATCCTATTCCCTACTTGCCTGTCCTTTTCCTTCTTTTCTACTCAGTAAAACAAAAAAGCAGCCGATCTCAATCGGCTGCTACGCAATTATTGTGCTGTCGCGATAAACTCTTTCAATGCTTCTTTTGGTTGGAAGCCCATTGTTTTCGAAACAGGCTCGCCATCCTTGAACATCATGAGTGTCGGGATACTTTGGATTTGGAAAGCACCTGCGACTTCAGGGTTTTCGTCGACATCGAGTTTCACGATTTGGACTTGGTCACCCATTTCTTGATCGAGTTCTTCAAGAACTGGCGCGATCATGCGACATGGTCCACACCAAGTTGCCCAGAAATCTACGAGGACAACGCCCTCTTTTACATCTTGTTCAAACGATTGAGTCGTTGCATGTTTAATAGCCATTTGTAAAAACCTCCCCAA
Organism: Exiguobacterium sp. s43; assembly: GCF_018617255.1. GTDB lineage: Bacteria > Bacillota > Bacilli > Exiguobacteriales > Exiguobacteriaceae > Exiguobacterium > Exiguobacterium profundum. Next base: position 1,880,724 of record NZ_JACSJT010000001.1, read on the forward strand.
TAAGATGAGAGAGTCCTGATAGAGAACTCTCATGCAATTCATGTTCAGAGTATACCACGGAGGGTAACAACCCCAAAACGTTTTGCTTATTAGCTATTGACGAGGTGCTTACGGAACTCTTCTGTCAACATCGGGACGACATCGAACAAGTCGCCGACGATGCCATAGTCTGCCACGCTGAAGATGTTTGCTTCTGGGTCCTTGTTGATGGCGACGATGACTTTCGCGTTACTCATTCCAGCCAAGTGCTGAATCGCTCCTGAGATTCCACATGCGATGTAGAGGTCTGGTGTGACGACTTTACCCGTCTGCCCGATTTGAAGGGCGTAATCGCAGTAGTCAGCGTCACATGCTCCACGTGAAGCACCGACTGCTCCTCCGAGAAGCTCAGCCAACTCTTCAAGCGGTTTGAATCCATCTTCGCTCTTCACGCCACGTCCACCTGCGACGATGACTTTCGCTTCCGCCAAATCCACTTTCCCAGTCGCCTTACGCACGACTTCTTTGACGATCATCGCGAGGTCTTTCAATTCGACCGCCGGCGTTTCAACAGAGACGCTCGCGCCCGCTTGACGTGCAAGTGCGTCGATGTTGTTTGGACGGATTGTGAAGAACATGACGGAATCTTTGAACTTCACTTTCTCGAACGCCTTCCCTGAGTAGATTGGGCGAACGAACTCTGCGTCGCGTCCTGTTCCTTCGATAGAGACAACGTCACTGATGAGTCCGGCATCAAGACGTGCTGCAAGTTTCGGTGCGATATCTTTCCCGAGAGCCGTGTGTCCGAGGACAATCATTTCCGGATTTTCTTGCTCGATCAACTGGCGGAGCACTTGACCGTAGCCGTCAGGCGTATAATGCTTGAGGCGATCATCTTCGACGACGAGGACGCGGCTTGCACCATACTCCCCGAGTTCTTGTGCGAGTGATTGCACGTGATCCCCAATCACGACTGCCGTCACATCGTCTGTCAATTGCTTCGCCGCAGCGATGGCTTCGAATGATACGTTACGTAACGCGCCTTCACGCGCTTCTGCGAGTACTAAAGCTTTCATCTATGATCTCCCCCTTAAATGACTTTCGCTTCCGTGCGAAGAAGTTGTACGAGTTCGCTCACTTGTGTCGACATGTCGCCTTCAAGGATACGGCCCGCTTTCTTCTCTTCTGGCAAGAATCGTTCAATCGTCTCGATTTTCGCTTCGATTTTATCTTCATCGAGATCGATGTCCATGAGTTCGAGTTCTTCGAGCGGTTTCTTCTTCGCCTTCATGATTCCTGGCAAGCTCGGGTAACGTGGCTCGTTCAACCCTTGTTGTGCCGTCACGAGAAGTGGGAGTGCGACTTCGATCACTTCCGTATCCCCTTCGACGTCACGTGTGACCGTAGCCGTTGTACCATCGATTTCAAGACCCGTGATCGTCGTCACGTAGTTCATGTCGAGAAGTTCTGCGACACGTGGTGCGACTTGTCCGCTACCGCCATCGATTGCCACGTTTCCTGCGAAGATGAGGTCTGCGTCCTGTTCTTTCAAGTATGTGGCGAGCACTTTTGAAATCGTGACATGGTCCGCATCCTCGACATCGTCCTCGATTGAGATGCGAACGGCTTTGTCCGCACCCATTGCGAGCGCTGTACGTAATTCTTTATCCGCATCTTCTGGTCCTACCGTGACGACCGTGACCTCTCCCCCGAGTGCGTCACGTTTTTGAATCGCTTCTTCGACCGCATATTCGTCATACGGGTTGATGATGAACTCAGCGCCGTCTTCTTGAATTTCCCCATTCTCGAGCTGAATCGCTTCCTCAGTATCAAACGTACGTTTCAGCAAAACAAAAATATTCATGGTTGATCCCCCTTTAGTCAATTCTTTCCATCATTCATGAATCAGCATTCATTTTTTGAGCTAGTGATAGGGCTCACTGTTACGTAAGCCCTTTTTTCAACATATGGTGCACATTTGGAAGCGTCGACAACAGATCATACTTGAAGCCGCTCGCCATCCAACTCGTCACAACCTCATCGATTGTGCCGAAAATCATTTGACGGGCGAGTCGATAGTCTAAATCCTTGTCAAACTCTCCTGTCTCGATTCCATGTTTGACGACAGAATCGATTAAGTTCAAATACGGTTTGAGCACTTCTCCGATTTTTTGGCGAAGTACCAAGTTCGACTGCCGCAGTTCGATTTGTGTCACGACGGCGAGGTCGTAATCTGCCGACAGTTGCTTTAAATGTGATTCAATCAACTGATACAACTTACTCCCAGCTGACGTCTCGCTCTCGATTTGTTGTTTCGAGTAGTCGATGAACAGCCCCATCTTCGCTTGGAACAATTCGATTAAGAGATGCTCCTTGTTTTTGAAGTACAAATAGATCGTGCCGTCCGCGACACCCGCCTCTTTGGCGATGGCTGTCACCTTTGCACCGTGATAGCCATGATTGGCAATTACTTTGACCGCCGCATCAATGATTCGGTCACTTTTCGAAATATGATTTGTCATTAACCCCAAGCTCCTTACCGTTGCAGAAAAATGAATGATGGTTCATTCATTTATTATTCTATCATGCGTACGCTTGGTGTCAACTGCTTTGTTTCACTTGTTTGGCCTTCTCTTCGTCGACGAGGACACGACGTAAAATCTTACCGACGAACGTCTTCGGCAACTCGTCGCGGAACTCATACAACTTCGGCACTTTATAGGCCGCAAGCTTCTCACGACAATGTTTGTCGAGTTCTTCTTCCTTCACACTCGAGCCATCGCGAAGGACGATGAACGCTTTGACCGTCTCACCCCGATATGGATCTGGGACACCGATACAGACCGCTTCCTTCACGGCCGGATGTTCGTAGAGGACTTCTTCGATTTCACGCGGATAGACATTAAAGCCACCTGCGATGATCATGTCCTTCTTCCGGTCGACAATATAGAAGAACCCGTCCTCGCCCATGTAGCCGAGGTCACCGGTTGCGAGCCACCCATCTTTCAAGACGGCTGCCGTTTCCTCCGGTTTCTGCCAGTAGCCTTTCATGACTTGTGGACCGCTCAGCATGATCTCCCCGATTTCACCGATGTCCGCCTCTGTTTCTCCGTCTGCTTTTACTATTTTAGCAGAAGTATCCGATAACGGGGCACCGATTGAGCCAACAATCCGTTTATCCCACAAGAAGTTCGCATGCGTGACCGGCGACGTCTCAGACAAACCGTACCCTTCGACAATGCGACCACCCGTGATCTTCTCAAATTCCTCTTGCACCTCGATTGGAAGCGGAGCCGAACCCGAGATACATGCCTCGATCGAAGACAAATCGTACTTCTTCAGTTTCGGGTCGTTCAAGATTCCGACATACATCGTTGGTGCGCCCGGGAAGAAGTGTGGCTTTTTCTTCTGAATCGTCTTTAAGACATCCGTCACTTCGAAACGTGGCACGAGGACAAGCTCATAGCCGTTCGTGACCCCAAAGTTCAGACAGCAAGACATCCCATAGACGTGGAAGAACGGCACGACACACAATACGCGTTTCTCGTCCCCGCGATTGTACTTATAGAATAAGTTCGTGATTTGATCGGCGTTCGCGGTCAAGTTGAAATGGGTCAACATGACGCCTTTCGGAAGTCCCGTTGTCCCCCCTGTATATTGAAGAACGGCGACATCTTCTTTCGGTTCGATGTCGAGTGGCGTGATAGGGTTAAAGTCTTTATAATCTTTGAACAGCGTCGATCCGGTCGTATCGATGACGATATTGTTCTCACGTTTCACTTTGATTGGATACAGTTTGTTTTTCGGGAATGGTAAGTAATCAGCGATACTCGTCGTGATCACGGTTTGAATCTCCGTCTTCTCACTGACGCGAAGCGTTTTCGGATATAACAGATCGAGGGTGATGACGATTTTGACACCTGCGTCCGTGACGAGGTTTTCTAGCTCACGTTCCGTATAGAGTGGGTTCGTCTGGACGACCGTCCCTCCTGCATAGAGTACGGCATAGAACGAGATGACGTATTGAGGACAGTTTGGAAGCATGAGGCTGACGCGGTCGCCTTTTTCAAGCCCTTTCGCTTGAAGCATCGTTCCGAGTCGACGTGCGGCATCATCGATTTCCGCGAATGTCCACTCCTTTCCGATAAAGGAGACGGCCGTACGATTTGGATAATCCTTTGCTGCGCGAGACAACGCCTCATAGAGCGGCTTTACCTCATAATCGATTGACTGGGGCATTCCTTCTGGATAATCTTGTAACCACGGTTTGTTCATCGCTGTTCCTCCTTGGAAATGAATACTCATTCAGTTAACCCTATTATAATGCTAAGAAAACGCTTTCATCTACCCTTTACCCGATAATTTTCAGAAAATATCAAAAAAAGCGATTGGATTTGTCATCCAATCGCTGTCATACCCGCCTAAAATAGGAATCTTTCGAATCCAGTTTTTCAAGCTTCTGATTCATGAGTTGTTGCAATTCTTTTTCATGACGAATATTTGAGAAGTCAGTCCCGAACCATGCCTCCATTTCAGGTCGAGAGAAGGCATAGGTCCGGTTCGGGAAAGCAAAACGGACGATTTCGGCGTTCGGGATGAGAGTGAAATAGGCAGCCGCATTCCTAATCGCCAGATGTTCTTGTTCCGCTCGTTCCATACCCGGGTCTTCGTAACGGACGGTCAACCCATAAGGACGCTTCTTCGTCTGCAGTTCGACCGATCGATAGCATTCATGTAGCGGCAAACTTCCGGCAATGCCGACGACGGCCGCATTGTCCCCGACTTTCGCCCCTTTGTATTCAAAGGCGTCCGGTTCGGGGTTCATACACCCTGCCAGTGAGATGACGAGTACGAGCAACAGACAGAAGCGTTTCATAGGTGTCCCTCCTTACGATTTGAGTCTCAAGTTGAAGCGGTAAAGCAAACGCTTAGCGAGTAAGTGTGCTAAGAACGCTCCGATCACAAAGCCTACGATGTACAACATACTGTTCGCTTGATACGTGAATGTCGTGAACACAATTCCTGTGAACATCGCGATACATCCAACGATGATAATGTGGACGAGCCATAACCAGTTGTTGAACATGAAGAAACGACCGTTGTTTTCTTGCGGTGCACGATTGTACATCCAAGCTCCTAACCATAATGACAAGACGATAAAGACGATAGACGATGGAATGCTAATCGTGACGAACTCTTGCCAATACTGATCGGATCGAATGTATTCATATAAAGATAAATTCATCAAGTTACCGAGTGGTGAGATGGCTTGAATAAATACACTTTCATAAGCTGAATCGATTAACCAACTCAACGCATCACCTCGACCAGTCAGCGAGTAAGCTGATCCTTGAATCAATGCGAGAATTCCTAACGGGAAAATCAAGGCGACAAACGACCACACTGATTGAGAAATCGATTCCCCACCGAACGATCCCATCCATAAAGCCAACGAGAATAACGAGATCCCAATCAAGGCGATATACAGGACGATCACGATCGATTTAAATACGGTCCCTTCTAATAAGAAGGAATAACGGGAAGTGGCGACCAATGCAAACATCGCGATACTTCCTAACAGCGTGGACATGATAATCCCACTTGCCCCCAACACCCATTTTGATATGTACAGCTGGGTGCGGGTGAAGGGGAGCGACATCGAAAAGTCCGACATTTGACTGTTTCGTTCGGCACCAATGAGCGACGTGGCCATGAGCGCACTAAACACGACGAATAAGAATACAACTGGTCCTACCGGAATGACATCACCTATGTCACCAAGATAGAAAGCTAAACTCGAATCAGGGTCGAAGAAGGACTCAACCGTCAGGCGATCTCGTTCTTCAAACGGGATCCCGTAATCTACAGAATTCGCTCGTGCATCTTTAATCTGCTCATCAAACTGTTCGAATTGTGTCCAAGCCGGCACAGTGAAGGCGACGACGCCTAAGAAGACGAGCAGCATCCAAAGCAACGACACTTGTTTCCAATCTTTCTTTAACAATACTTTAGACAACATGGGCTTCTCCTCCTAACTGGACACGGAAGACGTCTTCAAGAGACATCGGAATCTCTTCGATGAGCATCGGATTATATGAATCGATGAACGTCTCGAGCTCTTCCGTCCGTTCTTTCGCCATGAATAGCACGACACGTCCCGTCACGCTGATGATTTCGATATCTTTTCGTTCGAGCAGTTCGACCGGGACATGGTCGTTGAAGACGACTTGCCACTTGATGCTGAGGGCACGTGCCTCTTCGAGTGACAAGATCGCTTTGACACGTCCATTCTCAATCATGATGATGCGGTCAGCGATGCGTTCGAGTTCATGGAGTTGGTGACTTGAGACGATGATCGAGCAGTTCCGATTCTCGACTTGGGCAATCATCAGTTTTAACACATCGGATTTGGCGACGACATCAAGTCCGTCCGTCGGTTCGTCGAGCAGGTAGTACTTCGCTTGGACGGCGAAGGCGAGTGATAACGTCACGAGTGCCTTTTGTCCTTTAGAAAGCTGGCGGATCTTTTTGTTGTCGATGTTGTATCGTGTCAATGTCTCACGGAAGACGGTACGGTTGAAGGATGGATAAATCGATTCATACAGGTCCGTCGCCTCGTTCACCGTATAATTTTTGAGCGCATCGGCTGAATCCGGTACGAAGATGACGTCACGCTTCAATCCCGCATCTTTAAAAATACTTTTCGAACCATAGAGCACGTCGCCCATATCTGGGCGAATGATGCCGACCATCGTGCGGAGAAGCGTTGTCTTACCGGCACCGTTACGTCCGACGAGCGCAATGATTTCTCCAGATTCGACCGTAAAGTCGATGCCATCGAGTATCGTTTGACGGTCAATTTTTTTACTTAACTGTTCAACTTTCAGCATTGGATTTCCCTACTTTCTCATATTCCGTTCGCAATACGTCAATGGCTTCGTCTAACGGCACGTTCGCATAGTGGCAATCGATCGCAATCTTTTTGATCGAGGCGATGACCGGCTCACGTGCCGCATCATCGTCCACCCAGTCCTCGGAGACGAACGTCCCACGTCCACGTCGCATCTCGAGCAGCCCGAGCCGTTCCAACTCCTGATACGCCTTACTGACCGTATTCGGATTGATGACGAGATCGGTGGCGAGTTCACGCACGGACATCACCTTATCTCCTGGTCGTAAAATTCCACGGATAACAAGTTCTTTCGTTTGATTGACGATTTGCTCGTATAGCGGTTCTGAACTTTTCATATCGATTTTGTATAACATGGGTCACACCCTCTCATAATCAATGTTACTCTTTAAGTGTATTATATGTATTAGTACACGCAATTACAATAGTTCTTTGAGGGCACTTTTAGTTTACAGCGAAATGGAAATGATTTGAATAAGACTTTGGACCGAGGTATTCTCCTTCAATATCAGGTAGATTGAACGAGAGGTGACGAAATGATTAAAAAACGATTACTGGCAGGTATGGCCGGTGGGTTTCTTGCTGGCGGCCTCTTCGTATATACGACGCTTGAAAAGTCAGAGGCACGGGAGACTTATACCGCGTATGTGAAGGAAACGTACAACGAACAAGCCGATATCGAACTGTCTCGCGACTGGCATATGGGCGGTTATATCGGGGAAATGACATTGACGAAAGAACCATTCGTTGGAACTTACTATCTTGAAACGTATGGTGACGGCTCCATCCACGATAACGTGCTCGAGACGTATTGGGAACGCGAGGCAGAGCGGACGATTCACGAGCGACTCGTGTCGCAAGGAATCATAAAAGAAGAAGAGACCGTCCGTGCGGAAGTACCGACCGGAGTGTCCGATGATGCGCAAGCAAAAGTCAGCCCGACCCCGACGTCCATTTATGAAACGAATCCGAAGACATATCTCGACGTCTCGATCATGTTTCATGAAGACTGGAACAATACGGACGAACAGAAACAACGGATTCTCGACGTCATGCGCGTAGTGGAATCCGATGTCTATTGGATTCACTTCTCGTTCGATGGAAAGCCTGGAGGAAATGACGATTACACAGAACGGTACATGATGTTCACGCGCAAAGCGTCTGACATCGACCCGTCCTTCCTCGACGTGCGGACGATTGAGGACTTGAATGCCTACGACCGAATGTATGGATTCGACGAGACGACATTCACGACAGAATATCGATTTGATGGCACTCCCATCGAAGAGGAGACGACACGATAATTTGGTGTCGTCTTTTTTGAGCGTTTGACTTTACAGGCAATCCAAAACGTTGTATCGTTTGACAAGTCAACGATTGATAAGTCAATTGAGAAAGGTGGGACGCTATGGACCTACGTGAAATCAGCCGATTACTTTACCAAATCAAGTTGGCGGAACAAAACGTCGCATCGTCGTTCGAACGGGAGACAGGATTCAGCCTGACCCGCTACGAGATGCTGCAAGTCGTCAAAGAACGAGGCGTTTGTTCGCAACGCTTGATTAAAGAAGAAATGAAAATCGACAATGCCGCCATCACCCGACATTTGAAAATCCTTGAAGAGAAAGGGTATGTCGTCAGAGAGCGGAACGCGGAGAACCATCGCGAGATGTTCGTCCGTGTGACAGAGAAAGCAGAGCAAGACCTCGGGCACTGCGAGCGAGACGAACGGGCCAACCATCTCGTCTTACAAGCCTTGTCCGCTGAAGAGATTCAACACTTATCCGGGCTGCTTCAAAAATTGAACAGTCACGCCTAAACAGAGAAAGAAGGAATTCACCAATGGCAACTACATTCGAAAACAATACATTTACAGACGTCATGTTCGGTCGTAAATCAATCCGTGTCTATGACGAGAACGTGAAAATCTCACAAGAAGAAATGCTCGAGATGATTCAAGAAGCAACGACTGCCCCATCATCGGTCAACATGCAACCATGGCGCTTCGTCGTCATCGAGAGCCCAGAAGCGAAAGAGACGCTCAAACCACTCATCCGTTTCAACACACGTCAAAACGATTCGTCTGCAGCGATGCTCCTCATCTTCGGAGACATGGAGTGCTACGAGTACGGCGAACAAATCTACGATCAAGCGGTCGCAGAAGGCAAAATGCCACAAGAAGTGCGTGACCAACAGCTCGGCGCAATCATCCCTTACTACAAAAACCTCTCGAAACAAGAGATGAACGACATCGTGAAGATCGATGCGAGTCTCGCTGCGATGCAATTCATGCTCACAGCACGTGCACACGGCTATGACACGAACCCAATCGGTGGTTTCGAGAAAGACCAACTCGCAGAAGCGTTCGGTCTCGACAAAGACCGTTATGTACCAGTCATGATCTTGTCTGTTGGGAAAGCGGCAGAAGAAGGTTACCAATCTGTACGTCTTGACGCTCAAACGGTCACATCGTTCAAATAATTCACCACACAATCGGAGGAATCAACCATGATCTTAGTCAACGCCACATTCGATATCCAAGCATCACAACGCGAGAACTTCTTGCGTGACATCCAAGTCTTGATCGACTCATCAAAACAAGAAGCGGGCTGCGTCGGATATGACCTATACGAGTCAACGTCTGTCGAGAACCGTTTCGTCATGATCGAGAACTGGGAAGACCAAGCCGCTCTCGAGCAGCACAACCAAAACCCGGTCCTCATCAACTTCGCACAAAACGTGGCGAACTACGTGTCTGCAAAACCAGTCGTACAAGTAGCAGCGGTCAACTAATATGTCGACGCTCACCCTTGTGCTCGGAACGCTTGTCGCCATCGAATTCTTCTATATCTTCTATTTAGAGACGATTGCGACGGCATCCTCGTCGACGTCACGCGTCTTCCGTATGTCGAAAGACGAGCTAACGAGAGACTCGGTGTCGGTTTTGTTCAAAAATCAAGGCGTCTATAACGGATTGATTGGGGTCGGGCTCTTGTACGGACTCTATCTTTCCCCCAACCCGGTCGAGATTGTCACCATGATGCTGACCTATATCATTCTCGTTGCCCTATATGGCAGTATCACGAGTGACAAGAAGATTATCCTGACACAAGGTGGGCTTGCCATCTTGACGTTGATCTCGATGGTGATCTTATGACAGAAAAAGCGTCCGACCTGAGAAATGGTCGGACGCTTTTTGTTTGTATCCTCTATACTAAATAGTGAGGTGATGATGGTGAGATACACATGCCCATGCTGTGGCTATCAGACGTTAGAAGAGGAACCACCAGGCACATACGACATTTGTCGAATCTGCTTTTGGGAGGACGACGGGGTTCAATTCGACGATCCCGATTATGAAGGCGGTGCGAATACGGTGTCGCTTCGACAGGCTCAACAGAATTACATCCAATTTGGTGCGAGTGAACGGCTCTTCTGTGATGATGTCAGAAAACCGAATAAACACGACAGAAAAGACCCAGACTGGAGACCCTTCTCTAGCAAGTTGACTTAATACAAGGTCACCCATATAAGAAGTGACCTTGATCATTCATCTAATCTAATACGCTCCCACATCTCTTCATCGACGACAAAGAACGATTCATGGGAGCATACCGCGAGCACGCACGTATCCCCCGCATAAAACATCAAGTCTTCCGGGAGTTCCGGATGGATCCAACTGAATAATGATTGACTCCGTTCTTTTAAGAACTGTACCGTCCTGTAATTCATATGGAACGAATATAAATACGCCGTATCCCCAGACAGTCTTGTCGTCTCCCATTCACTTACGATAGTTCGTTCGATCAAATCCCAACGAATCTCTTCAGTCAGCACTTCCATATACACCAAACGCTCGTCTTCGATTTCCATTCGGCGTCTGTCTTCCACGAACGCAAAGTGAGTACAATGCTTGAACAGAACATCAATGAGCGCCTCATAGTGCTTTCCCTTTACATCTTGAGTGATCGTCAGCATGCTTCAAGCCTCCTGTGGTGAAGTAACAAAGATTCCTGTCTCTTCCATAATCTCGAACGAATCTTGATTCCATCTCACTTCAATCGTTCCGACTCGTTCGGGTTCTTCGACACTTCGGTATAATCCCCTTACCTCTATGTCGAAAGTGAAAAAGCCACTGGGTTGTCCCATATACCCCTCTTCATTCACATATGTATTTTTCTGATCCCCAATCAGGTTGAACGAATCACAGCTGTCATCTTCACATTGTACCGAATACGTTTCCTCGAACCAGTGCACAAAGTCAGCCATATCTGGACTAGTCGTATCGATTGGTGCAATCTAAACTCTAGCTATAATCAACCCAATAAAACCGATGAATCCCCATTTTTTCATACGCTCCCCCGCTTTCACTATCCAAAGTCTACCATATCCAAATCATCAAATAAAAAAACCGCCCTGACCGAAGTCAGAGCGGAATGGATGTCTTATAAGACGAAAATCGCTGCAGATACACCGACGACACCCACGAGTGCCATCGCATATACCGGTACTCGTGGCATTTCGCCATTGTTGTCGAGCGCTTTCCCAAACATGTAGAAGACGATCGGATGCACGAGGAACGGCATCGAGAAGATGAGCGGGATGAGAAGTGACGCTTCCGTTCCGAACATTCCACCTTGAACCGCTGCGAACAAGCCGAAGTGCGAGATCGCTGACGATTGTGCCATCGTCGTGTAATCAAACGCAATTGTGCTGAACGCCAAGATGACGAGACCACCGAAGACGGCCATCATCTGCCACCCGAACGAGAACTGCATAAGGGCTTTGACTTCTTTGAAGTCTTCCCCGTTCGCCGCGCGTAAGTTTTTCAACGCGAGCGCAGTGAGTACGAGACCGACCAAAACGATGATGGCTGTCGGCCAAATCCAGAGCGCACCGTTGTCGGCACTGACCGCGAGGATTGAGAAGACGAAGATATGTCCGAAGAACGGGATGTTGATCATGATCGGCGCACGTTTCGCTGCTACTTGACCGAAGTCACCAGCCGTACACGCTCCTGTGAGACCACTGTGTGAAAGTGACCCTGCCATACCTGGTGCGAGATTACGGATGTGACCCGTGCGAGCGAACCACATGATGAGTGCGATTCCACCGAACATCCAGAACAACTGACCGAAGAAACCGTACACGAGAATCGAATTCATGCCTTCGATTGCGAACGCATCACCGATTCTTGAACCCCCGACCATGAAGTTGGCAGCCAAGACGACCGGAATCCCTGCGAAGAGAAGCGCGCGGACAGTCGGTCCATACGTCCAGTTATGGAAGATGGCACCGAGTGCTGACGAAATCAACATCGCGAAGAAGATTTGCGGAAGTGCGATAATTGGCTGAATCGCTGTCGCAATCAAGAACGAAACGAACAAGATGACAAGCAAGAGAACTGTCTCGATAAGACCTTTTTGCATGTATACTTTCTTGTCCTGAATTTGTGCTTTATGGTCGATGAGTAAGAACGACACGGCAAGACCGAGGAGTGCGAGGATTGGGTAGTAAAGAGCAATCCCTTCTGCCGTACCTGGCTCGATTGCCATACGGAAGAACCCTTCCAAACCAACGAGCAAGAAGAACGAACGAAGGATGAAGATGAACTGCGTACGTCCTGTCCCGAGGAACATTTCCTCTTTGGCAGGAATGACGATGTCCTCCATGTCGAGCTCTTGTTTACTCAAGATTTTACGAAGTTCTTGTCCGCCGACGAAGAATGAAACGACTAACGCAATGATCGTCGTCCGTGACAAGAAGTCGACGAGCGGGAATTCAGGAAGACCCGGCGTCGCGATACCGAGCTCGACCATACCGAATCCGAGACCGAGACCGAAGATGACGATGACGAGGATCGGTGAGAAGCGCGTCCCAGCCACGACCATACGAGATAAAATGACCATTGGAATGACGAAGGCCATAAGCAACCAGAATTGGTTGATGAGTTGCATTTGAGATAATTGCTGTACAAGTTCCATTGACTAACCCCTAACATAATTTTTAGCACACAATATCGAAGTGTACAGGAATGAACATTGTGTGACAATAGGGTGTGATGTTTTGTAAACATTGAAAGCGGAACCAAGTGAAATTGGTCCCGCTTTCGTTAGTTATTGGATTGTCTAAGACCCCAAATGCCTTTATTTCCCGTGGAATAAAAGAGGTCTTCTTTTCCGGTAAAGCTCGCCGAATCACTGGAATGCGCACGAATCTGTTTATTGATGTGCCCTTTCCAATCTTTATATCGATCGAGTTCGAGTTGATAGTATGATTTTTCGACATACGCATAAATGTCTTTTAAAGATGCTGTCCCACCGTGGTGTTGGAGGGCGAATTGGATTTTGCGTAGTAACAGGCGTTTCAACTCTTTCATCTCCTTATATAAATAGTAATTATGTATACCTAATTTATCCATACCCTTTCTAAAAAAGTTACAGGTTTTTAGTTGTATTTCCTTTATAATAGGAATATAGACCTGAATATCTCATGTTTGGAAGAAAGGAAATCGATATGACTCAAAAGCGTTACTCAAGTGAATTAGAAATTTTAGAAGAAGTATCTTCTCATCATCAGCTATCACCTAGTCTCCTTCAAAATATTCTCACCACTTCAAAAGCTAATTATTATGGTGAAGCTACGTCTCCGACTAAACGCCAAAAAGAATTAGAAGAAGAATTGAAATATCTAATTAAAAAAGGGAACTCATTAACACATTCCACATCATCTAATAAAAAATCTGGGTTGAAACTTGTTCGTATTCAATTAAATAATTACAAAACATACTTAAATTCTCAAACAATTAACTTTGATACACACACAGATGACAAAAACATCGTTCTGATTGGTGGTTTGAATGGCGCTGGAAAAACAACCATTTTAAAAGCAGTTCGTTACTTATTATATGGCAAGCGTGGCATGACCGATACGGAGTTTCAACAACAGTTTACAAATACAATTAACAATTCATTCTTCGAACAAGGTGGTCGCGAAGCTAGTGCTTCTCTCGTTTTCGAACCTGGAGATGGGCACCATTACGAAATTAAAGTCGTTTGGCAATACAATAGTAAAAAACAAGTTGTGTCTGAAAGTAAGACGTTCAGTAAGCGAACGATTGGTGCAGCTCGTCCAAAACGTAACGAACAGATTGGTTCACACAACGTAGATGATTTCAACCGTACCATTGATAAATTAATCCCATTTGAAGCTTCTCAATTCTTAATTTTTGATGGGGAAGAAATCCGACGCATTATTTCTTCTAGAAATTCTGCCGACTTTAAAGCGACAATCAGACGGATGAACGGAATGTCTTATTTTAACGAGTTAAAAGGTGACTTAGACAAAATCTATTCAAAGAAAGTCAACGAATTAGCTATCGCTCAGAAAAGTACCGAGTTGTTAAAATTCAACAAGAAAATAACTACACTCAAAGAACAATTACATGAGCTTACAGAAAAACGAAATAAAGCCGAGAGTCGAGTATCAACATACAATAAACAACTCGATCACTTTAAGAAACTTCGAAACGAGAAGCTCATGCAGAACAACGAGTCGAGAGAACAATTTGTTTCAACCATGAGTTCTTTAAAAGCACAGCATACTCAAGTTTTGGAGCAAATTTCTAAGTTGTTTTCTGAGAAGGGAATTCCTTCATTTGCATCTAAAAAAATTGATGCATTAAAAAAACGACTGACTCTTGAACAACAATTTACATCTGATCAGCAACGCGTGGAACAGATTTTAGCACCTTATCACCTATTTATGTCTAAACTTCTCTCAGAGCCAATCAATCCACCATTGACTGAAGAACAACTGCATCAGGTTGAGGAAATTGGTAAGAATATTTGGTTATCGAAGGAGAATTATAAAGCTTCTACTACTTCAGAAAATCAGCAAATTTGGCACGACCTTTCGCCAAATGACCGTAGACTGATTATGAATGTAGACGCATCTCGCACTAAGGAAATGATTGTTGAACTGGTCAAGAAAGAAAAGAATCTTAAGCATTCAATTGATCAGCTTCAGCAAAAAGTTGATTTAGCCCCTTCTGCAGTCAGTGTTGATGAAGAAGATAAAAAGATTCAAGAAATTACTGAGGTGCTCGGTAAAACTAAGAGCATTTATCTCAACATTAAAAAGAAAGAACAAGAGTGTATTCAAGAAATTCGTTCTCTAGAATCAAAGCTAAAAGGAACAAAGTCTACTGCAACAAATGCAATCGACTTAGCTGATGATGTACAGCTTTATGGAAAAATCAAAGAAGCAATTGATGAGTATTCAACAAAAGTACTAGACTGGAAAATTGATTTGATTAGTGAACAATTCGATCTGATGTTGAACAAACTTATGAGAAAACAAGATGAATTCGGGCGTGCTTTCGTTGATCGCCGTAAAATGATGATACGCATTGAAAATGAGCGCGGCGCCGAAATTTCAGTGGAAGAACGTTCAGCCGGTGAAATGCAAATTATCTCCTCTGCATTTATTTGGGGAATGATCAAAGCAGCTGATTTAGATTTGCCTATGATTATCGATACGCCACTTGGTCGCTTAGACAGCTATCATCGCAAAAATCTAGTCGAACATTTCTATAAACATCTCAGTAAACAAGTTGTGATTCTCTCAACTGATACGGAAATCACTCCGGAATATGTAGAGTTGATGAAGGAATATACTTCAAAACAAATCATGTTGGACTACAACCAAAAAGAGAAATATACGCTTATTCGCGAAGGTTATTTCGAATTAGTGAAAGGATAATATTATGGATTCTAAAGGAATTAAATTGTCACAAATAAGTAAGAATCGAATCGATACCATTATTGGACACATCGAACATTACGTTCCGAAAGACACGAGACCATTTGTTGTTAAACTAAGTCTGATGCACGGAATTGAAAATCACTCCGTTTCATCTGTACTCCCTACCGAATTGAGTTCAAGCGCATGGGAAATGGGCTCAATCATTAATGGAAATGATTACTTACTTGCTAAACACCTTATTATCAACGAGCTCCAAAAAGAAATCGATGACGAGAAAATTATTCGAGATCATATGAAGCGCTTTATTGAATTAGGTGTGAGAGACATCGCTTCGTTGCTCGAATCAGATGATGCAATCTTTGAAGAAGAATTTTTAATTAAACTTCTTTCCGTATAATCTCAGCGATTTCGCTGAGATTTTTATTACGAAAATTTCTATATTTTGTTGAGCTGTTCGCTTTTTTCATACGAACACTTATGTTAGACTTTTTGTATTAAAACATTGTATTTATTTAAAATTACGTACGTAATTTTAAATAAAGGAGGACATCTTATGGATCCTAATTTCAGCTATAACTTCCCCGCATTACGAGGAAAACAGGCAGAAAAAGAATATTTTGTCGTTATGTGCCCGTTAAAACTGATTCCAAAAATCTTCTTATTCGATGAAGAGGAAGTCCCACCACAATATCGCTCACAGCGAATTTTGAATAAATCTCGAGTCCCAGATATCACAAATTACATTGTAGATCAGTCTAAGGACTATGTATTTTCATCACTTACAGCTTCCATTGATGGTGAAATTCAGTTCACTCCTTTTTCGGATGAGCCGAACTTTAAAGACTTAGGCAAGCTCTCGATCGCATTAGATTCTCGTTTTTTAATAAATGATGGTCAACACCGGAGAGCAGCGATTGAAGAGGCTTTAAAAATTATGCCTGAATTAGGTAATGAAACAATTTCTGTTGTATTCTTTCATGATGAAGGTCTAGAACGGTCTCAACAAATCTTTTCAGATTTGAATCGACATGCCGTTAACACAACGTCATCTATCGGTATTTTATATGATCATCGTGATCAGTTATCGCTCCTAACTAAAGAAATCGTTGAAGAGATTCCGTTGTTAAAACGGTATACAGAAATGGAGAAAACGTCCCTCTCCAAGAATTCACCAAAACTTTTAGCGTTAAATCATATTTATAATGCAAATAAACGACTAATTAATAAGAAAAAAGGTGCTCTTTTAACTGAAGAAGACGCATTGAACATCAAAACGTTTTGGCTAACTCTATGCAATAGTATTCATGAATGGGAACAAGTATTTAATAAAGAAATCTCCCCTCGTGATTTACGTATGATTTCAATTGCGGGTCAAGGTTTATTTATCGAAGCAGCGGCTGAAGTTGCGCGCTCTTTAATTGAACAAAAACCTGATACATGGACAGCCTACCTTACAAAATTTAAAGATATTGATTGGAGCCGTTCAAACGAAAAAGATTGGAAAGGTCGTGCCTTTAACGAAAACGGCAGAATTTTAAAGAACAACTACACTATTCGATTGACTGCCATACGAATCAAATCGCTAATCGGCATCAAGCTCACGAAAGAAGAGAAAGATTTCGATCAACAATAATCAAGCATGAACGTATTATGACTGTTTTGGCACGAGAGGATGACAATTTATGACACAAGGTATTATTAGTAACTTATTTACTCAGCATGAAGGAGATACTGTTTCTAGACGCTCCATCGATTTGATCAAACGTGTGTATTTAAATGACACACGTCCATGGGTGGTCGGATTTAGTGGCGGAAAAGATTCTACACTAACGACTCAACTCATTTTCGAAGCGTTGCTAGAGCTTTCACCAGAACAGTTGCATAAGAAGGTATTTATCATTTCTTCTGACACTTTGGTAGAAAACCCACTCGTCGTTTCCATGATTAACGGCTCTCTACACCGCATGCAAGAAGCCGCTTTAAAATACAATCTCCCTATTGAAACACAAAAAGTTAAACCACTTACAGAAAAAACCTTTTGGACGAATATTATCGGACGCGGCTACCCTACTCCGAACCAAACGTTTAGATGGTGTACAGATCGTCTTAAAATCGACCCTGCTAACCGCTTCATTAAAGATAAAGTGTCAAAATACGGCGAAATCATTATGGTACTTGGTGTCCGTTCATCTGAGAGCACGAGCCGAGGCCAATCAATAAAAGACCATGAGATTTCAGGTAGCGAATTGATGCGACACACATCATTAGCGAATGCTTATGTATTTGCCCCAATTAAAGAATTTGTTCTAGATGATGTATGGAGCTACCTTCTTCAAAACCCAGCTCCGTGGGGGGAAGACCATCATAAGCTACAGAAAATGTACATGGATTCAAGTAGCGAATGTCCATTAGTCGTTGACCAAAACATTAAAGAAAGTGCTGGTTCTTGTGGGAATAGCCGTTTCGGTTGCTGGACGTGTACGGTTGTCAATCAAGATAAATCGCTTACTGGCTTTATTCAAACTGGTGAACATGACTGGTTAAAACCATTATTGAAGTTCCGCAATAAAATGGTTCTCATTCGTGACGACCGTTCTAAACGAATGCATAAACGAATGAATGGTGCCTTCTATTTATTAGAAGTTCAACATGAAATCAAAGAAGATGGAATCTATATTGTTCAAAAGAAAAAAGGCGGTCGTGCTGCCACTTCTCATAAAGTAGTTGACCGAATTGAAGATTTGACTGATGAGTCTGTTCTTGCCGTTCCTAAAGCACAATTAAGTCAATTTATCGCAAAACACAATATTGACTTGAGCAAACCTGAAGAGTTCAATATTCAGTTTGTCGTTACCGAAACAAACGAGGATGGGCAATCTGTATACTCACACCTTGGTCTTGGTCCTTTCACGCTAGCTACTAGAACTGAACTAATGCGCGACTTATTGATTTTACAACGTGATTTAAAAGTTCCAAATTCAGTCGAGTACAAATTAATTCAGGATGATGAGTTACGAGCAATTCGTCGCTTATGGCTCCGTGAAGGTGATTGGAACGATACGTTACCAGAACTTTATCGCGAAGTATTCGGCGTCGATCTGGATTGGGAACATGATGATCGTCAGATTCTAACAAGTGACCAAGCGAATGATTTAGAACTTCTTTCTCAAAAGTATGGTCTTGATTTCAATATGGTTCAAAAACTATTTACAACAGCAAATGATTTTCTAGGTGTAAAGGTTAAACGAGGATTTAATAAAGATGTCGCTGCGCTATTGAGCCAAGACTATTTAAGCCTTTACAAAGAGCAAGGAGTTTTAGAGAGAGATGAAGATTGAATCGATTGTCTTAAAGAATATTGGAGCATATAAAAATCAAACATTTGATTTCAAGAATGAAAACTCTAATAAAAATGTTATTTTAATCGGCGGGAAAAATGGAGCGGGTAAAACAACCTTTTTAAACGCACTTCGCACTGGATTATATGGTAGTCAGGCGTTTGGGATTAAAGCACCTACTCCATCCTACTTCAAAGAAATTGAGAAGTTAATCAATAGCGAAGTAAGAGATCAACGAGAAAGATATAGTACCACTAAACAAATTTCAAAAATCCAAATTACGTTTACAACAACAACGAATCAAACTACATCACGCTATTTATTTGAACGATCATGGGGAATCGACGCTAAGAATATTAAAGAATACTTTAACATCTATCGTGATGCAAATACCTTTGCACTAGCAGAGAAGGACAAGAGTCAAGTCTATTCATTATTCTTAGAACGTACTCCCCTCTATTTGTTTAATGTCTCATTATTTGATGGAGAGACAATTAATCAAATTATTAATGAAGGGAAACTGTCTGAGTACCTAGATGATTTGATGAAAAGTGCATTTAAATTAGAGATTCCAGATTTATTAACGGAAACAATCGAATCACTTGTACGAGACGAAGCCAAGACTAAGCTATCTAAAGATAAATCAAAACGTTTAGATGAGCTTAAAAAACAGCTAAGTGAATCCGAACAAAAATTGCAAAACGTTCAAGTCGATAAATCTCAGCTTCTTCAGAAGATCGAAGTTAGTGAAGCCGAAATCACTGCCTTCTCTGAATCGTTACGCGCACACGACGTGATTAGTAAAGAAGAAGAAGCAAAATTGAAAGAGGAAATAAGAAACCTAGAACAAGAACGACAGAAATTAAAGCAATCTACGTCAGACTTTTTCAATGAGTACTACGCCTTTTCTATCAATCATCACTTGCTTGAAAAAGCTGCAGAACAAGTAGAATCAGAACTATTGATAAGAAGTGTAGAAGATTTAGAAAAAGTCTTCACCGATGAGTTCTATAAGAATGTTTCACGTAATTTAGGAGGATCTGTAGGACATGATTCACTGAAGAATGAATTCAATGCGGCTTTAAAAACGGCTGTTCCGAAAACTGAAATTATTCATGACGCTTCGTTCGGTTCGAAGGCAAAAGTTGAAAATATGATTTCTTCAGTAAACGCTCAATCTTCCTCATCTCTCTTGGCAAACATTAATCGCGATGACGAAATCATAGAGGAACTGAAGATATTACGAAGAAAACTAGTGATTCGAGAAGAAAATCATGCGGATTTTGAAAAACAATTTGAGGAATTGAATCAACTCAAAGTTAGTCATCTTCATTTGAACGAGCAGTTAGAACGTATTGTTAAACTTGAAGAAGAGCTCCAAAATCAGTACTCGATGTTAGTGGAAGAAAACGCCTCACTTCAACAAGAAATCGAGAAAATCACTTCAAAATCGAGCTTATTATCGCAAAATGCGACTTCAACATTAGCTTTACTAGAAGACTTCAAACTTCAACAGCGATATAAAGTCATTCGGAGTGTTGAAGAAAATGCGTTACGCATGTTAAAAACATTGATGCGTAAAGAAGATTACGTAGATAAGCTATCGATTCTACCCGAAGACTTCTCGTTAACTTTGTCATCTAAAGACCAGTCTCAAATTTCTGTAGCTACGCTATCTTCTGGTGAGAAACAGATTCTACTTCTTTCATTAATCTGGGCAATTTTCAAAGTTTCCGAAAATCAAATGCCATTTATCTTCGATACATTGTTAGGCCGATTAGATCGAGATCACCGTTATAACATTTTACGTAACTTACTTCCTAACTTTGGTGAACAAGTGTTAGTGCTATCTACAGACTCAGAAATTAGCAAAGATTACTACGACGTACTCAAACCATCGATTTCTAAAGAGTATAGTCTTCAGTTTGATAATGAACATTTAGAAACACGAGTCATTCCATCGTATTTTGAATTTGAAAACGCGCAGGTGAAAAACTCATGAACTACCGTCTTAAATTAACTGAACAAACGCATCTCTATTTTAAAGAGATTGCAAACTCAACTCATATCACACCGAACATCCTAGCTCGTTTCGCCGTTGGAATATCATTAAAAAACGAAAAAACTCCACCTAGCGTTAAAGGTCAGCCCATTTCTAATTTTGAAATAAATCGTGCCACTTTAACGGGAGAACACGACGAGATGTTTAAAATGATGATTCTTCAACATGCTAAACAGCACATAGAGGAAGAACGGTATTTTCCTGATTACTTTAATTCACATATTACTAGAGGTGCCGAAGAGCTTTATCAAATGTTCCAATTTTCTAGAAGTACCAATCAATTCTTAAGAGAGTTATTGGCTCTCCAGGAGGGATAACATGCTTTATCTAGACAACAGCTCAACGACACCTGTGTATCCAGAAGTACTTGAAGAGATGCTCCCCTATTTTCTTGAAGAGTTCGGGAATCCTTCGAGCAAGTATTATTCACTGGCAGAAAACTCTAAGAACGCTGTTGAACATGCTCGAGAACAGTTAGGTAAATTTCTTAACTGTTCTTCTACCGAGCTGTATTTTACTTCGGGAGCGACCGAAAGTAACAACTGGATTTTAAAGAGTGTTAGTTCAACTTTACCGGACCATCAAGTGATTACCACGGTAGCCGAACATTCATCTAATTTAGAAATCGCAAAGTATTTAAATGAGCAACTGAATATTCACGTTGAATACTTGTCAGTCGATCAATTTGGTAGAATCAATTTTTCTGAATTAGAGTCTTTACTAAAAAAACGCCCTACTTCACTCGTTTCAATCATTTGGGGAAATAACGAGTTAGGGTCGTTAAATGACATTAAGAGAGCTTCTGAACTAGTTGCTCAATATGGTGCGCTCTTTCACACCGATGCCACACATGTCGTCGGAAAGATGAGAATCGACCTGTCAGAACTGACGAACGTTCATTTCTTATCAGCTTCTGCGCATAAGTTCAACGGTCCAAAAGGTATTGGAATTGCTTATTTGAAAAAAGATGAGGACGGGATTCCAAGAAAATTGACACCACTTATTCATGGTGGTGGCCAAGAGCAAGGCATTCGAGGCGGGACTCTTGCTGTTCCTCTAATTGTGGGAATGGGAAAAGCAGCTGAAATGCATCAGGCATCCTTGTCTAAGAACATTCAGAAATTGCAAAAACTTGAACATCAGTTGGTTCAACTTTTATCTCAAAAATTTGGATCGAACATACGCTTCAATAGTGATCATACTGATAAAATACCGGGAATTGTGAATGTTCAATTTATCGGGATTAATAATGAAGTACTTGTGAAACAGCTAGCACCTGTCATGGCGGTCTCAACTGGATCTGCATGTAGCTCCAGTAAACCAAGCCATGTACTTCAAGCGATTGGATTGTCATTAGATGAAGTACGATCATCCATTCGATTTTCCCTATCGTCAAACATTGAACCAAAAGATTTAGAGATTTTTAATCAACTATAAATAGCTAAGTCTTTTTTTAAAATATCCACCACTTAAATCATATAATCATTACTTACTTATCATACCAAAAAAAGGAAGAGGTATTTACAGATGGAAGCTTTTGATTATCTAAGTAAAAAAAGACTTCAAATACATTTAGCAATCCCAACTATTTCGGAACCAGAAGGACTTGCTGTTAACTATAATTTAGAAACATTAGAGTGGAAAGAAATTAAATTTTTAGACGATACTGGCGAAAACTTCCACAGTCAAATTAATAATATTCCAAACAATACTGGCGGCCTTTATATGTTTCAAGTTAAGTCCGATATATTACCAGAATTAGTTAAATACCCTCTTTACATTGGACGAGCGAGAAATTCTGATGGTAATTATAGTTTAAGGTCTAGATGCAAAACATACAAAAACGCTACAACTAGACCGAAAATTAAACGAATGGTAGATACATGGGGACCACATCTCTATATATACTACACTGAACTTTCAGATAATCAACTAATTGATGATCTTGAAAAATGGTTAATTGGAACAATTTTGCCCGAGTTTAACTCTCGCATTGATAACGTTTCCATCAAAGATGCTGTGAAAATGTTTTAAAAGGAGAAAAATATGACTAAAATGCGACTACCAGCCCTTAATTTACGGATGGGTGATTGGAATTATTATAGTTCTACAATGACGTTTGAAGAAATTTCAACTAATGTTCGTAAAATTGATAATCAATTACATAAGTCTGAGAGACTGAGTGAACTCATACAAAGAAGCATCACAGAAAATTATATCAACATAAAAAAATATATTGATACTCATGAAGACAGATTTTTCAACTCAATTGTTTTAGCAGTTTACGAAGGAGATCCTCAATTTTTAGAAATTGATTTTGAGCATGAAAATGTGAGATATGGTCAAATGGGACTTTTAGATTTTACAGGACATGAAATTATTTTCCCAGTCGACGGGCAACATCGAGTAGAGGGAATAAAGGCAGCTTTAGATGATAATAGTAATTTAAAAGATAATCAAATCTCAGTAATTTTTATTGGTCATAGTAATACACCAGAAGGATTAAAAAGAACTAGAAGGTTATTTACTACACTGAATAGATATGCCAAACCAGTAAAAAAGAGTGATATTATCGCACTGGATGAAGACGATTTAGTAGCTATCACAACTAGATATCTGGTTGATAATCATGACCTCTTTAATGGGAAAAAAATTAGTTTAGAGCGTACTTTACAAGAAAATGATCAAATATCTTTTACCACAATTGAAACTCTATATGATTGTAACAACTTTTTGTTAAGTAATTTTTTGAAAGATAAAGGTATAACAAAAAAAAATTCGGATTTTAAAACAAGTCGTCCATCGGATTCAATAATAAGAGAATTTCAAAATTATTGTATATCTTTTTGGAATCATGTAACGTCTAGCTTTGATATATTGGATAACTATGCTAATAGTTCAGAGGAGTATCCCGCTGCAGAATTTCGTAATCGAAATGGTGGTAATCTATTATTTAGACCAGTAGGACTTTCATCATTCATTAAGTCAGTTTCAAATATAAAACAAATGCATGATTCGATAACATACTCAGAAATCCTAGGTTGTTATAGTGACGTACAGATGAATATGAGTTGCTATCCGTGGAAAGGAGTTATTTGGAATGAGCAAGATAATAAAATGATTCTTAATAATAAAACTCCTCTAAACTTAATTAATTTATTTATATTTGAGAAAAAAAATAATAACTCAACTCTCACATCCGGACAAAGAGAACAACTTATAGAAAGGCTATCAACTTTACTTTCTTTGACCAAAGACGAAGTAAATGCGGTACTAGATGACTTAATTTCAAATTAATTTATATTATATCAAAAAGCTTTGTAGTAGACTGACATAGCGATATGAGAACATATAAAACACCTTGGTTAGGCTGCTTGTACACCGTATTTTAATGGTATCAGGTAGCCTAATTTTTCTTTAATCCGTTCCTCGTTACAGTAATTCAAATAGTGTGTCACCAGTTCGTAGACCTCGTGATCTTCGAGTGAGTTGAATTTGACGTACTGGAACTCCTCAGACTTCAAGTTTGAATAGAATGACTCAATCACCGCTTTGTCCCAACAATGGCCTCTACGGGACATAATGCTGACCAAGCGATTCCTCTTCACAACTCTTGGAAGGGATAGGACGTATAGACACTTCCCTGATCGGAATGGATGATGACCCCTTAGGGATGGTCCTGGTTCACTAGCGCCATCTTTAACGTATCCTTGATGAGGGGCGTCTGTTGGTGCTCCTATATCTTGTAGGCGACAATCTCATTGTTGAATAGGTCCATGATGGTAGAGTGATATTTCGTCGTACTGCCGTATTGGATATAGGTGATGTCCGTCACCCACTTCTAATTCGGTCCACTGGTCGTGAAGTCTCGCTGGAGAAGGTCGGGGGCTAAGATAACACGCTCGCCCTACGATTTCCAAATGTGCTTGGGTTTAATCCGGCACTGGAGATAGTACTTCTTCATGATTCGGTGTTCCGATTGACTGACAACCGATAGGTTTGCTCTAACAGGATCTTGATTTTCCAGTGCCCGTTTCGATACTTCGACAGCTTAAAGAGTTCGATGATCGCCTCTTCTAGCACCTAAGGGGCTTCACGACTCCCTTCACGTACCAACGCACGCGGCACGCCTAGCATATTCAGAATGCTCGTGACAGTATATTTTTTCCTCATAAGTTTAACGATTTTCAGAACGACCTCTTTTTCAACTCGCTTTCGATTTCCATGTACTTTTTAAGATGTCGTTCTCTATCTTCAGATGAGACAGTTATCGTTCCTTCTTGTCGTCCTTACTCGCGGATTCAGGACAGTGCGCATAGGTATTCTGTTTCCCGCTCTGTTGGTCGAACCAATAGAGTTCGATTAATCGATACCATCTCATCCACGTATCGATTTGAGATTTGTTTTGCCCCCGTGTTTCTCCATGATTTCTCTCGTCGTCAACTCACCGTTCAGTTTGTATTTCACGACCGCCCATAAAACTTCGCTTGAATATACGTTTTTGCCCATACAAAAACACCTCCGTTACTAGTACTTTTTTCAAGTGTACCACTCCGAAGATGTTTTTATATTGTCTCAATAATTTAGATTAGCCCATAGAAACGTATACACCACAACGCTTTTTATTATGACAGTTTGTCAAATTAAGCGTCACAGTTCTTCTTTTGCATCTCATGATGCTGTCCGGCGTTGATCACGTTGTAGGAAGGATTTCATTTCAGCTCACGTGAAATTGTAGACGGCTGACATCCTAGATGCTTAGAAATCTTTCGAATTGAAAATCCAAATTCGAGATAGGTTTCTATTTTGACTCTTTCTGATGTGGTAACATGAACATTGTTCATAACGAATCCTCCGTTGAATAAGGTGTGGTAACTTTATTCTACACGAGGTCGTTATGAGTTTTTTTTAATAGGGTGTTGTACTCAGTATTACAATTCATCTTATACTAAAAATTAATTACTTTTCATTTTCTTAACAGAAAATGAATTTCTAAATGTATATTTCAGAAAGCATTTCTTCTCTTGGAATATCCTTTTTCCCATCTATAATTGACTGCCGGATTTCTTCAATCGAATACGATCCACCACTTATACCATACTGCTCTGGTAAATTAAGCAACAGAATGTCGTCTTCAACACGTTCAATAGACGAAGTTGTTTCTTCTGTTCTAAATGAAACGACAACACCTTTATTAAAGTACTCGGTTAATTCATTCGAAATTTCATAATCGCCCTTCATCAGTCTTTCGATAACGGAAAGTCTTTCCTGTTCAAAGTCATAATTTTGTTTTCTCTCGCTCCACAACTTTCCTTCAAATAGTTTTTTAGCATTTGCTAAGAAAAGATGTGCAAAGAACATACGATAGTATTGTTGAGAGAATGTAGTTTCTGCTTCCCCCACACCTAATTCTAAATCAAAGAGAGCTTTCGTTCGAACAACTTGGTTTCTAGCTTTATCTATGACATTACTCAAGTTTCTACCGATTTTTACTTCAATTGGATAGAAGTGCATTTTTAACTTACCGTCCGTTTCCTGCATCCCAATCAACAGTAAATCATCTGAGTAACTACCTGACTTACCTAACGCTTTCACAGTGAAAGGTGAATTCGCGTGGTTTAACCCAATTGCTTTCGCCACTCGTAAAATTTCCTCAAGAGAGATTGGGACCCAAGTAATATCATCGGTTGAAAACATCGCCAATGAATATTTAACGGCTGCCAATAAGCTGAATTTTTCACGACTCTTATGCACGTTACGAGCTGTTTCATTACTTAAACCTTGTTGAATCATTGAAAGTAGCCATTCTCCGTTGATCACATTGAACGTTTGAATGATTTCTTTAATACTCTCATCTGTATTCAAATCCGGTTTTTCATGATTCAAGTAATCTTTAATCACTGCCTGATATTGTGCTGTTTTCTTCGTAACTGTAATAGCATCATATCGGTAAGAAGAAGATTGATCATTATAATGAATGATAATCAATTCATTATCCGGGTTTCCTTGCTTAGAAGAAAAATAGCCTAAGTCGACAGTAGGTTCGATTAATGTAACCCAGTGTGAACTTTCATAGATATTTTGTAACTTATAACTATCGCGTGCATCTGTAATACTAGCTAGTGCTGTTACACCATGTGCAAATGAGCTACTCCCGTTATCTTTCATGTGTACGTTCAATTCATTAAATGATTTGGCACATCGTAATAACAAGTCTTCTTCCTCAATTGCATAACCTCGAAGACCAAACCCCATACTAAACTGACCATCTTTGACTGTCGGTGCAAGTGTCGAATACAAACCATTCATGGCATTACCACTCTTGATATACTCCATTTTGTCTGTGATTACTTGTTCTTCACCACTCATCTTATAGAAACTAATATGAGCATATTCAAAATCATTAGAAGATTTATTTTGAATGTGGTAGTGATTAATCAGCGACTGAATTTTCTCCGCTACTTCTTGCGGGGAGAGAATGAAGTTTTTCGGAATGAGTGCGTACAGATATTCGAACTGTTCCCAGTCATCTTCCATAAAATCTTTTGCAGCAAATTGATCGAAAGCACTTCTATATCGACCTGAATCAGAATAAAGTTTCACTTCTACGGGGATTACTATATCTCGATTTTTCTCATAACTATTCTTTAATTGACGGAACATCCATTCAACTATACCTTTCAGTACCATCTCATCATTACGAATTTCAATTACATTTAAATAAAGTGGTGCTCTAGCGATTTGATTTGTCTGATTAAAGAGTGACGTAAAATGATCGACAAACTGATTTAACTTTTCTTTGACTACTTCAGATAAAAAGCGGTCCGCTTCAGCCACGACAACCTCTTCTTTTACTCGATACACCATCCACTCTGGCAAATCTGATTGGGATTCTGCCTTGTAAGTTTTACCTTCAAACCATAGATATGGGGCTAATGCATCGGCTCGTAGACGTTTCAGTACACTTTCCGAGATTTCCTCTTCTCCAAGTTGCGTATTAAGTTCTAATTGAAATGCAACATTAATCGGATGGAATGGAGTAAAGTAAACAATTTGCTCTTTTTGATTATATAAGACACCTAATTTTAAGATTGAATGCCCCACTTCAAACAATCGATCTGCTTCTTGAATCGATTCAATCGCTTTTACATACGCTTGAACATAATTTAAAGCAACTCGTTTGTATTCATCATCCCAGTAAGCCAACATGGGTACAGTTTTTTTAATCTTGAAGTGGTTTAAGAACAGATTATACGCTTCTCTTAATTCATAATATGCTTTAAACTCCAATTCAATAGGACTGAGGACGCCTGCCGAAAGAATAGCAGTTTGCATACTTTGATTGACCCATTCCATTTCGAAGTCCAAGAAGTCTTTATACTCGTTTTGGGGATAGTAAATTTGATTCTTCAAAATCAATTTCTCATCCGCACTCAGTACAATTGATGCTCGCTTCTCACGTTTTTCTTTATACAACCGTATATTCGGAATCGGATGCGGTTTTGATGCATCGACACTTAATTTAATATTAATTGGTTGCGACTCTCCAACAACTAGCTGCATAAACTGATCGTCTTCAAACAAATCCTGATCAAAATGATACGTAATATTAGGCTCCTCGGATACTTTAACGAGAACTTGATCTTGGTAAATTGGTTCTTGTGAGCCGTCACCTAAGCGTAATTCACCTTCTTTATTGCCTAGTGTCAAATACTCGGTACCGTTCCCAGTTAAACGCTTCACTTCATAAGTTCCCGCATAATCCTTAAGAACTTCATTAGAGAATGGGAAAATCATAATATTTAGCTCTGAATATAATGTACTTTCATTTTTTACTTTGTACTTTATAGTACATTGCGCAGTATTTTGAACTTGATTTGAAGTTAGTGTCAAATAAAGATTGTTTGTCTTCACATTTGAAGTTACTTCAAGTAAAGGATTACAATACTCAATTTTGACTTGCGACTGTTCTAAGCTTTTCCGAACACCCTTACCCTCAATAAGATATTTAAACTTTAGATTAATTTCTCTTTCATGAGAAGGATTAAAAATTGCAATGTAACGTATGCGTTTTCCTGTCTTTGTCATTTTATGTGGCCGATCCCAAACCACTACCGAGGAATGCTCATTAACTTTTGTAACTTCATCAAGCTCAAATACTTTTTTATTCTTTTCTGCTTTGAGTTTAATTACTTCTTGCAATGTTAATTCATTCCAATGATCATGTTTAAGTTTATTGACACCTTGCTCGTTAAACTTTTTCGGTAATTGCGCCTCAGTCGTTTCATTAAAATGACTCTCTTGTACAAATTCATATAAATCTCGGTTCTCACGAAGTCGTTCACGAATCTCTTTTTTGGATGACGTTTGGATAAACGAATCAAGCTCCTGGTCGTGGAAAAACCTTAACTTTAGAAAATCTTTCTTTGAAAGTTCTGTTTTTTGCATGAGAGAAAGAATTTCTTCAAAATCAAAGAATGATACCCCTTTAAACGAGTTGAACTCTTCTTCGATTTCCTTCAAGTGAAAATTAATCACTTCAACCAATGCACCTTTATTGTCCGACATTTGCTTCAATTCATGCTTAAGTTCTTCTAAAATCTTTTGAGGATTTAACGGCATCCCTTCTTTTTGAAGATTTGCTCCACCACCATCAATACTATCAAGTTGCCCGTGATAAATAACAAGCAATGAGCGATTTAAACCTTCAGCTTCTTGTTCACTAACTAAATTTCGAAGTTTAACGAAGAAGTCAGGTTGAATTCCTTCGCTTTGAGTAGCAATGATTAACTCACTTGTCCCGTAGTCAATCGTAAACGTTTCATATTCAGTAACTCCGTTTAATTTATATTCAAAAGCTTTAACCTGATCTTTTGCTTCCTTCTCGAGATATTCCTTTAAATATTGAACATGGCTCTCTTCTTCGAGTTGCAAATAATACTTATCTCCAGGCTTAGGCGTGTTTACTAAAAAATGGCCATTTATTTTTTTCGTTACATACTCATAAAATTGGTTTGACATACTGTGCCTCCCCACTATCGCTCTTCTTATCGATAACATTAATTTTTTCTAGTAGTTGTAAAAGGGCAGTTGATGATTCGTTATCAAAGTTGATGCCTCTTTTACTTAATCTTTCTAATAGTTCTACAAATGTAATTCGGTCATTTTTACAACTTACAGCGCACATCAGAATTAACATCTCCTGGTTCAGAGACAATACATATCCAAGACGCCCACGACGCTTCGTAAAGTGCGATTTAGCAATATTTTTTGCATGATCTCCATAACGAGACTGCGCTTCTTTCGGAGTCGTCAGTTTCATCGCATTGAATAGTTGTTTAGCTGCTTCGTTAAAAGTTTGACTGTCATTCACATTGCTCTCTAAACCTGCATAAGTAAGAATTCGTTCAGTCTGCAAATCAATATCTTTCAAAAATTGAACCTGATCTGTAGCACTAAGGATAGTAAAATGTTGAAAAATTTCATCATATGTCATGATTTTTGATTTCTCATTCTCTAATGATTGGTTAACAGAGTTACAACTCAACTGAGCCATCGTCAACTCATGAACAAATAAATTTTCACTCGCACTCGTCAACAGTCCCATCCCCGAGTTCATCGTTTTTCTTCTTGAAGTAACAGTCGTCTCGTTATGAATTGTGTAGTACATTTTCGATGGATGATTCCAGTTAGACGTCTCGAAGTTATTAATTTTCACTGTTGTTTGAGAAACAATATAGTGTAGGTAATACTTTAATAAATTATTAATTTCTTTCAAAAAGTATTGCGGATGCTCAGCTAAATAGACAAAATCTTCTCCTAATAGTTTTATTGGTAATGAAGAATAAAGAGCATGCTCGGCTTTATATTCTTTGTTCGTTAGACTCGGTAATAAATTTACAATCATCTTGTCTAACAGAGTTTCATTTTGGCCTGCTTTAAAAACCTGTTTAATCTTTTCGATTTCTCCTTCATCTAACGCATGTTGCGTCAAATCCGCTAGAAAAGTACCCAACTTCTTTTTCGTTGCAGGATTGCCTTGGATGTACATGAACATACTTGGATGAGTAACGTTCAACCCTCCATCCCGTTGTAACAGTAATTCACTAAAGAAAGTATGAATTTCATCTTCATGCTCAGGTTGATTCTCGACTCGCTCTAGTACACCTTCTAACAGATAATCCGTATTGAAAGACTTAGCTGACAGTTCTACATTCAGAAGTCTTCTAGAATAAGCACCGATTTCCTTTTCCCAATCGGAAAGAGCGTTTTTAATTGAATCGCTCTTTCCTGTTGTGAAAGGGAGTATTTGATAAAAATTCGAAGTTTGTCGCTTCGTTATTTTTTTCCGACTTTTGTCTAAGACAATAACTTGTTTTTCATCGAAAATTTTCTCTGGTAATAATCTCATTATTTACACCCGCTTTCACAACTTACATTTTACTAAATACGATTTTTTCTTCATTACTAAATGGATCTGCTTCTTGTTTTAAAACGAAGGTTTCTCCAGTTTGGACAACATAAATCAACACTTCTTCGTTATTTGTATTATGTGTACGAATCGCATTTGCGAATTCACTGAATCGAATGGCATCGTCGAAATCAATCTTAGAAGGTTGATATCCTTTATCTATTTTTGAAATTAAACTGAACATCTTATAATCGATTTCTAGCTTAATTCTTTGTTTGCGCTCACCCACTACAAATTGAATGAATAAGGAGTTTCTAAATTGAACCACTTGCTCTTCATTTTTTATCGCCATACTGATTGGATCCAATGTAAAACTAACTGGTTTTGCTATACGATAACGCTTTGAAATTTTTGCATTCGAATCAAACAAATAATTTTTTTGATCTTTTTTAAATCCAAACCATAACATAAGTGCATTCTCAAATTTCTCGTAGAGAGTTTTAAGTTCATATTTTTGACCAGTGTAATAAGCAAATAGATATTTTGAGAATGATTCAATCGTTGTCTGTGTAATATTCATTTCTCTCGGGTTAGACAAATAGAGTAGTCTTAGTAATGATTGTGTGTACTCGTTAACCAATTCACGATCTAATAGATCAAGTTCATATGTTTGACGAGTCAATTCGTCAAATCTAGAGATAAATCCACTCACATCTGACTCTAAATTGATTTGAAGAATGATTTCATCTATCTCTTTGGAACGAGAAGCAACCGGATCTTCATTTCTTAGCATGATTGATATAGGTGAGTCATTCTGAGCTGTAAATATTTTTTGATGAAGGCCATGTATAAGTAACGTCTCAAGTACAATTTTTTGTTTACTGATATTTGTCCAATTTCCTGGAATCATAATTTCGTATATTAAGTTAAAAAATTGGCGCATAGATAAAACTGCTTTTTCTTTTAAAAGAGAACTTGCGATGATGTTTACGAAGTTGCGTTTCACTTGTTGATTACCCATAAGTAAAAAATTGCGATGGATAATCGAATCGATCCCTCTCTTTACATCTTCTTGATAGGCCAAATAAAATGGGTTTTCTTCATTTTGATCGAACATTTTTGATAAAATACCCATTAAGAAATTCGATTCTACGCCGCCTTTAGTAAGTTCATACATTGGATAATCTGAGAAACTGACCATGGAAAAATGATCATGTTGCGTTGCTTGGGAGATCTCATTCTCAAAAATACCTGATTGCTCAATATATGAAATCAATGAATTGAACGTGTAATGATTATCGAATGAACTCACGAAGTCATATAAAAATTTATGTAATACCCCTAAGTTGATCGCCAGTACAAACTCTTCCGAACCTTCATTCAGGTGCTGATCGGAAAATGGAATTAATTTTTCAAGTAAAGTCTCCATTGCAGTCTTACGAGGAGAAAGACTTTCTGTCGCATCATTCCAAATTTTATTTTTATATCGATTCATCAGTTCAGGTTCTGCCGATTGAAGATGTGAAAGAATATGCGATTTTCCATCCCCTACACTACCAATTAATAGCGTTAATCGTTTTTGGGCAGGTTGCTGAAGCATCTGAATTAATTTCTTTTCGATCGGGCGTTCTACGTGTAAATACTGCTTTAATGAACTCAATGGGAGTTCTGCACTTTCAACCGCCTCTTTTGAAGATTCATTTAATCTTGACATCAGGTTATACAAATAGCTTTCGCCATCTGTTTCAATTTGAGGTAAAAAATCAAATAGCTTATTTGTTTCTTTTTTCTCTCCCACGATTCTTTTTTCAATAGGATCTTCTTTTGTTGAAGCAGAACTGAGTGCTTTTAATTTTTCTTCTAGTTGCGCTTCCAAGATTTTTAAGATATCATCATGCCCTCGATCACTGTTCTTTTCAGCTGGATGAGTCGGTGGAGCGTATCTAGGTATAGATGGTGGGTTTTCATAACTAAGGACATAAGACTCAACAATGTTGTATAAACTCGACCAGATTTTCGGTAGAATTTCATGCGCCTCTTTAGTGAACAATTCATGTGCAGCACTGTTTCCGTTTCTTCGAACGTAATGAAGATCCGAAGCCAATTCGCGGTCGATGATTTCTTCAGACTGTAACAAACGAATGTTATCATTTAAGTTGTATGTATTTTGCAAACCACTTACTTCTAGCCATTCATTCACGATTGCTTCAATCATTTTTCTGGCATTTAGAAGAGCAAAGTCTGTTTCTTTAGAATAATATTTATCTTCTACAATCTGGGCCAACTCTTCCGCTTTTGGATTAATTGGTTTTAGAAATGAGAAAAAGTATTCCATGTTATTCATTCCTTTCAATCACCTTGATAACTTTTTTATTAACTATATTCTTTATTATATCTATAATAAGGGTATATGGTAGGTTTTACCTACTCCTATATATGATAAAGGAGCTATTATATGGATTCAAGAATTCTATTCCCTTCTTTACCAAAATGGTTCACTCCACGAGACTATCAATTGGAAGCTATACAAAAGTGGTCTGAAAACGACTACCGCGGTTTACTAGAGATGGCTACGGGTACTGGAAAAACATTAACCGCTCTCACAGCCATAACAAAACGGCATGAAGAAACGAATCGGTTAGCAATCATCATTTTATGTCCTTATCAACATTTAGTAGATCAATGGGCGAAGGATGCTGAATCCTTTGGGATGAATCCAGTTCTATGCTATGGTTCAAAATCTCAATGGACATCAATTCTATCTGGAAAAATCACTCAATAT
Source organism: Exiguobacterium sp. s43 (assembly GCF_018617255.1). GTDB lineage: Bacteria > Bacillota > Bacilli > Exiguobacteriales > Exiguobacteriaceae > Exiguobacterium > Exiguobacterium profundum. The sequence goes on from NZ_JACSJT010000001.1 coordinate 1,914,972, forward strand.
AATTTTAAAATACAAAATTTTATATGTGTAATTACTACGAATAGCACATTTAAAAATGTTCATTTTCAAGCTCAACTTAATCGAATTACGGATGGCGGAATGATTGTTGCCGATGAGGCGCATAATTTAGGTACAAAGCAATCGCTTCAATCGCTTCCTACAGCTTTTAAAAATCGATTAGCACTTAGTGCAACTCCAATTCGACACCATGATGGTAGCGGAACTGAACAGTTATTAAATTATTTTGGTGGGTCAATATATAAGTTTACTTTGGAAGAAGCGATTAAAAAAGGGTTTTTAACAAAGTATTATTACTACCCACACCTAGTCTCCCTTACAGAAGATGAACTGGAAATTTATCATGAGCTTACGAATAAAATTTCAAAATTAGTTAATCTATCTGACCAACAATCAATTGAATCGACCGGAAGTACTACTGGGCTACTTGAAATGTTGTTAATTAAGCGCGCTCGATTAATTAATTCAGCTAAGCAAAAAGATATTTTGTTAAAGAAACAACTGAGTATGCAAGAAACTCTTGACCACACTATAGTGTATTGCGGAGACCATTCTATAGAGGACCAACGTCATGTAGATCATATTACACAATTTTTAAACGAAGATTTGAACATATCAGCGAAAACTTTTACCTCAACTGAATCGAAAGAACTTCGACAGATTCTGTTAAAGGAGTTTTCAGAGAACGCGATTCAAGCGCTTGTTGCTATCCGATGTCTAGATGAAGGAGTAGATGTTCCTTCTGCTGAGACTGCTTATATTTTGGCTAGCACAACCAATCCAAAAGAGTTCATTCAACGTCGTGGACGAATTTTACGTAAACATCCTGGAAAAGAATATGCGTATATTCATGATTACATTGTCATTCCACGTCCTTTGACAGAAATTGATTTACTAACTGACAAAGAATTTAATATTGAACGCCGGTTATTGATGAATGAGTTAAAAAGGGTAAATGAGTTCGCATCAATATCTGAAAATCATTACCAAGCACTACAAGTTTTAAATCCTATAAAAGAGGCATTTAATCTAGTCGATCTATAACCAATTGAGAGGTGAACATGATGAGTCAAAACCATTCAAACAGCGAAAATGATGTGTATGCACTGTTAAGCGAGTTATCCGAAACAGAACAACAAATTCTACAAAATATCATTCGCTTAGAAAAAGATTATTTAGATAAAGAAGGTTCATTCACTGCTGCGCAATTACCTGATGAATTTTCTAAATTAATCAAAAAGGAGTTTATCTGACATGATTCTCAAGCAAGTAATCATTGAAAACTTCCGTCAATATTATGGGCAGAATACGATTGAATTTGCACACGGATCAAGCAAAAATGTTACTGTCATCCACGGTGAAAATGGAAGCGGTAAAACAGCATTACTTACAGCTTTGATTTGGGGATTTTATGGACGAGAACTTAAATTACCGAATCCTGAGTCTATTTTTAATAATAAAGCTGTTCAAGAAAATACAAACAATAAAAATGACTTAATCACAGCGGTACAAATTAAATTTGAACATAACGATTATGAATACGAACTACGTCGTATGTTATACGCGAAGTTTGATTCTGAGCACAATATTCTTAATTTGCCAAAGAATAAAACAATCAATCAAAAAGTTGAATTGACTAAACGGAATGTAGCTACAAATCAATCTACTAAAATTAGAGATATCTCATTCGAAATTAATCGCATTTTACCGTATAAATTGCATACGTTCTTCTTCTTTGACGGTGAACGAATGGACCATTTAGGAAAGAAAGAAGCTTATTCGGAAATTCGTGATTCCATTAAGAGAATGATGGGATTGGAGTTATTCGATAACTCTATTGAACATTTAAGTAAAACTATAATTAAACTTCGCGACGAAGTATCTAAAAATGTAAAAAGTGAATTGAGCGACAAGTACTTGCGCATAAATCAACTTGAAGATGAAAAAATAAAGAAGAAACAGCAACTTACTGAAACAAGACAAGAACTTTCGGCTGCCCAAAGTGAATTGAAAAGTATTGAAAATGCTTTACGTAACGGTGAAGAAACGAGAACCTTTCAAGTCACACGTGATCACTTAGTTGAGTCAATTAAAGAAACGAAAAATGCATTTGATGAGAAATTAAATGAGTTGAGAATCCTACTTTCCCGCTCAAGTCACTTAGCTTTTTCAACCTTACCAATGAAAAGATTCCAGCGCATTGCATCTACAAATGACCAGGATTCAATTGAAAAATTGATTCATCCTGATTTGATTCCTTCTTTAGTGTCGAAAGGGAAATGTTTGTGTGGACAAGAACTTGAGACAACATCAATTGCATCATTAGAAAAAGTTCAGCAAGAGGTCTTAAATTTATCGAGTTCAAAAAATGAAATGGATCAACTTTATTTCCGCTTAAGTGGTTGGGAAGTTGCTAGAACCCATTTTTACACAGAAATGAGACGACTCGTTAGTGAACGTGAAGAATTGAGAGAAAACCTTAGAGGATTGGAAGACGAGTTACGAGAAATTGAGGAACGTATGAAAGCAAGTTCACGCAATATCGAAAATTCATCCAATTTAATCGAGAGAGAATCCTCGATTCGAACTGCAATCGTTAAAGCAGAGGCTGCTATAGAAAGTTTACTTCGATCAATTGAGGAAATTTCAAAAGAAGAAGAGTTATTAAATAAAGAGGTCAGTAAACTGACTAAAGCAGAAGAAAGACAATTAAAACTTCAACTTGCTCTAGAGTCTGCTACGAAAGTGAAAAACACTTTGATTGGGCTTTTAAAGCTCAGAGAATCCCAAGTAAAAACCGAATTAGAAGAAAAAATCAAACTAACCTATTCTCAGTTATTACGAAAAGACTATCCAATCTCACTTACTGATAATTACGAACTTCTCGTTTCAGATGTAAACGGAGGAAGTATTGGTTTATCTCAGGGAGAATCACAGATTACAAGTCTTGCTTTCATCGGTGCTATAGTAGATTTAACTAGGGAGTACAAAGACAGAGAAAAAGGTCACGCGTTAGATGAAGATTTAAAACTCGGAAATATTTTTCCACTTGTAATGGATTCTCCGTTTGGAGCACTCGATGCAGACCATCGTTCTCGCGTTGCAATAAATTTACCAAAATTATCAGATCAAATTGTTGTGATTGTATCTACTTCACAATGGCGTGGAGAAGTGGATGAAGCCATTAATCATCGGATTGGAAAATCATATAAATTACTCAATCATACAAATGAAGGCACTGGGGAATATACGGAAATTATGGAGGTAATGTAATGGCAAAGCGTTCCGTGCGTCGAGATAGTACACAAGATCATATGTATACAGCGTTAAAAGAAGACGCTCAACTTTTTGAAACCTATAAAGATGCTTTCATGGCAGCATTATTGTTCGGTTATAGCAATGAACGAAGAAAAAAAGTAAAACCCGGTCCTGAAATTTTACTTGGCATTTTTTCAGAACAAGATTTGCAATTCATGAAATTGATCATGCATTTAGAAAATACATTTGAACGTTTTTCAATCGAAAATGATTCTGAGGATGAGTCAGATGTGACACTCGAGAACTATGATATTATCGAGGAATACGCTGCTGGCGGATTAGATGCTCTTTATCAAGAGTTAGAAATGTTCTTAACCGACCCTGAGTCGGCGCAAAATGCTTACTTAGATTTAATGCTTAAATATGAACAAAAAGAATTCAATACCGAAGATTTAATCAATGAACTTCCATTTAATTAATAAAAATTGCCTACAAATTCTCACTCATTTGTAGGCGATTTTTATTAATCCAATACCTCTTCCAAAAACAGACCTTTCTCAAATCCGCCCTTTTGCTCACGTTTCTTTGCTCGAATCGATTCCATTTCTTCGAATGAGGCACCGTGCATCTTACCAAGAGCATACGCTAGTTCTAAAATATCAACCAATTCTTCCAAACATTCTTCGTCAATATTGGCATCTTCATACTCTTTCAACTCTTCGTATAGTTTCAATCTAGCATTTTCAAACTTCTCAGCTTGATTCAAGTGTTTAACGATCACTCGTTTCCCCTCTGCCTGAATTAATTCAGGCACTCGATCACGCACCAGCTTATTATATTTCACTTTCGATACCTCCTACTCCACCACCTCAAACGCCTTCACATACGCCACATGATCCAACATCACAATCAACTCGTCCTCAAATTGTACGAATCCATCGCTCGCATGCCGAAACGATTGGAAAATCGACTCCAATGCCTCATATCGTGTATCGGCTTCCACCATATACGTCAGCACTTCTTCGTTGATTAAATGGAATTCAATTTCGAATGATTTCATCTTCTCTCCTCCTCACTCTTCTATACCCGTTCCCCATTTGAAAAAAATACAGCTATACATTGGAATCTTTTTCCTATAATCTAAAATAGTCAGAATATTACGTACCCTTACATATTTTCACTAAATATTAGTTAAAGGAGAGATTTCACGATATGGCCTATCACTTCACATGCGAACACTTAACAAAACGATTTGATACGGGTGACGTCAAAACGGTCGCCTTACAGGACATTAACCTCCGCTTCGAACACGGGGATTTCATCTCCATTATCGGACCATCTGGGTCTGGAAAGTCGACGCTCCTCAGTCTGATCGGTACACTCGACCGTCCGACCGAGGGTACCTTGCTCTTCAACGACGAACCAATCTCGACGCTCTCTGCGAAACAACTCGCGGACTTCCGATTCGAGAACATCGGTTTCATCTTCCAACAGTTCCACCTCATCCCGACGTTGACGGCGCTTGAGAACGTCATGTCCCCACTCTTCGGACGAAAAGTCGATTACGACGTCCACGAACGTGCGCTCGAACTGTTGAAAGAGGTCGGTCTCGCTGACAAGGTCGATTCGTTACCATCCCAACTGTCCGGCGGTCAGCAACAGCGCGTTGCCGTCGCCCGCGCCCTCATCCACCGTCCGAAATGGCTCCTTGCCGATGAGCCGACGGGGAACCTCGATACACATACGGGTGACGTCATCTTTGACCTATTGATCCGCTTGAATCGTGAGAACGGATGTGGCGTCCTCTTCGTCACCCATGACCCGGAACTCGCCGACCAAGCCAACCGAAAAATCGAGATGCGCGACGGGCAGGTCGTCGCCATGAGCGACGTCCATCATGCTTAAGTTCATTTGGAATTCATGGTGGCGGAATAAGGAACGATTCATCCTGCTCATGGTCGGGATGCTCATCGTCAGTACCGGGCTCAGCTATCTTCTCGGCGTGACCCAGGCGAATAACGGGACGGTCGTCAACGAGCTGCAAAAACGTTGGGATTCGTCTTATCACATTGTCGTCCGTCCGGAAGGCAGCCGAAGCGTGACCGAGGGCTTGAACTTGCTCGAGCCGAACTATATGAGCGGGCTTGAAGGCGGGATCACGCGCGAACAGTACGAAACAATCCAACAGATTGCCGACATCGATGTCGCAGCTCCAATCGCGATGATTGGGTCGACTTATTCGAGCTCGTTCACGCAAACGCACACTTTTGATAAAGCGGGTCTCTATCGCCTTAAGATGAACACACTCATCGATACAGGCATTGAAAAAATCAATGACTTCCAAGACTTGAAAGCCTACTTTTGGGTCGGCTGGATGCCAAACGGTGATTCCACTCACATCGGCATCGGCCCGACCGCCCTATATGAAGAATTCCCACTCAGTTACGGAAGTGATGTCATGCTCGCCGGGATTGACCCGGTTGCCGAAGCGAAACTCGTCGGGTTAGACGATGCCGTACAAGCGACAGAGTTCAGTCGTTACTTCAATGAAGAGGATGTCCCAGAGCCTTACGACGAAGACATCACGACGATTCCAATTTTGATGAGTACAAAAGACTACGTCGATGCCTCAATCAACTACACCATCGAAGAAGTCGATGCCGATACGAGCGACGCAGAAAAATTCATCAATACGTATTTAGAGAACGGAAAAGAGGAATACCTCGATAGCCTGAAAGGTACAGAGGTTGCCTCATACGACTTTACAGCACAACAAATGCACGACAACATCACGAAACATATTTTAGAAGGAAAATCACAGCCACAAGATCCTCGTCTCACCGTGGAATACACTTGGCTTTCCGAGAAGGCGTCACCTCTTGTCTATGAAGGCGTGACGAGCCCGTTCCCGAAACGGTGGCCATATTCGTATCAAATCAAACCGTTCCTCGCTGAGGGTCAAGTGAAGTATGGGCAAGAAAGTATGTATCGTAAGTCCAATTTATACGCAGAAGACCTCAACGAAGTGCCGAAAGTGAAATATAACTACATCGGCTTATTCGACCCATCGAAACTGAAGCTGTCGAAAGACCCGTTGACGGAACTTCCGATGGAGACGTATTTCCCGGCAAGCGCCGAATGGGTCATGAACTCGAAAGACGAGCCGGTCAACCCACCGACGACCGTCAAACCGACGAATAACCCATATAGCTTCTTGACGAAGCCACCGTCAATGTTGACGACACTCGATGCGGCGTTCGCCATCGCCGGTGACAAGGCCATCTCGGCCATTCGCGTCAACGTAAAGGGCGTGGACGTCTTGAACGAAGAAAGTGAAGCGAAGCTCCAAGCAGTCGCCAAGGAGATCGAGGATAAGACCGGTCTCATCACCGATGTCACGCTCGGTTCGTCTCCACAATACGCCGTCACCTATCTCCCTGGTTTAAAAGGAGAAAGTTCGCTCGGTTGGATTCAGCAGCCATGGATTAAAATCGGTTCATCGATCACGATTTTCCAAGAAGCGAAACTCGGCTTCTCCGGTGTCGTCGCGAGTGTCATCCTCGTCGCGATGCTGTACGTGTTCAGCTCGAACATCATCATGTTGTACGCACGGAAGAAAGAGTTCGCCATCCTCTTGTCACTCGGTTGGCGGCCGAGTCAGCTGTCGAAACTGTTATTCTTAGAAGCCACAATCCTCGGGTCGATGGTCGCGCTCATCTCGTGGATGATTCTCGGAACGTTCCTTTGGACGGCGGCGGGCTCGACTTCGATTACCCGTATCTTATTGATCGGGCTAGCCGGTCTCTTGATTTACTGGCTCGGGACACTCATCCCGATTCGACTCGTCCGTCGCATCAAGCCATATGAAACGATGCAGTCTGGTGAAGTCTCAAAAGGCCGACGTCTCGGCCGCTCTCGCTCGAGCATCGGCATGAGCTTGAACCAACTCGTGACGTATTGGCCACGGACGTTGTTGTCGATTCTCGCCATCGCTTTACCGACGAGTCTGTTCGGCTTCTTCTTGTTCGTCACGTTCCGCCTCCAAGGTGTCTTGTATACGACGTGGATTGGGGAGTTCGTGGCACTTGAAGTCGGGACGATGCACTACGTCGCTATGGGTGTCGCCCTACTGATTGCGATGCTCACGACGACCGAAATCATGTGGCAAAACGTATCCGAACGAAAGCCACAACTCGCCGTCTTGAAAGCGCTCGGTTGGCAGAACACGTCCATCCGTCGTCTCGTCTTGACGGAAGGTGCATTGACCGGATTCTTCGCCGGATTACTCGGTGTGACGTTCACCATCATCATCGTCACGATCATGTATCAACAGTTCCCGACGTCAGAGCTACCGTTCTTGTTTGCGACCATCTTCATCCCGGTCGTAACAGGTATCTTAGGTGCACTCCTTCCTGCTGAACGTGCGGTGCGCATCACGCCGGCTGAAGCGATTGGTGGGCATGTCGTCAACCAAAAACAAGTCGAGAAACGATTCCGCTTCGTCCTCGGGACGACGGCGACGGCACTCGTCGTTGGAATCATCAGCTTGTTCGTCTTCACATCACCAGAAGTCAAGCCGGTCACGGAAGAAGCGAAAGCGACACCAGCCCCGACCGCACAGACGACGGGTGCGAAACAAGCTGATTTAAAAGCAGATAAGCCGAAAGAAGCCAAAGCCACCACACCGAAAGAAGATGATCTTCAAAAAATCATGAACCTCGGTACGTTCCAAACGTTTATTGGGGATCCACAAATGAAGAAACGTGAATTCCAAGTGGGTGAACCTGTTTACGCCTCTCCGGATGGGACCAAACCGGAAGATGGCAAACGATTCGTCAGCCTACCGATCTCGTTGTACAATGAACCAGATCAGTATGAGGGCACGATGGATTATCGTCCAAACGGTTTCCGCATGTACACGCCAGATGGCACAGAATACAGTCCGGTCGACATGGTCAACCATAACAAGAAAGCATTCCGTGGTGGATTCATTTATACACCAGGCGAGAAATCCGAAATTGATTTAGTCTTCCTTGTTCCCGAGAAAGCGAAGACGCTCATCTTGTATGCGTCAAGCGGCGCCATGCCGAAAGTGTATACCGTCAAAATTGACGTGCCGTAAACGAAACAACGTCGCCCCGGAGTCGAGGCGACGTTGTTTTTCATTCGGCTTCTTTCACGATTTCAACACGTACTCCTGTGTCCCCGACTTTTCCTAGGTTTTCTACGGTCGGGTCTTCATACGCCAACACATGAAACTCCTGCTCGATCGTACGGATGACATAATGCGCGAGCGCGCCACGGTTACGGTTCACCGGATGAATAGCCATCCGTTCACTGGCGAATGACATCAGGCGTGATGCGGACAGTTTTACAATCGGATGCTCGTTCCATAACCCGTCTTCTTTCATTCCGTGCTCTTCTTGTGTCCCTAAAAAGACGGCGTACTGTTCGAAGCGAACTCGGATGAGGTCGCGATTAGCGTCCCATGTGAGGAGCATCGTCGGATTCGCCGCTCCATAAAATGTCCACTCTAACGGGTAATACGCCTCATTCTTCATCTGAAACGATTCCATGTCGAGTACGTAGCGCTCGGTCGACATCAAGTAGTGTAAGTCTAGATTCATGAATAATCCCCTCCTAGAACATACGATATCTCCTTATATGACTCCCCCGTCATTACGTGATCCCTCATCAATTTCTACAAATTCTGCTTCGATGATTTCAAGATTTTCACGCTTGACTGTTTCCACACTTTCAATAAACTCCGCTTCCGTCATGTTGACTCCTTCTTCAAGTGCATGCATGAGACGATTGCCCATCTTCGTCATCGATGAGTACGTGATCCCTCCTGAGATGACACCACCTGCGAGTGGGATCATCTTTGAGATCCCTTTGGCGAACGTATCTTTCGTCATCTTCACCCCGATCATCGCCGACATTTTCTTGATGATTGGATAGTACACTGTTTTCATCAGCGCTTTGTTCGGGATTTTTTTCAAAGCTTCTTTCGATAATTGTGCGGACAATGCCTTGATGGTAGCCGTCGCACCGCCCACTCCGAACATGACACCTAAAAAGAGAATTAATTCTCCATTCACCCGTTCGACATCTAATTCTCCATCTTCCCAAAAGTCATCGTACCCATATAAATACCCGATTTCTTGCGCTAAACGGAGGGCGAAACCGAAGAATTGCGCCGTATCGGCCGGAATCGTTGCGGCGAGACCGATGCCTCCAGGTAGACCGGCTGCAAACGATGCACTCGAACTTTTCATCGTCTGATTGGTAATATTTCGCTTCGCTACTTTTTTGATGACTGAAAGAGGGACCTTTGCTTCAAGCGGTCCCTTTTCGACAACCTCTGCCAACTGAGTCGCTGGCACGTACTTACTGAAACTTTGGGCTAAAAATTCTTTTCGATCTACTTTCACTCCAGGCAATTTCACTGCATTCGTCATCAAGACTTCAAACACTTCTGACCCGTTCGCCATGACCTACACCTCAACCTTCTTATGTATCTCGTTCCATAATCTAGTTTTAGTATATCGATTTCCTCACACGAATTGTAAAAAAATTTCCTTTCACCCATATATTTTATATTCAAGGTCCCTGAAATCAAAAAAAGGGAGCATCCAAACGGATTCTCCCTCTTCCCTCAATAAAAGATATACCATAGTGCCGCTGCCACTAAGAACAGCCCGGCCCCGATGAACAAAATCTTTGCCAATCGTTCGTATACCATGTCTTCACCTCACCAATGCCGCGCCGACGACGAGGGAGACCCCAATCGACAGCAAGAATGCCAACAACCCGACGGCGATATTCCCTTGTTGAATCTCATCGTTCACCTTCAGTGTCGGTGTCAAAAATTCAAACAACCAGTATGTCGCGAGGAGCAAAATGAATCCAAAACCACCCCCGACGAAGATGTCGATTGTGCTATCATGATGGCTCTCGACGACCCGGAAGATGTTGGCGAGACCGACAATCTTCCCGCCTGTCGCCAAGGCGACGGCAATATTTCCTTTTTGAATCTCACGCCAGTTGCTGTACGGCGTTGTCACCTCGAAGATGGCAAGACCGACGACAATCATCAGTCCCGCCATCGAATAGAGGCCGAATGACTCCAGCATAACGGCAAACGTAATCGTACCCATTCCCGACTCCCCTTACTTCAGTTCGACGACCGTGACACCGAGTCCACCTTCACCCATTCCTCCTGGGCGCTGGCTCTTCACGTGACGATGTCCTTTTAAAAATTCTTGTGTCGCCTGACGCATCGCTCCGGTACCTAATCCGTGGATGATGCGGACGTTATCATAGCCCGACACGAGTGCTTCATCGATATACTTGTCTAGACGCATGAGTCCCTCTTCGACACGAACGCCACGGAGGTCGAGCTCGGACTTCGTCGAGCTCTGACGTTTAAGCGAGCTGCCTTTCGACTGAAGCGACTTCTCTTTCGATGGACCGATCTTCTGAAGGTCGTCCGCTTTGACGTTCACTTTCATGATGCCAACTTGGACGTTATACTCATTGTCGTTGATTTGTTTCACGATGTAGCCTTTTTGATTGAACGTCGTCACTTTCACTTCTTCGCCCTTACTGAACGTACGTTTCTGCTGGGCTTTTTGTTTCACTTTTTGAATCTTTTTCTCTTGAAGCGTCGGTTTTGCCGATTCGAGCTCTTTCTTCGCCGCGATAATCTCGTGCTCTTTGACGATTCCTTGCTCACGTAGCTTCTTCAAGCGGTCGATGACTTCGTTCGCTTGACGCTTCGCCTGTTCGACGGCCTTCTCGGCTTTCGCCTCGGCCGCTCTATACAAGTTGTCGCGTTCGCGCTCAAATTCGGTCATCTTCGCTTCGAATTCGGCCTGCTCTTCTTCAAAGTCATGGCGCTTGACGATGAGCTCTTGCTCGAGCTGCTCGGCGCGTTGTTTCGCTGCTTCAAGCTTATTGATCATCGATTCGACTGATTCTGCATCACTACCGACGTGGCTACGTGCCTTGTCGATGACTTGCTCAGACAGTCCGAGACGACGACTGATCTCGAAGGCGTTCGAGCGACCCGGTACGCCAATCAAAAGACGGTACGTCGGGCTGAGCGATTCGATATCAAACTCCATCGAGGCGTTCATGACACCTTCGCGGTTATAAGCGTATGCCTTTAGTTCCGAGTAGTGTGTCGTCGCAGCGACACGTGCCCCGCGGCGTTTCACTTCATCTAAGATGGCGATGGCAAGGGCAGCCCCTTCTTGTGGATCCGTCCCGGCACCGAGCTCATCGAAGAGGACGAGTGACATGAAGTCGATTTTGTCGAGCATGCCGACGATGTTTGTCATATGCGAGCTGAACGTCGAGAGACTCTGTTCAATCGATTGCTCATCCCCGATATCGGCATAGACCGCGTCAAACACGGAAAGCTCTGTCCCGAACTCTGCCGGCACGTAGAGACCTGATTGCACCATCAATTGAAGGAGTCCAATCGTTTTCAACGTGACGGTTTTCCCGCCGGTGTTTGGTCCGGTGATGACGAGTGACGTGTAGTCTTCTCCGAGCTCGACTGTGATCGGTACGACCTCATCTTTCGGGATGAACGGATGACGTGCCTGTTTCAACTTGATTTCTCGATTGTCGTTCAACTTTGGCTCGGTCGCTTTCATCTCTTGTCCGTATGCGACTTTCGCAAAGATAAAGTCGAGTTCGGCCAACACCTCGAGGTTCGTCATGATGGCATCATGGACCCCACCGACCTCGTTCGAGAGAGCACTTAAAATCCGTTCGATTTCAGCACGTTCTTTCAGACGAACTTCTTGAATCTCGTTATTGATGGAGACGATGGCCTGCGGCTCAATGAAGAGTGTCTGACCAGAAGCCGACTGGTCATGGACGATTCCACCGAACGCTTGACGGTACTCTTGTTTGACCGGTACAACATAGCGATCGTTCCGGATTGTGACGATGGCGTCCGAGAGCATCTTCGCATTGTTGCGGAGGATGTTGTCGATACGTGACCGGACACTCCCTTCAAAGCTCCGGAGCTGTGTCCGAAGTCCACGGAGTTGTGGACTCGCGGAATCTTGGACAGTCCCTTGGTCGTCAATCGCATGACGAATCGCCTGTTCGACCTCGATGAGCTTCGTCAACTTGTCCGCATACTCGTCAAGACGTGGAATGCGAATCTCTTCGTTATCCTCGTGAAGCTTCTCGAAGAAGTTCTTCACTTGGCGTCCGCCATACATGACGGCAGCGACGGCGAGCAATTCGCTCGTCGAGAGGACCGAGCCGATTGCGGCCCGTTTCACTTCCGCACGGACATCCGTAAGCCCACCGAGCGGCAGACGGTCACGGAGACGAACGACCTCGGTCGCCTCTTTCGTCACGTTCAAATTCGAGAGCACCCGGTCGTATGAGTAGTCAGGTTGCATCTTCAGCGCCAAATCTTTTCCGAGCGAGCTCGCCGCGTGACCGGCAAGCTGTTGGCGCAATTTTTCATATTCTAATACGCGTAACGCGTGGTCCATCTAGCATGTTCCTTTCTATCGCTTCGCCGCAAAGAACGCCTTGGCGTCTTCAAACGTGAAGCAGTTGATAATATCTGATGGTTCGAGATAGGCTTTCCGTGCGTGCAACACACCGAGGGCCATGTCTTCCATCATATCTGGGTGGTGCGTGTCCGTGTTGATCATCACTTTGACGCCCGCTGCCTTCGCCTTCTTGAGCGTGGAAGCTGTCAGGTCGAGGCGGTTCGGGTTGGCGTTCAACTCGAGCGCCGTCCCTGTTTCTTTCGCGAGCGCGATCAACTTGTCCTCGTCGATTGGATAGCCGTCCCGACGACCGATGAGTCGACCCGTCGGATGGGCGATCACGTTGACGTACGGAGAACGACAGGCGTTCTCGAGACGAGCCATGATCTCGTCGACCGATTGGTCCATCTTCGAATGGATGGAGGCGACGACGTAATCGAGCGTCTCTAGAAACTCGGGTTCATAGTCGAGCGTCCCGTCAGGACGGATGTCCATCTCAACGCCTCGTAACACGTTCATATCATGTGTCTTCGCGGCCTCGCGGATTTCTTCCCCTTGTGCTTCGAGCCGTTCCTCGGTCAAGCCATTGACGAACGTCAAATACTTCCCGTGGTCGGTGATGGCCATCCATTCATAGCCGCGATCTTTCATCGCCACGACAATTTCGTCGACGGTCAACTTCCCGTCCGACCAGACCGTGTGCATGTGCGCGTCAGCCTTGATGTCTTCGAGCGTGACGAGCTTCGATAAGTCGTGCTCGAACTCTGCATGCCCCTCCCGAAGTTCAGGCGGGATGAATGGGAGACCGTACCGTTCGAACAATTCTTCTTCTGTTTTTGGTTGCCACAATCCGTCTGCTGTCTCGACCCCATATTCGGAAATGGACTCTCCTTTTGCTTTCGCGAGTTGACGCATGCGGACGTTGTGGTCTTTCGAGCCCGTGAAATGGTGAAGCGTCGCAGCGAACGCGCCTGGCTCGACCATACGGAAATCGACCGATACCATCTCTTCACGTTCGAGGACGAGCGAGACTTTCGTCTCGCCTGCCGCAATCACTTCGTTGATGAACGGCAAAGCGAGCAGCTTCTCACGTAGCTCAATCGGCTCCTCGGTCGCGATGATGAAGTCAAGGTCTTTACACGTCTCTTCGGCACGGCGGAAGCTTCCTCCGACCGAATGACGCAAGACGAGTGTCTCCTTCTCTAACACCTCATTGATTTCTTCAACGATTGGTCGCATGACTGCATAAGCCAATCGTTCTGGACGTGATTCGAGGTTCTTCGCGGCGGCGAGTAATTTCTCCACACTCTTCGCCCCGAAACCGGGTAGTGATGCAGCCGTCCCGTCTTCGAGTACACGGATGAGCGACTCCAAGTCGACGACACCGATTTCACGGAGTTTAGCAAGTTTCTTCCCGCCGAGCCCTTGAATTTTCAAGAGCTTCATCAAACCGAACGGAATCTCTTCTTGCAGTGCTTCAAGTACTTCACTGCGTCCTGTGTCTCGATACTCTTCAAGGACTGCAGCCGTCCCTTTCCCGATTCCTGAGATGGACGTCAAGTCGTCGATGTCCTCGAGTTCAAGGTCCGTGTTCTCTAGCGCTGTCGCCGCCTTGCGGAACGCATTGATTTTAAACGGGTTCTCCCCTTTGATCTCCATATATTGCGCGATTTTTTCGAGCAACATTATCGCTTCTACTTTATTCATATGCTTCCCCCTCTTCACACAGAAAAGACCGAGACACAAGCACTAGCTTGCATTCCGGCCTGTCGTGTCACAACATCTTATTTGAAAACCAATCCGATAGATATGGCGTGTCTTGAATGATATATGTCGCTAGCGACGATTTGTCGACGGCGTTTTGAACGCTCGCCATCGGCACGAACGCGATCACCCAAAGGATGAAGAATGTGATGACATATGCCTCGAAGAATCCGAGGACAGCTCCGATCACACCTTTTAATTGGCGCAAAATTGGCAAGTCCGTCAAGAAGTCGAGCATCGCCAAGATGAGATGCAAGACGAGTTTCGTGATGAGGAACAAGACGACGAACCAAAAGACGTTATAAAATGTCATCTCAATCCCTGAAAGGGAGTTGAGGTCCAACACGCCACCTGGGAGCGTCCCGTCGAGCTGAGACGGATACGGGATCCACAGCTTGAACGCTTCGGCTAACTCTTTATAGTACGTATTGGCGACGAGAAAACTGATGATGAGCGCGACCCAATGGCCGAGCTGTAGAATCGCGCCACGACGGAAGCCGTTGACGATTCCGATAAACAAGAAAAACAGTATAAGTAGCGTAACCATGGATTGATTTATTCTCCCATATTTCGTTTAGTTTTGACGTGGTCGCTCGCGATTTGAATCGCAGCCAAGACCGCTGCCTGACGAGCATCTAGATGAGGGGATTGTTCACGAATTTCGCGGATCTTACTGTCGACCAAAAAGCCTACTTCCCTCACGTGGTCAGCGGGTTCTTCGCTTACGATCGTATAGTCTTGACCCGCAATGTGAATCGTTGTTCGTTGTAACTGCACGCGCACCCCTCCTTTACGTCTGTCAGAATTAATCATAACATCGTTTTTATATTAGGAAAAGGAGAAGCCCCTTCCCTTGATATGTACAACATTTTCTAATACCCTTCTAAACAGTTGTCAAACGTCTTTCTTTAGAAAAATTGTAAGAGAAGGTGGCAACATTCCGTAAAATGTGCGAAAATATCAACTATTCAAACAAACAGAAAGGGTGATTGATTTGAAATTACGTATTGGCCTCTTAGGTCGCATCATCATCGCGATCGCTTTCGGTATTTTACTCGGGAGCATCGTACCAGAAAGTCAGAACTGGATTGTTCGGACGTTCGTGACGTTCAACACGGTCTTCGGGCAGTTCTTAGGCTTCGCTATTCCATTGATTATTCTTGCTTTTATCATCCCGGGTATCGGGGAACTTGGAAAAGGAGCAGGAAAGCTGGTCGGACTCACAGCACTCATCGCTTACGCATCAACCATCATCGCCGGAACATTAGCATACTTTGCAACAAGCAACTTGTTCCCGCAAATTTTGACACGGTCGACGACAGGAGCCGAAAATCCAGAAGAAGCCTTGTTGAAAGGGTTCATGGAATTTGAGATTTTACCTGTATTCGGTGTCATGACCGCACTTATCTTAGCTTTCGTCATCGGAATCGGGATTGCCGCGATCGAAAGCAAACGGTCACTCGACCTCGCCATGGATTTCCGCGATATCATCGAACTCTTAATCAGTAAAGTCATTATTCCATTACTTCCAATCCACATCGCCGGAATTTTCATGAACATGACGTACGCTGGTCAAGTCGCTGAGATCCTATCGGTCTTCTCGCTCGTCTTCGTCACAATCATCGTCCTTCATTTGACGATGCTCATGATTCAATATTCAATCGCAGGTGGTCTTAACAAAGAGAATCCGTTCAAGTTGCTCAAGACGATGATGCCGGCTTACTTCACAGCCATCGGGACGCAATCATCGGCCGCGACGATTCCAGTCACGCTTCGCCAAGCGAAGTTGAACAACACGGACGAAGGTGTCGCGAACTTCGTCATCCCGCTCTCGGCAACGATCCACTTGTCAGGGTCGACGATCACACTCACATCGGTCGGTGTCGCGCTCATGTACTTGAATGGCATGGCGTTATCCTACGCAATCATGCTTCCATTCATCCTCGCACTCGGTGTGACGATGATTGCAGCACCAGGTGTACCAGGCGGGGCCGTCATGGCATCGCTCGGATTGTTCGGCTCGATCCTCGGGTTCGACGCGACGATGCAAAGCTTGGTCATCGCGCTCTACTTGGCACAAGATAGCTTCGGGACAGCAACAAACGTCACGGGTGACGGTGCCATCGCGAAAATCATTCATTACTTCAAACACAACACAAAACTTCTCGACAACACGTCGTCGAAACAAGAAGATATCGCATAATGAACGACTCATAAACGGGCAAGCCATCAGGTTTGTCCGTTTTTGTCTACATATAATAAAGGAGAGAACCATATGGAATGGATTGAATGGAAAGACCCTGATCACTTCTCAGACCGCGTCATGACGGCATTACTCGACGAGGAGGCAAAGAATAGCCTCATGATTGGCGTCTTGAATAACGTCAAACAAGGAATCTATGAAACGTTTCATCAGTTCACAGTCGAAGAGGACGGGGAGCTTCTCGCCATCCTCCAAGTGACACCACCGCATCCACTTCACTATATCGTCGTGAAGACGGAGCGCTCGGACCTTCTCCCGTCTTTCATCATCCCCCACCTTTTGAAAGAAGCAGTCCCCTTCGCGGAAGTCGTCTCGGAACGACAGCAAGCGGAACGTTTCGGGAAAGTATGGCAGGAGTTGACGTCTGGGTCGAGTGAGATGTTCATGTCCCAAGGTCTTTATCGCCTCGACAGCGTGGAAGACATCGACATGGCAAAAGGCCACATGCGAGAAGCGACGAAGGCCGACCAGGCACAGCTCGAAGCTTGGTATAGTGCCTTCGAAGCCGAATCAGGTCTCCGATCATCTCCACCAGAGAAGGTGACGAAGGCTGTACAGACGATGCTCGACAGGGAAGAGGCTGTCTTTTGGGAAGTCGACGGACAGGTCGTCTCGTGTGCGAAACGCGCACGTCCAACTGAGAACGGAATCACCGTTTCATTTGTCTACACATCACCTGATGCACGTGGTAGAGGTTACGCGCGAAGTCTCGTTGCAGACCTTAGCCGCCAATTACTTGAGACGAAATCGTTCTGTGTCCTCTATACCGACTTGACGAACCCGACATCGAACAAAATCTATCGGGAAGTCGGTTACCGACAAATCATGGACTCTGCTTGGGTCCGACTCGCTAGATGAAACACATCGCCTCCCCTATACTAATAGAGGAGGCGATTTTTCATGAACAGATTATTCGGTTGGTGGCTCCGTATCCCCCGACAGATCCGATTGACCGCTTTGACACTTGTCACGCTCGCGATACTCGGCTATATGGTGTTCCTTGGAGGCCGGAGCATGCTCGATGACCCAAACTTCGAAACGCTATGGCTCAGTGTCATCGGTGCCTCCCTTTTGACGTTCATCGTCTATAGGGCAACAAAAAAGTGATCGACGCGTTCGTCGATCACTGTCTTTGTGTTTAGAAGAATGATGCTGGGTTAACTGTGCTTCCCGCGCTCGATGAAGAGTACGAATAGCCGCCACGGTGAATCTCGAAGTGAAGGTGTGAACCTGTCGAGTTCCCTGTGCTACCCATGCCGCCAAGGTTTTGTCCTTGTGACACGCGTTGACCCGCAGAAACTGATACCGAGCTCATGTGAGCGTATACTGTCGTCCATACTTGCCCGTTGATCACGTGTGCAATCATAACATGGTTTCCGTATGCGCCACCCCAACCTGCACGGAGGACCGTACCTGTTTGTGCTGCATAGATCGGTGTACCGACTGGACCTGCGATATCAAGACCGTTGTGGAACGAGTAGCCGTTCGCACCGCTTGCTGGACCCCACCCTTGTGAGAGGCGACCGCTTGCTGGACGTTGGAACATGCCACCGCTTGCTGGTGCAGACGCTACCGGTGCTGTTGAAGCACTTGAACCGCTATTCGAGCTTGAACCTTGTTGCTTTTTCGCCGCCGCAGCTGCTGCCGCTGCACGACGTGCTTCTTCTTCAGCACGACGTTGCGCTTCGATTTCTGATTGAATCGCTTGTTCTTGAGCTTTGAGCGTATCTTCCATCTCTTGAAGGCTCATGAGTTTCGATTCGAACTTCACTTTTTCAGCTTCAAGTTTCTTGATTTTCGCAGCGCGCTCTTTCATTTTTTGATCGAGCTCTTTCTGACGTTTTTCAAGTTCTTCTTTTTGCTTCACGAGTGAATCGCGCTCTGCTTTCAAATCAGCTTGCGCTTTCGCGAGTTTTTCTTTCGTTGCTTCGTATTCTTCGAAGATTTGTTGGTCGTTCTCTTGGATCGTACCAGCTGTGATCATGCGTGTGATCAAATCACCGAAGTCTTTAGAACCGAAGATGAACTCAGCCCAGTTGACTGACGAGCCACCGTTCTTTTGCATCGTCGCCATACGATCTTTCATAAGATCTTCTTGTGCTTTCATTTTCGCTTCGTACTTTTTAATTTGTGCTTGAAGCTTTTTAATCTTTTCTTCAGTTGCACGAATCTCAGCTTTTTTCTGAGCGACATCGTTGATGACGTCTTGGAGTTCAGCATCTAACTTGTTGATCTCTTGTTGCTCTTTGCTGATGGCTTGCTCACGTGATTGAATCGAAGAGTTTGCTTTCGACTGTTCACTGCTATTCTTTTGTCGTTGTTCTTGTACTTTCTTCTGCTTCTCTGTAAGTGAGGCTGCATAAGTCGGTGACGTTCCGCCGATCAAGAGTGCGCCTAGAGTGACTGTTGCTGCAAATTTCTTCAAGTTACCCAATGTGCTTCCCTCCGCTGATTCCCGTGTAGTTTTTATCTATAGTCGTGCAATTATTTTTTATAAGATAAGTCGCGACATTTCGTTCGCTCTGTGACTCATTATAGCAATCTAAACCAAAAGTTATTTTACACTTATATTTCATTCGTATGACATTGACCTAATTTAGGTTTTATCCTTTAAAAAACGTGGGTATAGACAATATTTTGTTTGGTTCGTTGTCACAAAATAGTTTTAAAAAGAAAAAAAGCACTTCAAGAAAGCGCTTTTCACATAGTAACCCATTCATTTTTTTGACTACCTTAAGGCAACATAACCGGTCCGTTTGCTATTTTTCCGTTTCGAACGAAGTAATAACAACCCACCGAATAAGATGACACCTGCGGCAGCACCTGTACTATCCAAAAGGACATCTTCTAACAGCGCGGTCCGTTCAGGAGTCAAACTCTGATGATACTCATCAAAAATCGCCACCGTGTTCGCAAGTGCCCAGGCGAAGAGTAAGTTCAGTCCCGCATGAAGATTCGTTCGCGAGATGGCCTTCACGAATAATGCACCGAGAACGAGGAACGTGACGACATGTGCCGTCTTCCGCATAAAGAACTCAATCAATCCTGTCGTCCCCAACGTATCGAGCGAGATTTCCTTTCCTGCATAGTCGAACTGCACGTTCGCTAGCGTTGGTTCGATCCAGCTCCAATTGAATCGCTCGAGTGGCGAAACGATAGACTGGTCCGAGTAAGGCGTCGCACTTGATAAAAAGAGTCCGATTAAAATAAGCGCAATCCATATAAATTCATTTTTTAAAAATCGCATAACACCGTTCCTTTCTACAACGTTTTTCATTATACGGATTCTTTCTTCGGAATGATGTAACAGCGACATCATGATTTCATAACAATTTGATTGCACGCAACGCGTTCAAGTTCGAGTCTGTCTCCTTCTCTTGGTATACTACAAAAAAAGGGGGAATTATCATGATTTATGATTTTGAAGCAGTAGACATGAAAGGACAATTACAACCGTTAGCTACATATAGAGGCGACGTCTTACTCATCGTCAACACGGCGAGCAAATGTGGATTCACACCGCAGCTCGAAGGCCTCGAGTCACTTTACAACACCTATAAAGGACAGGGCCTACAAATCTTAGGTTTCCCGTGCAACCAGTTTGGTCATCAAGACCCGGGCTCCAATGAAGAAATTCAAGAGTTCTGTCAACTGAATTACGGGGTATCGTTCCCGATGTTCGCGAAAGTCGACGTGAACGGCAAGGATGCCCACCCACTCTTCACCTATCTCTCAAAAGAAGCGCCCGGGCTTCTCGGGTCGAAGGCGATCAAATGGAACTTCACGAAGTTCTTAGTCGATCGTGATGGAAACGTCATCGAGCGCTTTTCGCCACAGACGACACCGGCTGAAATTGAGGATGCGGTGAAGAAACTGATTTGACCTCATCCTGAAGGCGTAGATTGATTTCTCTCTACGGTCTAATTGGCGTTTACACTTAAGCCATCTATCATATTCTATGCACAGTAAATCGTGAAGGAGTGTCACACTTGTATAGAATGAAAAAAAGAATAGTGCTGGGAGTCAGCGTACTCCTCGCACTTTCAGTAACTCTTGTATGGCTTGCCCAAGGAAGAACGGACCCCATTTTCAAAGATGAATATGATGAAAAAGCCAAAAGTTCTCGATATACATCTAGTTGGGTTTGGCCCGAGAAGGACAGTGTCTCACATCGTGGAGGAGAAGGTAGCGGTGTCTCTACCTCCCCTTCAGGATATGTCTATTACTTACACCGCAGAGATGGAAGCTATGCGAATGAAGAATTAATCACGACCCCTACAATCACAGTGTTTGATCCAAACACAAACGAGATTGTCGATGAATTTGGGGACAACCTGTTTCAATCTCCTCACGGGATCGAAGTGGACGCTCAAAACAACATTTGGGTAACGGATATCATGTTGAATAAAGTTTTCAAGCTGGATGAACGTGGCAATGTTCTCGCTACGTTTGGGGACGATTATCGCCTCGGCACTGAGACAAGCTTACGGATTCGAAATGAACTGCCTAACTTCCCTGTCCCGATGAATGAATATACTTTCGCACGGCCAACTGATGTGACCGTAATGGAAGATGGTTCATTCATTGTGGCTGATGGATACCGAAATCATCGTATTGTAAAATTCAATCGTGATGGGAACATCCAATGGGAAGTTAATGCTTATGGTTCTTCCGATGGTGAGTTTAACTTGCCTCACGGAATCACTCACGATCAGTCAGGGAACATATATGTGGCTGACCGAAATAATGCTCGCATTCAAGTGTTTGACCAGGATGGACAACACCTTTCCACATGGGATGACACCGAAATCGGAAGACCTTACGGAATCGATGCAGGGAACGATGGCAACATCTATCTTGTCGATGGTGGCGATTATCTGAACGGGGAACGTGAAACTCCTAACAGTCAAATTGTCGTTTTAAGTCCGAAGGGAGAAGTCATTGAACGATTTGGTTCTTGGGGGAACAAGATGGGTCAATTGCGCATCCCCCACGATCTCACTGTACAAGAGGACGGAACAATTTTTGTCGCCGAACTACTAAACGAACGACTTCAAAAATTCACAATCACTGAATAAAGCAAACGAAAGAACGCGCTAAATTCGTCATTAGCGCGTTCTTTTAACGTGGTGTGATGAAATTAATTGTATAGAAAGGACTACCGTCGTCGTTGTAAGCGAGCCCGACGGCAGCATGGGTGAAGCGCGGCTGCATGATGTTCTCACGATGCCCTTTCGAGTTCATGAGTCCCCAATGCGCATGGAACACGCTCATCTGTCCCATGGCCAAGTTTTCGCCGGCCATCGAATACGAAAGTCCCGCTTCGTCCATTCGATCGAACGGGTCTTGTCCTTCTGGGTCCGTATGGCTGAAGAAGTCGTTCTCCGCCATGTTCTGACTATGCGCCCGTACGACCGGATAGAGCGGTTCATAGTCGGCTAAAGCGTTCAATTCAAACTTTTCACGGTCCCAGTTCATGAGGATGCGCATCAACTGCTCATTGGCGACCGTTCCCTCTTTCGACAAATCACCATAGTACCCCTCACTCGCCTCTTCGACACGGCGGTCGACCGACAAGATCCCTTTCAGGAGGTCATCATCATGCTGGTCAAAAAAGAAAGTGACATACTGACCATCGATTGCAAAAACGGAAAACGATGGATCGTCCGGAATCAAGTATCGATTCAATCCTTTATTATACGAAGTCACCGCCTCGAAGCCGATGTCCTCGACTTGATCACGGGTCGTTTCATTCAGTACGAGACCTCGATACGTGCTGCCTGTCTCGAACTGATAGAATCCTTTTTTCGCACCGTCCTCATCAATCAGTTCAAGTCCGCGGTCACCGCCACGTTCGACCAAATACCAGTCATGCCCGGCATACTGACTTGCGAACTTTGGCGTGTCTGTCGCTCGTTCGGTCGCCACCTCAGACTCAACCTGAATGCTCGTCGGGGCAGAGACGTTCGGCATCTCATATTGCCAAGCCATATAAAGTCCAATCCCCATCAAGAGGATGATCAATTTTCGAAACATGGCTCCTCCTTCCTTACTGCTCGCGCTGACGCTCCCCGAAATCGTGTAGTCTCGTCTTGATATCGGTAAGCATCTCCATGTATGCGACATACGTCGCTTCGTCTATATTCAGCATACCACTTACTTGTAGCGGTACATTCGCCGCCTGCTCACGCAACGCGCTACCGCTTTCGGTCAAACGAACGATGATTTTTCGTTCGTCGTCCGTCGCACGACTTTTCTCCACATAGCCGATTTGGATGAGCCGTTTGACGAGCGGCGACAATGTCCCAGAGTCGAGGGTCAACCGCGATCCGAGTTGTCGCAAATCGATTCCATCCTCTTCCCATAAGACAAGCATCACGAGATATTGACTATACGTCAGGTTTAGCGGTGCTAAAATTGGGCGATATAACCGGGTAAGCTCTTTTGAGGCGGTATACAATTGAAAACAGATTTGATGTTCTAACTTTAACGATTGGTCCATACTTAATCCTCCGTACTCTTCTTTAGCCAAGCATATCACTTGCGAAACTTTTTGACTGCTCTATAATTTAAATTGTGCACAACTTAATTGTTAAAAACGAAATGGAGGAATTCAATCATGAAATCACTATTCACAGCATCAGCAACAGCAATCGGTGGCCGCGAAGGTCACGTGAAATCAACTGACGGCGTCATCGACATGAACGTCTCGATGCCTGGCGCGAAACACGTCGACGGTGCGACAAACCCAGAACAACTTTTCGCAGCTGGCTATGCGGCTTGCTTCGGTAGTGCCCTCAACCTCATCATCGGAAAAGAACGTGTGAAGACAGATGGTTCAAGCGTCACAGGTCACGTCACATTAAACCAAAACGATGAAGGTTTCTTCATTTCAGTTGAACTTGAAGTCGAAATCAAAGGTGTTGACCAAGCAACAGCAGAACGTCTCGTTGAAGAAGCACACCAAGTGTGCCCTTATTCAAAAGCGACGCGCGGCAATGTCGACGTCAAATTGACAGCGAAAGCAGCATAATCTTCCATCCCGCTCGTAGGAGCGGGATTTTTTTTGCTTAACCCTGCCTATCGGAGTAAGATTAAAGACACGATTAAGGAAGGAGGGAGCACTGATGAAGAAACATAAATCGACTCTTCTTTTTGTTGCACTCGGCATTTTGTTGTTCACGGCGACGTACAATGGGTTGACCGTCCGGACGTATGACGTGACGTCCGATAAACTGTCAGCAGATGAGTCACTCCGCATCGTGCTCCTCTCCGACTTACACAGCGCCTCATACGGTTATAAACAGTCGATTTTGATCGACCAGGTTCGTGCACAGAAACCGGACCTCATCGCTTTACCGGGCGATTTACTCGACCGATATCGTTCACCTGAACCCGCCTTCGAACTAATCGAAGGGCTTGAAGGGATTGCGCCGATGTATTTCGTGACCGGCAACCATGAAATCGATGGATCGGATGACTATGTCCGTCACAATGTGAAAGACGTGTTTCGCTCATACGGTGTCAACGTTCTCGAAGACGAATGGGAGACGGTCACCATCAATGGAATCGACCTCGTCATCGGCGGGCTAGAAGATCCTCTTCGTGGGTTCAGAGAAAATATTTATACGGATTGGGATGCGGAGTCGACTGCGGCGATGCAGGACATCGCCCCCGATGAGACGTTCAAGGTACTTCTTTCGCACCGTGCCGAACAAGTCGATACGTATGCTAAACTTCCATTCGACCTCGTCTTGTCCGGACATGCTCATGGCGGGCAAGTGAGAATCCCTTATTTGATGAACGGATTATTCGCACCTGACCAAGGATTCTTTCCTGAATACGCCGGCGGACTCTATGAGCATGAGACGTTCACCCATGTGATTGGACGGGGATTCAATTACAGCTTCAACATTCCACGTGTTTACAATCCACCAGAGATTGTCGTGATCGATGTGAACGGAAAATAACGGACACTCAAGCGAGTGTCCGTTTTTCTTACCAGATGATTCGTTCTTCACAACATTGTCGTTCCCGTTCAATCTGGACCGTCGAACGTTCGAACGTCCCGTATTTCCGGATTCGTTCCGTCACTTGTCTCAAGACGTCTTGATCATCCGTCTCTTCTCCAATTAAAACGTGACAAGTAGCCGCATGTTCGCTCGACGAGATGGACCAGACATGCAAGTCGTGCACTTCTTTCACCCCGTCAACTTTAGCAATCTCTTCTTGCATCGCCCGGACGTCAATCTGTTCCGGCGACCCTTCCATCAAGATATGAATGGCGTCACGCGTCACACGATAACCACTGATTAAAATCAAAATCGCAACAAAGGCGCTTGCGACCGGGTCCGCCCACGTCCATCCGAACAACATGATGAGGATTGCTGCCGTGATGGCTCCGACCGAGCCGAGCAAATCTCCGAATACGTGTAACAACGCACTCTTCACGTTCAAATTATCTTTCTCCCCGCGCATTAAAATCCAGGCGGCAAGGATGTTGACGAGTAGCCCGATGATGGCGACGACAAGCATTCCACCACTTAGAATTTCTGGTGGCGCGCTGATTCGTTGGTATGCCTCGACAAGAATATAGACCGAGATGACGAGTAGTGTCAGCCCGTTAATGAATGCCGCTAAAATCTCGAAACGTCGATACCCGAACGTCCGGTTCGGTGTCGCCGCTTTCGCCCCAAATCGGACAGCGAGGAAACTGAGTCCTAACGCAGCCGCATCTCCTAGCATATGACCCGCATCCGATAATAGCGCCAAACTGTTCGTCCATAGTCCGCCGATCACTTCGACGACCATGAACGCCGCAATCAAGAGAAAGGCGAGTAAGAGCGCCCGCTGATTCGTCGAATGATGGTGATGGTGGTCGTGATCATGATGATGTCCCATAACTGACTCCTCCTTCTACTGTTTATCTTATTCCATTTTAACCAAACATTCAAACGTTCATTTGAATGAAAAACAATAAAAAAACGGGAGAATGAACTCTCCCGCTTTGTCTCATTTTTGCTCCAGACGGACACGCATGACGCCGCTATAAGGGAACAGTTTCAATTGGACCGTCTCACCCTCGAACCAAATTCCGGTCGCTTGTTCGCGAGTCGGTTGTAAGTCTGGCGTCGCGGTTACTTGTTTGTCCCAATCCACGGCCCGTACTTTTTGGTCCCGGACCATGAGGAAGAATCCATCATAGAAATGATACTCGTTCACTTGGTCACGTTGAACGGCAGAAGGACTGCCAAGCTCCGCACGGACGGTTTCGAGATCTTTCCCAATCCAGTCGAGGACGGACTCCGAAGCGTTTGGGACGACTTGTTGCCAAGCGGCAATCACCTCGTCATCCGATAAAGCTGTCGCCTCTGTCGTCACACTTTCTTCTGTGACCCAGCCGGTCAACCGCTCGTTCAACTGAACTTTCACAAATCCACTTACCGTCTCCAACCGTTCAAATCGATCACCCAAGTCGGCTTCATAAACGACCGTGACCCGGTCATCCGCGTATACTTTCGTATACGGTTGTCCGATATAAATCTTATCTGCTGATTCCGTCTCAGCATCAGCATCAGCATCAGCCGGTTGTTCCGACTCGGAGTCGACCATTTCCGTGGCAATCTCATCAGATTCCGGTAAAGCCGAGTCCTGTTTCTTGTCAATCAGTGCCGCGAACGCGATGATCCCGACCAAGGCGAGCATTAATGCCAATGCCGTCGTGATACGGAACACGCGTTTACGCTTCCGCGTCGTCGCACGCGACAATCTTCCTCCATTCATGTTCTTCACTCCTACTCGATTCGATTCATTTCACTCGTTTCGTCAAATGGTAGGAGGTTTCCTGCTTCATCAAAAAATTTCAATTCATCTTTTGTCAATTCGTCCATCGTTCTGACCATTTGTTCGACATCGACCGGTTCATCGCGCTCATCGTTCTCACATATGACAATGTGCTCTCCTAATTCAATCGTGCGCGAAGTCAGACGATGAAAGTAGCGGTCGTGGGAAATCAACAATAATCCACCCGGATAGACGGATAAGGCCGCCTCGATTTGTTCGCGTGTCGCCACATCTAAATAGTTCGTCGGTTCATCTAATGCCAACAGATGGGCATCCGAGAAGTACAAGATGAGAAACGCGATTCGACACTTTTCCCCCATGCTCGCCTCGGTAATCGGTCGGTGCACTTCATCTCGCCGGAACAAGAAGTGAGCGAGCAACGTTCGCGCCTCCGTCTCTCCGATCTCACTATTGGCGAGTAACGCCTCAAGTAACGTCCCGGTCTCCGGGAGACGCTCGAGCGTTTGAGAGAAATATCCGATCTTCAGACGAGGATGTCGCTTAATCACGCCCGAGTATGGTAATCTTTCGCCGATCATCACGTTTAATAACGTCGTCTTTCCGCTTCCGTTCGGTCCGATAATCGAGATCCGCTCTCCTTTATTCATCGAGAAGGAAAACGGTTCATAAAACGGATTGTCGTATCCAAACGTCACATCCTCACACGTCAGCCACGTCTTCGCTTCGAGCTCATCCGCCGCAAAACGGACGGAGATGGGTTTCTCCTCTTTTGGTTTTTGTGGACGATTGTCTTCGAGCTGCCTTAACTTCTGTTCTCTCGCCTTCATTTTGACTGCGAGATTGGCCGCTCCCTTTTGCGCTCCTGGACTGCGGACACTCGCTGTCGCTTTCGCCTTCAAATGCCATCCTTTATATTGGGCAATCATCTCGAGCAGTTCTGCCTTTCGGTTCTCGTATCGAGCACGAGCTCGCTCATCACGCACGCGTTCTTCTTCTTTTTGATGCTTATACGCCGTATAGTTTCCCTGATATCGTGTGACCCGGCCTTCTGACAGTTCAAGAATGGTCGTTGCGACATCGTCCATCAGTTGACGGTCGTGTGAGATGATGAGCACTGTCCCCTTGAACTGGTTCAACCACTTCGTGAGCCAGTCAATCGACTCGAGATCGAGATGGTTCGTCGGTTCGTCGAGCAGGACGAGGTCCACCCGCTTCATCGTCAGTGTTGAGAGCTGAGCTCGCGTCTTCTCGCCTCCGCTTAACTCGTTAATGTTTCGGAAGAGGTGCTCCTCCAGCCCAAGTCGAGTCAATGCTCTTGTCGCCTCTTGTTCCAAGTTGTACACATCGAGTGCGAGCGCCCGTTCATAGGACCGCATGACACGCATCTCGTCACCAGAAGAAACATCTTCATAGAGCGCATATCGTTCTGGATCACTGCGCATCGTCCACTCAAGTACGGTCATGTCTGTCGATTCGATGGTCTGTCGGACGAGTCCGACCTCTCCTTGACGTTCAATCTTCCCGGCTTGAGGGGTCAACTCCCCTGTCACGAGTCGGAAGAGCGTCGTCTTCCCGCTCCCGTTCAGTCCGAATAATACGGCACGCTCTCCAGCCGCGACCTCGAACGAGACCGCGTCAAATAATGGTTTCCGGTCATAGTCAAACCGGACTTGTTTTACTGCTAACATCTGTTTCACCTCGCTTATGAATCCGATACGCGATGAAACAAAAAACACCATCCGCTTCAAAGCGGTGGTGTGAAGGAATCCGTTCAAAGAGGAAAACGAGCGCTTCCCGTATTTGAAAAAATGGACACACTTCACCCGTGACTGTTCAAGCGAACAGTGATGATTCGTCTCATCGTTGGAGTGAACGTGTATTTTTCATGGCACGGTATACCTCTCTTTCCTAAGTTACTGCCACCTTATCAAATTGAAAGCGGATTCGCAAGAGTGTACCCCACAATCTCCCATTTTTTCTACTCCTTTAGGCGGATGCGGTGCACCTGTCCTCGCGATATGATGACAGTATATTCGAACAGTGAGGTGATGCATGATGCGTCGACGCATCCTCGTTCCGAGTGCCGTCTTGGCGAGCGTCGGAACGTTTCTCTATACACGATTCAAACGACGGCTCCCCCGTCCGCGTTTTAAATGGCCTGAACGTCCAGAACTGACAACCATTGATGAGACGCATGTGCAGGCGACGTGGATCGGGCATTCGACGGTCCTCATTCATTGGTATGGGCTCAAGATTTTAACAGACCCCGTCTTCTCAAAACGAATCGGTGTCCATCTCGGACCGCTGACAGTCGGCATGAAACGTCACACCGCTCCGGCCCTCTCCATTGAGGAGGTCGGCCCGGTCGATGTCATCCTACTCAGCCATGCCCATATGGACCACTTTGACCATAAAAGTTTGAAGCGACTCATCACTCGCGAGACGATTGTCGTCTCTGCTCCTGGGACGAGCCGCCTGTTGCGCCGATACCCAAGTCTGCAGACGCTCGAACTGCATCCACATGACAAAGTGACACTTGCGAACGGGCTCGATGTCCGCGCCATTCCCGTCAAGCATTGGGGCAACCGTTTCCCGTGGGACAAACATATGGGGTACAACGGGTACCTGCTCAAATACAAAGGGATTCGTATGCTCTTCGCAGGAGACACGGCGTACACCGACTCCTTCAAAGGACTCGCCGATCGTGAACCGATCGACCTCGCCTTTTTCCCCATCGGTGCCTATCAACCGGACTCGTTCCAGGAAGCGCACTGTACTCCGGAACAGGCTTGGATGATGTACAAAGAGAGTGGAGCGAAGCGTTTCTTCCCGATGCATTGGGACACGTTCGTCCTTTCTTATGAGCCTGTCGAGGAACCGTATCATCGTCTCGTCGCGGCCGCAAAACTCGACCGTGACCAAATTGTGATCAAGGCGCACGGGGAAAGCATCCGTCTGTAGTTTTTCCTTTCCCTTCATCCAAAATTTCGGTAACGTTATAGACGAGAGGGAGGGATTTTTTATGGAATGGACGACGTTGAATAATGACGTCAAGATGCCGATGCTCGGGCTCGGTGTCTATAAGGTCGAAGATGGCGCGGTGACGGTCGATACGGTCAAAGCTGCGCTCGATGCAGACTATCGATTGATCGATACGGCTGCGATTTATCAAAATGAAGAGAGTGTCGGACAAGCGCTTCGTGAAGCAGGCATCCCACGAGAGGACGTCTTTGTGACGACAAAGCTTTGGAACGAGTTTCACGGATTCGACGAGGCGCTCCAAGCGTTTCAGGATAGCCTAGATCGGCTCGGACTCGAGTATGTCGACTTGTTCCTCATCCACTGGCCGATGCCTCGTTTCGGTAAATTCGTCGAAACGTACAAAGCACTCGAACAATTGTATGAAGAAGGACGCGTCCGAGCAATCGGCGTCTCGAACTTTGAGATCGAGCATTTGGAACAAATCATTCAATCTTGCTCGATTGTCCCGGCCGTGAACCAGGTCGAGATCCATCCATATTTGTCTCAGAAAGAACTAATTGCATTCTGCAAACGATATGACATCCAAATTCAAGCGTGGAGTCCACTCATGAAAGGACGCGAAGCGCTCGAAGATGAGACGATTGTCAAGATTGCGAACGCTCACGGCAAGTCACCGGCTCAAGTGATCTTGCGTTGGCATTTACAGAACGGAGTCGCTGTGATTCCAAAATCGGTCACACCGAGTCGAATCAAAGAAAACATACAGGTATTCGACTTCACGTTGACGAAAGAAGAGATGGCGGCCATCGATGCGCTCAATCGTGACGAGCGGACCGGGTCCGACCCGAAAGAGATGCATAAAATCCATTACTGAGGAGTGAATGACATGTTCAAAAAACTAGCTTCTGATTTGACTGGCTTCAGCGACATCGGTGAGGTGATCGACCCGTCCGATTTCGATAAGGCGGACTCGGATGATTACGTCCTCCATGAGGATAACGAAAAGATCTACTTCTTGATCAAATCAAAATCGGATGAGTACTGCTTTACAAACTTAGGAATGATTCACCTCGACGGGACGAGCGCGATGAGTTCGAAACGAGTTCTGTATCGTTACCCTTACGCACACTATCCGATTAAGCACGTCATGTTCGAGACAGCCGGTACCGTCGACCTCGATGTCGAAGTCAAATTCACAATCGGCGACAAGCCATACTCAATCGATATCAACAAGAAGCAAATCGAGCACGTGAAAGATTTGTACAAGGCACTCCTTGCGATTGAAGAGATTCAGCGAGAAGGCCGTCGCATGATGGAGTATGCGAATACGTCGCTCACACACTCGGTGTCGATTTTGAGCGGACTCCGTGAAGGTGACATGAACGTCCCGAACACGTTCAAGGAATTGAACGAGCAATCGTTCGATTGGCTACAACGTCACTATCATGAATGGAACCGTAAAGACTTCGGTACGGTTTACGAAAAATACATCAATAACTAAAAACAACTCCTCCGCAGACGATTTGTCTTCGGAGGAGTTGTTTTAGTTCTCATCAATTAACTGCTCGGCCAATCGCTGATACAAGTGGCTCATGTGAACGGCAGACGCAATAGCGAGCGACCGCTGGATACCATTCTCTTTTTCGACCGATGCATTCAAAAGCGTGTCCGCCTGAACTTCGAACGCTTCTAAATTCTTCACTTTCTGCGCCTGATACGCCTCGTAGAAGTCCTCAAGTGAAAACGTCTCGTCCGACTCGTTCAAAGGGCGGAGTGTCTCCTTGATGTCACTGATTGACAGAAGGCCTTTCATCTCATAAATCAAACTGAGCAACATCAGATGTTCATTCGTATACTTCTTATTTTTGACAGGATGGAACAACTTACCCTTCGCATAGTTGTTGATCATCGTCTTCGTCAAAATAGTCTCATCTTCGTTCCGCTTCATCTTGTCATAATGTTGCTCGAACAATTGGATGACCTGATCCATGTATAAATCGATTGTCGGTAACACTTCTCTCGGAAGCGTCCCTTCCGTCTCGGTAATCTGTTTTGCTTTCATCTGTCTCACCTCACCTCTTCAGTATAATGAAAACTGCGACTTGTCGAAAGGTATACCTTGCTGTTTGTCCCTTTTCAGTATATCATGTAGTTATCGATACTACATGATGTGATAAGGAGTGTTTTACATGAATTCGATTTTCCGAGAACCGATTAACGCGTTGACGCATCTCGCCGGCGCGGTACTCGCTTTCATCGCGCTGATTGCCATGGTCGTCAAAGCCTCACTACTTGGCTCGCCACTCGCGATTATGGCAGCGATTCTATTTGGGATCAGCCTCGTCTTTCTCTATTTATCGTCCGGTCTTTACCATAGCATCATCGCCTCGCCGAACGTCATCGCTTTCTTCCGGAGAATCGATCATGCGATGATTTACGCATTGATTGCGGGTACATACGCGCCACTCACGTTACTCGCTCTCGAGGGACCGACGCGGTGGGTCCTCTTCGGTACCGTACACGCACTCGCCTTGTTCGGCATTGTCTTCAAACTCGTTTGGTTCCATGCCCCGCGTTTCTTGTCGACCGCGCTCTATATCGGAATGGGCTGGCTATCCGTCTTCTTTATCGGACCGCTCCATGAAGTGATTGGCAACGCCGGCATCTTCTGGCTCGTACTCGGGGGCGTCATGTATACCATTGGTGGACTCATTTACGGGTTCAAGCCAAAATTCGTCAACTGGCGCGGCTGGGGCTTCCATGAGGTGTTCCATCTGTTCATCTTGTTCGGAAGCTTCGCCCACTTCGTCTGTGTGTTCTGGTACGTCTTTTAAGTCCTCCTCGTGGAGGGCTTTTTTTCATGAGCCGTTTCCTGTACTTTGAATTCAAGATTTCCTACACTAAGGACAGGAGGGATTCATCATGAAAATTGAAGTATGGTCAGATTATGTCTGCCCGTTTTGTTATATCGGTAAGCGTCGTCTAGAAGAGGCGCTCGAACAGTTCCCACAGGCGGATCAAGTGGAAGTCGAATTCAAGAGTTTCGAGCTCGACCCGAACGCCCCGACGAATGATTCACGTACCATCTATGAGGCACTCGCAACGAAATATCGGATGCCGATTGAACAGGCAAAAGGAACGACAGCACAAGTCGCTGCACAGGCCCGCGAAGTCGGACTCGATTACGATTTTGAGAACATGGTCGTGACGGGTACGCTCGACTCGCATCGTTTGACACATTACGCGAAAACGGTCGGGAAAGAAAAAGAATTGTCGGAAGCGTTGCTGCAGGCGTATTTCGTCGACGCGAAACACATCGGGAACCACGATGTGCTGCTTGAAATCGCGACAAGCGTCGGACTCGATCGTGACGCCGTGCGTGACGTCTTGACGACTGACCTGTATACGGAAGACGTACGTGCAGAAGAAAAACGCGCGAGCGACCTCGGCATCACTGGTGTCCCGTTCTTCGTATTCGACAACAAATATGGGGTGTCTGGTGCTCAGCCGACGGAAGCGTTCACGCAAGTGCTCGAAAAAGTCTGGTCTGAGAACAATCCGACGATTCAAGTCCTTTCGAACGGCGCGACGTGCACCGACGACAACTGTGATATTTGATTTTTGATTGATGAAGAAGCCGACGTTCGGCTTCTTTTTTGTGGCTAAATGAATCATTCTCAAGCATAATTATTATCAACAGATAAGAATCGAGGAATACATTTATGTGGAAAAATCGGAACGTCTGGATCATCTTGACGGGCGAATTCGTCGCCGGTCTTGGTCTATGGCTCGGCATCATCGGGAACTTGGAATTTATGCAAGACCGTGTCCCCTCTGACTTTGTGAAGGCGGTCATTCTCGCCATCGGCTTACTTGCCGGGGTCGCCATCGGTCCGCTCGCGGGTCGCTTGACCGACCAAGGTTCTAAGAAAAAAATCATGCTCATCTCGAGCATCGTCCGGGCGCTCAGCGTAATCTTCATGTTCGTCGCCATCGAGACGAATTCGGTCGTGTGGATGGTCGTCTTTTTAATCATCTTACAAGGATCGGCCGCTTTTTATTTCCCTGCCCTCCAGGCAGCGATTCCGCTCATCGTGAAGGAACGGGAGCTTCTTGCCTTGAACGGCGTTCATATGAATGTGTCTACCTTGTCGCGTGTCATCGGGACGGCGATTGCAGGTGTCCTTTTGACACTGATCTCGCTCCGTAACGTCTACGCGCTCTCGCTCGTCGCCTACCTGTTGCTAGCGGTCGCGACGCTCTTCTTGAAACTCGATGAGACGAAAACGCCCTCGGCGAAAAAGGTCGATGCGAAAGCGTCGAGCGGTTTCAAAGACGTCTTCCCAATCATCAAATCGATTCCAGTCATCTTCATGACACTCGTCATGACGCTCATCCCGCTCCTCTTCATCGGAGGATTCAACTTGCTCGTCATCAACATCAGTGAGTTGCAAGATTCGACGGCGATTAAAGGATGGATTTATACGGCAGAGGGACTCGCCTTCATGACAGGTGCCTTTATGATTAAACGGATCGGAGAAAAATTCTCGGCGTTCTCGATTTTATTCTCGTTCTCGTTTTTAATCGGTGTCGCCCAACTGATGCTCTATTTTGCGGACATCCCGTTCATGTCCATTGCTGCGTTCGTTCTCTTCGGCTTCTCGGTCGGATGTTTCTTCCCGACGGCGGTCACGATTTTCCAGACACGGATGCCAAAAGAATATCACGGTCGTTTCTTCTCGTTCCGAAACATGCTCGACCGGATCATCTTCCAAGTCGTCCTTCTCGTGACAGGATTCTTCCTCGATTTGATTGGACTTCAGCTCATGGTCGTCTTGTTTGGAATTAGTTCGATTGCGATGACCTGCGCATTTCTTGTATACACGAGAAAGCATCAATTGCATATCGAGGAAGATTCCACAGAGAAGATGTCTTCCTAACAAAAAAACAAGCGGTGACCGAGGTCATCGCTTGTTTGCGTCTTCGAGCTCTCGCCACCACGCCGTCGTATCATTCCGACCGTCGAGCGTGATTCTCTCCCCGATTTTCGGAGTGAGGACGACTTCTTTTGGTAAAAGAGACGACATCTGTTCTGCCGGGTCGAACCAATCATGAAACGAGAGCGTGAACGCCCCCCAATGGATCGGCATCATTTGGTCGGCCCGTAAATCGTGAAACGCTTGCGCGGTCTCTTCCGGCTGCATATGGACGTCTGGCCAGCGCACATCATATTGCCCGCATTCGAGTGCAGCGAAATCAAACGGTCCGTACTGTTCGCCAATCATCTTGAAATGCGGAGCATAGCCACTGTCCCCACTGAAGAAGAGCCGATCCGTCTCACCGAGGACGACCCACGACGCCCACAGCGTGCTGTTGCGGTCCGTCAACGAGCGACCGGAGAAGTGACGCGCCGGCGTACAGACGAATGTCCACGACCCGAACGCATACGACTCGCCCCAATCCCGTTCTACGATTCGTTCTGCCCCGACACCCCATCGTTTCAAATGACTCCCTACCCCGAGCGGTACGATGAACATGGCGACCTTGTCTTTGATGGCAAGAATCGTTCCATAATCGAGATGGTCGTAATGGTCATGCGTCAATAAGACGACATCGATTTCGGGCAAGTCCTCGAGTTCGAACGGCAAGTCTTCACTGAAGCGTTCGTTTTTAGCGAACGGGAGTGGGGATGGGCTACGTCCAAACATCGGATCGACGAGCATCGTCTTCCCGTCCATTTGTACCATGAGCGCCGAATGACCGAGCCAATAGATTCTTGTGAAACTCGAGCCCGTCTTCTCCTCAAAATCGATTGGCACGATCGGAAGACGTTCGGTAGGCTTACGCAGTGACGTCACATCACGATAGTCGCGCGCCATCGACACCATGTCTTGCGTAGAGAAGTTCATCGGTGTCTCATATTGATTACGGAACTTTCCATTGATCCGGTTCGGAGATTGAAGCGATTTCGGCTTTCGTCCAAGTGGTTTGTACTGTGTCAGAATCGTTCCGGTGACAGCCGCCATTCCAACCAATGAGAGCAACATCGTCTTTTTCATGTAGGTCCTCTTTTCTAATAGTTCGTTGAATTGATTATAGCGTGCCTTCGCCGTTTCAATACGAGAAAGTATATTGATTCGCCTATCTTTCAAAAAATGGCGTGCTCTTCATTGAGCATTCTGCTTATTCCATTATAGCAGTTCTCTTAAACCAAAAAGACCTGCCCACCCGTGTTTGGTGGAGCAGGTCTTCGGTTAAGATTTTTGCAAGATTTTAATGTCGTTGATGATGTCTTCGGTCGGAACGTTTTGGAAACCAGGATACGCCTTGATGATTTTTCCTTCCTGGTCGACCAAATAGAAATACGTGCCGTGGTCGACTTGTGTACCTTCGTCAGGCTTCCGGACGAGCGCCTTGAAGTTCTGTTGGGCAAACGTTTCAATCTCGTCTTGCGAGTAGCCTGAGAGGAACTGCCAATCTGCTTTCGCAAGGTCATAGCCACTCATAAACTCTTTCATCTTCTCCGGAGTGTCCACCGTCGGGTCGACGCTGAAGGAAACGAATTGCACGTCTTCGACGCCCTCTTCTTCAAGCGCTTCATTCAGCTTTGTCATATTGTATGTCATCGGTGGACAGACTGTCTCACAGCTTGTGAAAACGAAATCCGCCATCCACACTTTCCCTTTTAAATCGTCAAGACTGACCATTTCTTCATCTTGATTCGTATATTCGAACGATTCGACTTCCCAGTTGAGCGGATCCTCAATCTCTTGACCACATCCTGCTAGGACGATGAGCATCGTCGTCAAACCAATCATCCACCATTTCTTCACACGTGCCAACTCCTTATCGCTTTTTGACGTTCCACATGAGGATTGTGATGAGCGTGAAAGCCGTCAATGCGAGGAACGGGATCGTGATGAACCCGAGCCAGTTAATGTATTGACCGCTACACGGAACTCCTTGTGCACAAGGTTGAATTTCTGCAAAACCTGGCACTTTCTGTACCAAGTAATGGTAAAGTGATACGAAACCGCCTATGATAGTAAGCGGTAACACATATTTCCGAACCGCCCGATCGTCCGTGAAGACGGCAATTCCCAAGAGGATGGTCAGCGGATACATAAAGATACGTTGAATCCAACATAGCTCACATGGCACGAACTCCCGAATCTCACTGAAGTAGAGACTGCCGAGCGTCGCCGTCAACGAGACGAGCCAAGCGAGGTATAACCCATACTTTTCGAGAAATGATTTCATCTTACAAATCCTGCTCGATCAGCTCTTGGATTTTTTCGTAATCGAACGGGTCTTCGAGCATCACGCCGTTGATCATGATGGACGGGGTGAATTGAACACCGTTCTCTTTTACAAGACCGTCATCCGTACTGACTTTTTCAAGTACGGTCGATTCTTCCCCAAGGTCTTGCTCAAACTTCGCCAAGTCGACCGATGTCGTCTCGCCTGCGATTTCTTTCAGCTTCTCGACGGTCACCCACGCATTGTCATGTTGTTGTGATTCCGGTTGCGCATCGTAGAGCGCCTTATGGAACTTCCAGAACGACTCAGGGTCTTGCTCGTATACCGACTCGGAAGCGAGGGATGCCAAGATCGATTCTTGTCCGTGGAACAAGACGTTAATATAGCTGAAGCTGACGTCTTCCTTGTCGAGATAATCCGCTTTCAGTTGCGGGTAAATCGTTTCACCCCACTGTTTACACGAAGGACACTTGTAATCTCCGAACTCGACGACCGATACTTTTGCGTCCGGGTTTCCGAGTGTCGGTTGTCCTTCAATCGAGACGTGATCGCCACGCTCAGCTGTCGTCGACTCATCTTGGTTGAGTAAGACGAACACCAATGCGATTAATGCGACCGCGACGATGGTCAAGATGACCAACAATTGATTCTTTTTCATTCTCTTCACCTCTATCTATTTTCGACTCGTCTTTCATTATAGCGGAAGCTCTTCTTCCTATCATGATATCGACTCGTTTTTCATAATTCTCTTTAATTCAAGCTTTAGGAGGTTTATTTACGCATGATCAAGTCTTTTACGATGCGCCTCGGACTCATTTTGGCGCTCAGCATTGCCACGCTCGTCTTTTTACTGACGATCGCACTCACTTCCCTCATCAGTCACCGGGCATCTGACGCGCTCGAGAAAGAAATCGGGGAACGCCTCTCGACGACATCACATCAATTGGCGGACAAACTCGATTTTTATATGTGGTCACGCTATCAAGAAGTCCAACTCTTACAAGGCCTCGATTTAGAAGACCGAGACGAGACACGTCGACTCCTCGACCAAGTCCAATCAAACATCCCCGCCTTCTCTTGGATGGGCATCACGGATGCGGACGGGACCGTCGTCGCTTCGACGAACGGGATTCTCGAAGGGGCATCGATTGCGGAACGACCGGTTTATCTTGAAGCGCAAGATTCCCCATTTATCGGAGATGTCCACGAGGCAGTTCTCTTAGCTGAATTATTGCCGAATCCGACGGGAGAACCGCTCCAATTCGTCGATATCAGTGTCCCGCTTTTCCAGGACGGCTCGTTTCAAGGGGTACTTGCCACTCATTTAAGCTGGGCCTGGGGGAAAGAAGTACTCGAACATTTCAATCGAACGCTTCA
The DNA here is from genome assembly GCF_018617255.1 of Exiguobacterium sp. s43. GTDB lineage: Bacteria > Bacillota > Bacilli > Exiguobacteriales > Exiguobacteriaceae > Exiguobacterium > Exiguobacterium profundum. The sequence goes on from NZ_JACSJT010000001.1 coordinate 1,953,228, forward strand.
TGAACAAGTCGATGATACGGATTTATTCGTCATCAGTGAACGAGACAGTGTCGTGCTCCTCGGTCCAGACGACATGGTCGGAAAACCACTCCCTGTATCCTTTACAGAAGACGCCTCCGTGAAAGAGTGGGATGACGGTCAAGACTATCTGACAGGCATGTCAATCGGAGAAGGATATGATGAATATCCTGGACTTGGTTGGCAGGTCGTCGTCCGTCAGCCGACGGCAGTCGCGTTTGCACCAGTCGAGACACTTGAAACGAGAATTCTATGGATTGGTTTATTGGCCTCACTTGTGACGGCTGTACTCGGTTGGCTACTCGCTTCGATCGTGACGAAACCGTTGAAGCGAATCACCGAAACGGCTTCGCTCATGGAACAAGGGAAAGCGAACACGTTCCCCCATCAATCAGGAATCGAAGAGATTGAGTCGCTCGCGTTCGCGCTCGAATCGCTCGTCACCTCCCTGACAGAGTCTGAATCGGAGCGGGTACACTTTGAAAAACTAGCAAACCGTGACGCACTGACCGGTCTTTCAAACCGGGTCGCCCTACGTGAACAGCTGAATCAACTACACACCTCGCAAGAACCGTACGTCTTCTTTTATCTCGATCTCGACGGCTTCAAGGCGGTGAATGATACATATGGTCATGCGGTCGGGGACGAGGTATTGGTCGAGGTCGCACACCGGTTACGGACGCTTTCCATCGATGAGGTTTACCCCGTCCGATTGAGCGGAGATGAGTTCTTCCTCATGTTCCCAAGGACTGAGCGTTCGACCCAACAGATTCGGGAGGTCGGCAGCACACTCATCGAGATGATTTCTGAACCGATTACGCTAGACATCGTATCGGTAAAAGTCGGGGCTAGTATCGGGGCGTCCATTTGGAGTCCACCGGAACCACCACACATCGCTATCGAACAAGCGGACGAAGCATTATATCTGTCAAAAGCGAACGGGAAACACCAACTTTCCTTCCATGAGTCGCTCTCATGACATCGTTTCCCCATGCAAAAGGAGTTCATTATGAACTCCTTTTGCTTATTCTTCCGTTTCCGTATCCACGTCTTTTTTCTGCACGTGTCGCCAGTCCGTTCAAGAATCCAATGACAGCATACATTTCCTCTAACAATACGTCCTGTTCTTTATCGATTTCATCGAAGATGGCTTGTCCCCATCGTTCAATGATTCCGCCGAGTTGAAGATAGTCATCGTTTTTGATTTTATTCTTGTCGCGCAACAACTCCAAATAGTCACGAACCTCTTTCAGATTTTCATGTGTCATCGAGATGGCACCCGCTTTTTCTGTCGCCAAGACTTTTTGATGGGTGATCAGTTGCATCGCATCGACGCGATTGTCTTTTCTCGTTGATTTTCATCATAAATATTTACTCAACAAAAAAAACTATAATAAGATTTTTTCTAAAACCTGACGTAAAAAAGCACTCGCCCCTATATAGGAGCGAGTACTTCCTGTTCTTACGCTTCGAACAATAATTGTTCTGGATCTTCAATCATGTCTTTAATGTGCTTGAGGAATGTCACAGCCTCACGACCATCTACGATTCGGTGGTCATACGAGAGTGCCACGTACATCATCGGACGGTTCTCCATTGTATCCGCATCGATGGCGACTGGACGGAGTTGAATCGAGTGCATCCCAAGGATGGCGACTTGCGGTCCGTTCAAGATTGGTGTTGAGAGGAGTGAACCGAACACGCCACCGTTTGTGATTGTGAACGTACCACCTGTCAAATCACTCAACCCGAGCTTGTTGTTACGCGCTTTGTCCGCGAGGTGAAGGATATCTTTCTCGATTTCCCCGAAGTTTTTGCGGTCCGCTTCACGGACGACCGGAACGACGAGACCATCTGGAGCCGATACGGCAATCCCGATATCATAATATTTCTTCAAGACGATTTCGTTGCCTTGGATTTCAGCGTTCAAGTAAGGCATCCGCTTGAGAGCTGCCACTGCTGCTTTCGTGAAGAACGACATGAAGCCGAGTTTGACATCGTTGTCTTTCACGAACTTCTCTTGGCGACGTTTACGAAGTGCCATGACCGCCGACATATCGATTTCGTTGAACGTTGTGAGCATCGCTGCCGTCTGTTGCACTTCGACGAGACGGTTCGCAATCGTTTGACGACGACGTGTCATTTTGATGCGCTCTTCTTCTTTTCCACTCGCTGCCGGTTGTGGTGCCGGAGTGGCAGCAGCTGGTTTCTGCTCTTTCACGGCTGGTTTGTCTTCATGTTTTGAAACGTCATGGACGTTGATGCGACCGATTGGATCGTTCGTTTGGACAGCTGAAAGGTCGATACCTTTCTCTCGAGCGAGCTTGCGTGCAGCCGGTGTCGCGATTGGTCCTTTACCCGGGCTCGCCACGTGCTCTTCACGTTTCTCGACTTTCTTGCCTTCTTCAATAGACTCTGTCTTTTTCTCAGTCGGTGCTTCTGTTTTCGTTTCTGTCGCGTTTTCCGTTTTCGTCTTCGTCGCGACAGCCGTTCCGCCACCAGAACCTGAACCGAGACGTGCGATGACTTCACCGACTTGAACCGTGTCCCCTTCTCCGGCAAGTTGTTCTTCTAACACACCCGCTTCGTCAGCCGGGACTTCGATATTGACTTTATCTGTCTCGAGCTCGACGATTGCTTCCCCTTTTTCGACTTGGTCGCCTGGCTGTTTGAGCCATGTCGCGACCGTTCCTTCCGTAATGGACTCTGCTAATTCCGGTACTTTGATTTCGATCACAATGAGTTCCCCCTTAACTTATTTACGATCTTTTTGATATGTGCTCGTGCCTGCACCGCTCGAGACGACGTCACGAGAGAGTGCTTCACGGATGATGCGTGCTTGTTCTTGTTTATGAGCTGTCGGATTCCCTTCAGCCGGACTCGAACGACGGCGACGGCCGATATAACGGACATCGAGTCGGTTCGTTGTGACCGCTTCTAAACGAGGCTCGATATATGTCCAAGCTCCCATGTTTTTCGGTTCTTCTTGAACCCAGACGATTTCACGCGCGTTCGGATAACGGCTGATGATGTCACGAATCTCACGAACCGGGAACGGGTAGATTTCTTCGACACGGACGATATGCAAGAAGTCGAGTGACTCTTCTGACTTGCCGACCGCTTCCGCGAGGTCGATCGCCATTTTCCCTGTGCAGAAAACAAGACGTTCAACTTTCTCTGTGTTTTCCCCGAGACCTGGCTGTTCGACGATTGGTTTAAAGCTCTCTTCCGTAAACGCCTCGACTGGTGACGTGGCGAGCGGGTGACGAAGCAGACTCTTCGGTGTCATGATGATCATCGGACGAATCTCTTCTTTCCCGAGCATCTCTGCTTGACGACGAAGAATATGGAAGTATTGTGCCGCAGACGAAAGGTTTGCGACCGTCCAGTTTTTCTCCCCGGCAAGTGTCAAGTAGCGTTCCATACGTGCACTTGAGTGCTCCGGCCCTTGTCCTTCGTAACCGTGCGGCAAGAGCATGACGAGGCCTGATTTTTGACCCCACTTCGCGCGTCCCGCTGAGATGAACTGGTCGAACATGACTTGCGCCGAGTTCGCGAAGTCACCGTATTGCGCTTCCCATAGGACGAGTGTATCTTGTGCGAATACGTTATAGCCATATTCAAATCCTAGCACCGAACCTTCTGAGAGCGGGCTGTTATAGACCGAGAATGATGCTTTCGCCGTCGACAACTCATGGAGTGGCGAGAATTTTTTACCTGATTCGACATCGTTCAACATGATGTTCCGTTGGGCGAACGTTCCACGCTCTGAATCTTGACCGCTCAAGCGGACCGGCGTACCATCTGAAAGAATCGACGCGAAGGCGAGCGTTTCCGCATGACCCCAGTCAATTTTCCCACCTTCGCTGAACGCGTCACGGCGACGGTCGAGCACTTTTTGAAGCTTATGGAAGACACCAAAGCCTTCCGGCCAGTTCAGTAACTCTTCGTTCAATTGCGTGAGGAATTCCCGTTCGACGCTCGTGTCGACTTTCGGGAATCCTTTATGAACCGCATCCGGTAATACGATATCTGCATCTTCTTCTTCAGAAGGAACGAGATCACGTGCTGCCTTCAAGGCTTGTTCGATTTTTTGTTCAATTTGCGCTTTCTCATCTTTCGTCATGATGCCTTCTTCCTCAAGTCGTGCAGCATAGACGTGACGGACGGACTGGTGTCCTTTGATGGCTTTGTAAAGGACCGGGTTCGTGTTCATCGGTTCGTCCATTTCATTGTGACCGTAACGACGGTACCCGATCAAGTCGACCAAGATATCTTTATGGAACTTGGCACGATACTCACTAATCAACTTCGCGACGGCAACACATGCCTCCGGATCATCCGCATTGACATGGAAGACTGGAATCTCGTAGCCTTTGGCGATATCACTTGCATAACGCGTCGACCGCGAATCGTTCGGGTCCGTTGTGAAACCGATTGTGTTGTTGGCGATGACGTGAACCGTCCCACCTGTACGGTAACCCGTCAAGTTTGTCATGTTGAGTGTCTCCGCGACGATACCTTGTCCTGGGAAGGCCGCATCTCCGTGGATCAAGATTGAGGCTGCCAAATCGTCGTGCTGTACAGCCGATCCTTTTTCAGAACGGTCATCTTGTGCGGCACGTGTATATCCTTCGACGACCGACCCGACGAACTCGAGGTGACTCGGGTTGTTCGCCAAGTTGAGACGGACTTCTTTTTGCTGTTCGACCACTTTCCGGTCAAGACCGAGGTGATATTTCACATCGCCTGACCAACCGAAGTTGATGCCGATTGACCCTTCAGATGGAATCAATTCTTTGTTCGGCGCGTGTTGGAACTCCGCAAAAATCATCTCGTACGGTTTGCCGAGAACATGGGCAAGTACGTTCAAACGTCCACGGTGGGCCATTCCGATATTGATATGTTCCGAACCGCTCGAAATGAGGCCTCCGACCATCGCATCGAGAAGTGGCACCATCGCATCCAATCCTTCGATTGAGAAGCGTTTTTGTCCGACGTATGTTTTATGAAGGAATGATTCAAACAGTTCGGTTTCAGCCAAACGTTTGAACAACTCGACTTTTTCTTCTTTCGAGAAGGTTTGCTGTAACGCCCCTTGTTCGACTTGACGACGGATCCACTTCTTCTCTTCCATGTCATCTAAATGACGGAGTTCGATGGCGACCGTTCCTGTATAAACGTCAAGCAAGTGACGGAATAGTTCTAAGGCGCTCGCGTTTGGTTTTGGTGCATCGTCTGATAAAAGGCGGGCCGGAATTTGTTTTAAGTCTTCTTCTGTCAAATCATAGCGTGACAGTTCGAATAGTTCCTGCTCGCGCGGGTGATCTTTTAGTGGATAAATATCAGCTGCTTTATGACCGAAAGCACGGATGTCGTTGATGAGCCGTGTCGCCGAGACGACCTTCTCTAAATCAAACGATGGACCCGAGACCGGCACTTCTGTCGGTGACGACGTTTCCGGTGCCCCAAATTCGTCAAAATATCGACGCGTTTCTTCATCGACCGATGATGGGTCTTCCAAATATTGTTCGTACAGTTCAATGATGTAGCCTAAGTTAGGACCATAAAATGCTTGCGATTTCTCGTGAACATTCGACGACTCTCCCATTGAATAAATCCCCCTTATCCATTCCTAAACGTTCAATCTGTGAACGCTTTCATTTTAACATGTAGCCCGAAGCAGTTCACCTTTCTCCTACCCTGGTGAACAAAACCAAATCTTGCCTCTTACGCTCAACTTCATACTACACCTTTCGTCGCAGAAAGACCCTTACAAATTCACAATTCGTCCATACTATTTCAATAAGTTTTGCTTATCGATAAATTGTGTCTTGATGTATTTGTTTCAACAATTTCAAAAAAAGATGAAACCTTATTTCAAACAGCCCCGTAATAGGGAGTGTAGGCATTACACTATTACTCTTAACAGAAAGCTAGGTGACCACATGTTATCCGTACAAAATGTCCATAAAAAGATGGGAAAAGCAACGGTATTGACAAATGTCAGCTTTGACGTCGTTCCAGGAGAAATTTTCGGATTCCTCGGACCGAACGGTGCCGGGAAGACGACAACTATTCGAATCATCACAGGCCTCATGCCTGCGACGCACGGGACCGTGACAGTCGATGGGTATGACGTGGCGAACAACCGCCAAGAAGCGCTCAGCCGAATCGGGGCCATCGTCGAGAATCCTGCATTCTATCCGTACATGACGGGCCGGGAAAACTTGATTCATGCGATGAACTTGATTCCGAACTTGAAAAAAGTCGACTTGAATGCACTCGGTGCCCTCGTCGGACTCGACGGAAAGCTCGATATGAAAGTCAAACAGTACTCACTCGGGATGAAACAGCGCCTCGGGATTGCCCGTGCCTTGTTGCATAACCCAAAAGTGCTCATCTTAGATGAGCCGACGAACGGTCTTGACCCAGCTGGGATCGCCGACCTTCGGAATTACTTACGCCACCTTGCGGACCACCGCGGAATCGCCATCCTTATCTCGAGCCATTTATTGAGCGAGATGGAATTGATCACCGACCGTTTCGCAATCATTGACCAAGGACAAATCAAGTCAGTGGAAGACGGACAGACGAAGGCTGACAGCGTCATCCTCTGTAAAGTTGCCAAGGAGCAGATGAACGAGGCACTTGACGTCGCAGCACTCGCCTTCGATGATGTGAAAATCGTCCAGCAGTCTGCCGAGTCGTTTATCGTACCGCGTCAAGAGACAGACATTCCGGTCTTACTGAAACAATTAATCGAGCGCGATATCGCCGTCTATCAGATTGGCATGAAACACGAGTCGCTCGAAGAACAATTCTTGAAATTGACGAAAAAAGAAGGAGGTACGAACAATGCGTTCATTACTCAGCAATGAATGGATGAAATGGCGTCGTACGATTAAACCATACGTCGCCCTAGGCGTGTATACGGCAATCATCCTCATCGTATACGCTGTATTGGCCAGTGGTGAAGGGACACCAGAAGCGGCATCGTTCTTTGAATTTTCAACGATGGGTGCCATCGCTTTCTTGAGTATCTTTACGATTGTCTTTACGGCAGAGATGGTCGGGAACGAATTGAAATTTGATACGTTGAAACACCTGTTGATGAGCCCGTACTCTCGCGACCGCATCTTATTGTCGAAGCTCGTCATGGCCGTCCTCGTCATGTTGCTTCAATTCATTTTCATCTTAGTCGTCGCGTTCGGGTTCTCACTCACGTTAGATGGCTCTGTCACATGGGATGTCGTCCGTCCGATCCTCATCAGTGTGAGCGGACCGATCTTCATCATCTTCTTGACGCTCATGTTCTCGGTCGTCTTCAAGTCGGTCGGCGTCGTCATCGGTTTCACGGTACTCGCAAACTTCGCCTCAAGTATCATCGGCGGTCTTCTTGTCGCTTGGAAACCTGAGCTTGCGAAATGGATTGTCTTCTTGCATACAGACCTTTCAATCTATGACGTCAACCCAGAGTTTATGAAAGCGATGGACGCTACGATGGGCTTCTCGATTTTCTATGTCGCCCTTCATATCATCGCCTTCTATCTCATCACGGCATTTATGTTCCGCAGTAAAACGTTTGCAGAATAAACAATCAAACCCTTTTGATTCCGTAAAATCAAAAGGGTTTTTTCTTACGCATTTCGATTTGTGTGACGCTTCTCCCTCACCTTTGTCACACAACCTCAACATTCTGTCAAAAGTCTCCCAACTGTATGCGATATGATGAAGGTGACAGCATTTAAGAAGGATGTGATATTATGGCTCTCACAATCGGATTAGCATTGCTCGTTTGTTTGATTGCACTCATATTCACCATCATGGTCGGGCTCGGGAAAGACCGCTCCTCGTACAGTCAAAAGAAGAGTTGGTCGATGGTTTCTTGGCTCTACATCATCTTGCTCCCTGTCTCGTTTATCGGGCTAGGACTTCTCTACTATTTCATTACGAAATAACGCAAAAATCACGACGCCAGAAAATAGGCGTCGTGATTTTTTCATGCGATTAAGTCGCTCCAAATTTTGATGGTACTCGCTAAGATGAGTAGCGCTAAAATCCATTGGAGTGCTTTCGTATTCATATTCTTCCCGACATTCGCCCCGATTGGAGCGGCAATCAGGCTCGCGATAATCATAATGATGGCCGGACCCCAGACAATTTGATCGGTGATGATTTTACCGAACGTCGAGCCAATCGACGAGATGAAGGTGATGGCGAGGGAACTCGCAATCGCCATCTTCGTCGGGATGCGTAAGACGACAAGCATGATCGGCATGAGAATGAAGGCTCCCGCTGCCCCGACGATTCCTGCCGCAATTCCCACGACGAATGCTGAACTTGCTGCAATCACTTTGTTGAACTGTACTTGATCAAGCGGCATGTCGTCCACTTTCGGCTTCGGCAAGAACATCATGATGGTGGCAATCGTTGCGAGTACGGCATAGACGACATTGATCATCGTTTCCGAAAGAATCGTCGATCCGTATCCACCGATGAAGCTACCAATTAATACCGACACCCCCATGTAAAGAATCAACTGCTTGTTTAAGTATCCACCTTTACGATAGGCATAAATCCCACCGATTGTCGCAAAGAAGACTTGAATGGCACTAATTCCGGATACTTCGTGCGCGCTAAAAGCGGCAAACCCTAGAATCGGTGGAATGTATAACAACATCGGATACTTGATGATCGATCCACCAATCCCGACCATCCCTGAAATAAACGACCCGATAAATCCAATTAGAAAAATTGTAATGATAAACCCGAGCTCCATATAAACTCCTCCATTTGCTCTCGTATTCTCTACTTATTCAATCGATTCCCAAGCCATCATTCCGCCTGATATGTCATAGATTTCCGTATAGCCAGCAGCCTGTAATTGACTAGCCGCCTGGGCACTTCGGTTACCGCTTCGACAAATGACGTAGATTGGTTCGTCTTTCGGATACGACAGTTGGTTTGCATCTAATGAAGAAAGTGGTGCGTTCACTGCCCCTTCGATATGCCCCCCCTCGTATTCAGACGCTTCTCTTACGTCAAGAAGCGTTATTTCCTCGTTTTCCAATTTGTTTTGTAGAGTTTTAACGTCAATTTTCGTAATTTCATCCTTTCCTGATGTGATTACAAAGATAAAAATCGCCATTAAAACCAAAATCCCAACAAATAAGGAAATCCTCTTCATATTTTCCCCTCCAATTCTTTTCACTTGCGCTCATTATACCTTAGGGGGTATATTAAAGCCAACGAAACATTCTCGTTGCCAAAAACCTTAACCATGAAAAGGAGATCAAAGACTCATGAAGACGATTACGACTACTGAATTAGAAGCGTTACTTCAAGCTGACGACTCACTCAACCTCATCGATGTACGAGAGGTGGATGAATATGCTGGAGGTCACATCAAACAAGCGAAAAACGTACCACTTTCTGAATTCGGAGCAAAAGTCGATGAGCTCGATCGCTCTAAACCGATTCACGTCATTTGCGCAGCCGGTGGACGCAGCATGAACGCATCTGCTTATCTTGACTCACTCGGATTCGACGTCACGAACGTCGACGGTGGGATGATGAGCTGGCAAGGCGAAGTCGAATAAACGATTACTTTACTCATAGGGGGAAATTTATATGCTATTACGTTATTTTTATGATGAGAAACTAGCACAAGCTTCATATATGGTCGGTTGCCAAATGACGGGAGAAGCGATCGTCATCGATCCGGCCCGTAACATCGAGCCTTATCTTCAAGAAGCGACAAAAGAAGGCATGAACATCGTCGCAACGGCAGAGACGCATATCCATGCGGACTTTGTGTCCGGTTCACTCGAACTCGCGAAGCGCACAGGTTCGAAAGCCTATCTATCAGACGAAGGTGATGCTTCTTGGAAGTATGCATTCGCGAAAGAAATCGACGCACAACTCGTCAAAGAAGGCGACACGTTCAAGATCGGAAACGTGACACTCGAAGTCATGCACACACCTGGTCACACACCGGAACATATTTCGTTCCTTCTTTATGACCGCAACCAGACACAACCGATGGGGATCTTCACAGGAGACTTCGTCTTCGTCGGAGATATCGGTCGCCCTGACCTTCTCGAAGAAGCAGCCGGTGTGAAAGGAACGACGGCAATCGGTGCGGAACAAATGTTTGATTCACTCAAAAAATTCATGGCACTTCCTGACTTCGTTCAAGTCTGGCCAGGACACGGCGCAGGTAGTGCTTGCGGGAAAGCACTCGGTGCGATCCCAACATCGACGGTCGGTTACGAGAAAGCGACGAACTGGGCGCTTCAAATGACGGACAAAGATGCCTTCATCAAAGAATTGACGACGGATCAACCAGAACCGCCGAACTACTTCGCCATGATGAAGAAAGTAAACAAAGAAGGCATTCAAGTGACGACGGATATCGCTCGTCCTGAAGTCGTCGGGTCGGACCGGCTCGATACACTCGTCGAAGAGACACAGGTCGTCGATACACGTAAAGGTGAAGATTTCGCAAATGGTCACGTACCAGGGACAATCAACATCCCTTACAACAACAAGTTCGTCTCTTGGGCAGGCTGGCTCGTCAACTTCGACAAAGACATCACGGTTATCGCAAGTGCAGAAAACGTCGATCAAGTACAAACGGACCTCCAATCAATCGGTCTCGACCGTCTTCGCTTCATCGTCCCAGTCGAAGAACTCGATGCATCACTTTTGACGGAAACGTATACGGACGTGACGGCAGAAGAAGCGATTGAAGCTGCTGAAAAAGGTGACGTGTTCGTCCTCGACGTTCGAAACGCGACAGAATGGAACGCGAGCCATTACGAAAAGGCAGAACGTATCTTGCTCGGTAAGCTCGCACGTGACCACGAAGGTCTTCCGACAGACCAAACGATTGCGGTGCATTGTGCGTCAGGCGTCCGCTCACGCATGGCGGCAAGTGTCCTTCAATCGCTCGGCTACAAAGATATCCACAATATCCTCGGTGGCTACGGCGCGATGAAAACTGTCTTGAACGCTCAACAAATCAAGTAATGCTATACTGACTATGAATATGGCGCCCGCTTCGAGAGGGGCGCCTTTTGTTTAGGAGGGAAAGACGTGGTCGCCATCGGTCCACTCAACATTCGTTTCGATTTACTCATCTTTTTACTAAGCCTTGCCGTCCTTTACGGCATCTTCCGCTTTCTCGGGTTGTCGAGTAAACAGCGTGAAGCCGTCATCGGGACATGGTTCTATGGTTTTCTTGCCTGGAAAGGAAGTGCCATCGTCATCGGTCTGTTGACGACACGTGACCTATCGCTCGCTCTTTACGCCACAGGAGGCGTATGGTCTCAATGGATTGCAGCTGCTGTCGTCCTTTGGTTCGTCTATCGACTCGACCGGAACCTTTTAGGGTATTGGGTGCTGAGCGGACTCCTCATTTGGTTCGGAATGACACTCGCGGTTCCAGTATACGGGACGATTTTGAACCTTTCCGACCAGCCGATTCATCTATGGAGCGCCATGCTCATTTTTCTGCTACTCGGAACGACGTGGCGCTGGATGCATGAACCGACTCGTGGAAACATTCTTTGGACAGTATGCGGTGCATCCGGCATCTGGCTATTTAAGTCATATGCGGTCGGACAGATTCAATGGTGGATAATTGTCATCGCCCTCGTCCTCTTCGGATTGACGGTCTATCTCGCCCGCCCTTCAAAGAAAGTGATTCAAATTAGTGTCGGAGTCCTGGTCGTTCTCGCGGTCGTGAATGCTGTCCTGCCAGAGAAAGCGACACAATCTGTCACGACAGAGACGGCGTCAACCGGTTTGAACATCGGGCAAATTCCCCCTTCGTTCGAATTACAGCGAACCGATGGGAGTACATTCGACTTAACTTCACTACATGGTCAGCGCGTCGTCGTCAACTTTTGGGCGTCCTGGTGCCCGCCTTGTCGGGCGGAGATGCCGGATATGGCGGCGTTCGCGAAAGAGCGAGATGACGTGACCATCGTCGCCGTCAACACGACGACGAGTGAACGCGACCCCGCCGATGCCGTCTCGTTCGTCGAACCGTATGAAGACGCATTTACCGTCGTCTATGACCGTGACGGCCAAGTCGGAGATGCGTATCGGATTCAAGCGATGCCGACGACGTATGTGCTCGATGAATCGGGTGTGATCATCGCGAAGCAATTTGGTGCCATCGACAAGAATTGGCTCGACGCCCAATTGAATTGAACATGACAAAACCGCCGACAAAGAGTTGTCGGCGGTTTATCTTATTGCTTCAAATAGCCTTGTGCTTTCAAAAAGTCTTTGACGTCAAGACGTGTCGATTTCGACAACATGCGTCCCATTTGGCCAGTCCACGTGTCTTTACGCGGATTCGATCCCCGGACCATGTAGTAATCATGGATCAACGCGTCGTAATCCGAAAGTGACTGTTTGATCCGTTCTGGATTCGCCTCGTATGCGTTCTCATGGTAGATATGATGGAACGGTAGACGGGGCTTTTGATCTTCGACTGAAGCCGGTACACCGACGGCCATGCCAAAGAGCGGAATGACCCGTTCCGGCAATGCGAGCACTTCTTTCACCGCAAAGAGGTCGTTCCGAATGCCACCGATATAGCAGACTCCGAGCCCCATCGACTCTGCCGCCACTGCAGCATTTTGTGAGGCAAGTGCAGCGTCGATCACAGCGACAAGCAGTTTCTCATCGGTCTCAAGTGTTGCGGACACTTCTGTTTCTTGCAGTTCACCAATCACCTCATGGCGATGCAAATCCGCACAAAAGACGAAGAAGTGACCGTTCTCGACCACGTAATTCTGGTTGCCCGCAATCTCAGCGAGTCGTTTCTTTTTCGCTTCATCGGTCACCCCGATGATGGAGTAGGCCTGGATAAAGCTAGACGTCGATGCCCGTTGTGCGCTCTCGACGATGGTCTGGATTTGTTTGTCTGTCAATTTCTCGTCCGTAAAATCGCGGACGGAACGGTGGTTCAATAAGGTCTCAATCACTTCGTTCATACGTTCTTCCCCCTTTTTTTCAATCTTGGCATAAGCTATCTGAATCCACAAATGAGAGGAATCCATCGGGCACATTTTGAAGGGAGGACGCTCACATTTCGTTTTCTTATGCTATCATTATAAGCTACATAGTAAATACGATAGCGTAACTTCGAATAAGGAGCGATATAGATGAAAAGAATACCATTTTACATCCCATTCCTACTTGGGGTGCTATTCCTCTCAGGCTGCACGGATGCCGACGTGAGTGTCTCGACGTCGACGTCAACCGAAGAAACAGTTGAAAAGGAACCTGTACAAGAGGAACAAACCACCGAGCCCCCTAAATCTGAAGGCGATGTATTTGAAGGCTATACGAAGATCGAGGTCGATGGCGGCGATCAGTCCGGCACACGGGAGGCGAATGTCGTCGTCGATATCGGCTTTGGCGACCGAGAGTACTGGGCGTTCACGAACGAACACGGTCAACTGGTTCGCGTGATTGCTGATGAGATCATTCTTCAAAACGACGAGACCGAAGACGTCAATTCTTCAGGACGCTATTATGCAGACGAGGCGAAAGTTCCGGGTGTCGAAGACCCTAACCTCGACGAAGGCCATATCATCGCCGATTCACTTGGCGGTGTCTCGAACGCCTATAACATCACGCCACAAAACAGCGCACTCAACCGTTACGGCGACCAGGCATTCATGGAAGATGTCATCCGGAAGGCTGGCGGGGCGAAAGACTTCGAAGCCATCATCACCTATCCGAACACGACGACTCAGATTCCTTCCCGCTACCAATACACGTATACCGTACGGGGCAATACGGTCACCGATACGTATGATAACGTGGATCCGGAGGAAGTGAACGAATCGCTCGGATTGACGGATGATTCCCCTCCTGCAGTGACGACGGAACCAGTCGAGGAACGGGAATTATCCGATATCGACCTTGACGGAAACGGACAAGTGACAATCAAAGAAGCAAAGAACGCCGGATTCGAGATGCCGATCACGCGTGACCATTGGCTGTATCAATACATGGACGACCGAGACGGTGACGGGATGGTCGGGGAATAACTATGACGAACGAGACGTTTCTCCACGAGAGAGGCGTCTTTTCGCATAGAAAAAAACCGCGGTGTAAGACCGCGGTTACGTGTTTAGTTCGACATTTGATTCAAGAATGGTGCGAGATCGACATTCAACTCTTTCGAGAGACGCTCTCCGAGTTCACGGTCCGCACGATAGAAGTTGCAGATCAAGAGGAGAACGGTCTTCTCGTGACGAACTTCTTTGATATGCGCCACGAGGTTACGAACGAGCGCATCCTTCTCTTCCTGAGAATAGCGACGATACACCTCTCCGGCTTGTCCGAAGTCATTCGTCTTCTCAATCTTCTGACGACCCGTCACGCCTGTGATCGGTTGCGGCGTCTCGATATAGTCCGCATTCGGCTTCGGCGCGTCTTCGTAACGGTTCGGCTCGTAGTTGACCGGGCTCGTCTGTTGCTTGAACGGCATCGCCCCGTCACGCTGGTTGTTCGCGACTTGAGCGAACGGGCAGTTGATCGGGAGTTGGAGATAGTTCGGTCCGATGCGGTAACGTTGCGTATCCGAATACGAGAAGAGTCGTCCTTGGAGCATCTTGTCTTCCGACGGCTGAATCCCTGGAACGAGAACACCCGGGTTGAAGCCGACAGATTCAGTCTCGGCAAAGAAGTTGTCGACGTTCTTGTTGAGGGTCATCGTTCCGACCAATTGATACGGGATGACATCTTCGAACCAATCTTTTGTGGCATCGAGCGGGTCGAAGTCAAAGTTGTCCATGTCCGCTGGGTCGAGAATCTGTACATATAGATCCCATTCCGGATAGTCTCCATTTTCAATGGCGTTGAACAGATCACGTGTCGCATGGTTGAAGTCTTCTGCTTGGATTTTCGCCGCTTCTTCCATCGACAAGTTTTGAATCCCTTGCTTCGGTACCCAGCGCATCTTTATGTACACCGTGTTGCCGAATTCATTCACCCACTTGAAGGAATGGACGGATGACCCTCGCATGTGGCGATACGATGCTGGGATTCCCTCGTCACTGAAGAGATGCACGAGCATGTTCGTTGATTCCGGTGTGAGCGACATGAAGTCGAAGAAGCGGTCCGGGTCTTGAAGGTTCGTTTGTGGGTCCGGCTTGAGCGAGTGAATCACGTCCGGGAATTTAATCGCGTCACGGATGAAGAAGACCGGTAAGTTGTTTCCGACGAAATCATAGTTCCCTTCTTCCGTGTAAAACTTGACGGCGAAACCGCGTGGGTCACGAAGCGTCTCCGGTGAACCTAATCCGTGGATGACGGTCGAGAAGCGCGCAAACACAGGCGTCTCTTGCCCTTCTTCTTGCAAGAATGCGGCTTTCGTATAGCGTTTCATACTATTTTTTACAGTGAAGACACCATGCGCCCCTGCGCCTCTCGCGTGAACGACACGTTCTGGTACTCGTTCACGATCGAAATGCGCTAATTTCTCAATTAGTTGATAGTCTTCGAGAAGCGTCGGGCCCCGACGACCCGCAGTGATGGAGTTGGCGTTATCCCCGATTGGTACGCCTTGGTTAGTAGTTAGTTGACGGTGTTGATCCATATGATTGCCTCCCATTATTTATAATCATTACAATCTTGATATTAATCAAAGATTAGAATGATTACAAATAAAAAGCTCTTGAATCACGAACTTTTTTTCATATGTCTCTTTTGTTTGGATTTTTCACGTTGATGGAGCGTCACGACGAAAAATGCTGCCAAGATACCGCCTAGGGACCCCGCGATGATGTCGACCATCGTATCGTCATTCCCGTTCCCTTGCATCGTCGTGTTCAGGACGACGTCAGATGTGAATTCATACATCTCCCAAAGCGCCGCCCCAGCCATGGAAAAGACGACAATGTATACGAACAAAAATCGTTTCGGGATCTCGGTCCGAATGTCATCATCGAGCCTACTGAAGAAGTCGAATCCAAGGAATGCGAGAAAGATTCCGCTTAAGAGATGAAGGAACGTGTCCCACCATCCATTCCCGTATAGTCCGACAATCGATCCTAAATACTGGGAGGCAAACAAGAACAGGATATACGCCACCTTCATCTTGCCATCGAGTTCTGTTTTAAACGTCTTTTCAATGAAGAACGGGATGAGCCCAGAAATGATTCCGGCCCCCGCTACACTCGCATCGAACCATGATTCTTCAATGATTGATGTGATAAGTATGATCGCCATGAACAAGACGAATCCAAATTCGAGGATACGTCCTTTCGTGAGCTTCATGATGCTTCGCCTTCTTTCGTCTAGTTTGTTCTCTATATGCTCTATTCCCAACTCTGAATCGTGTTCAACCACACAATTGAATTTAGTTGGACTCTCTTGCTATTTACGAACATACGTTCTATAATTAATATTATGAATTCGAGGAGGAACTTGCTATGCCGATCAATCCGTATCTCAACTTTAATGGGAATTGTCGAGACGCCGTAACCTTTTATGCCGATGTGTTCAACCACGCCGTTCCAGACATTATGACGTTCGGTGATCAACCTGGTCCAGACGGTCAACCGGTGCCGAGTGAAATGGCCAATCTTGTGCTGCATACCCGACTCTCGGTTCACGGCTCATCGCTCATGTTTTCTGATGCGATGCCTGACGGACCGGTCACATTCGGGGACAATGTCACGCTCGCTGTCGTCACAGACGACCTCGAGGCCATCCATCGTGAGTTCGAGGCGCTCTCTGTGAACGGACGTGTCTTGATGCCGCTTCAAGAGACGTTTTGGAGCAAGGCGTACGGCATGCTCGAAGACCAGTTCGGCGTCCAGTGGCAGTTCAGCCACGAAGCATAACGACAAAAATCCCCGATTCGTCAGAATCGGGGATTTGCTTATTTTTGGGCAACGAAGAAGATGCGCTCGGCATCCGCTCCTGGTGCATGTTCGGTGAAATCAGAGGTGACCGATTTGACATGGAAACCGGCACCAATCAACCATTGCATGTACTGCCCTGGTTCATACGTCCGTTGTTCATGTGTCTCCTCAATTCGTTCATACGTCCCATCTTCAAGCGCGACGAAGAACGTTAAGTCATGAACGACCGACAGCGGGGCTTCTCCCGGGTCGGCAAACCAAATATATGAGCAATCTTCTCCGTTTGACGCATACGTCTTTTGGTTGAAGAGCGTCTGCATCTTGTTCGGAGCATGGACATCAAAGATGAACAAGCCGCCTGGTTTGAGTTGATTGTAGACAGATACAAACGTATCAATCACGTCCGCCTCGTCTCCCAAATAGCAAAGGGAATCGCAAAGAATCGTCACCGCATCGACCGGTTCCGGTAACTCCAACTCACGCATATCTTGTTCCCAAAGCGGCAACTCGATTTCGGCCTCGAGCGCCTTTTCTTGTGCGACTTCGAGCATCGACTCGGATAAGTCGATCCCCATGACATCGTAATGTTCAGCGAGGCGAATCGTCGCCGACCCGGTCCCGCACCCGACATCCGCGAGTGTCGCGCCATCTTGGACGTGACGACGCACGAAAGCGACCCACTCATCATACGGCGCGTCTTTCATCAACTCGTCGTATACATAGGCGAATCCTTCGTAAGCCATTAGCCGACTTCCACTTCGACGTGTGGCGCGTCAGCCCACAATTTCTCTAGGTTGTAGTAATCACGGTCATCACGATGGAAGATGTGGACGACGACGTTTTCAAGGTCAGCGAGGACCCAACGTGCCGTGTCCATTCCTTCGAACTTGTGGAGCGGTAAGCCGTTTTCGCCAGCAACGTCTTTGATTTCACGTGCGATCGCTTCGACTTGCTTCTCCGAGTTCCCGTGACAGATAACGAAGTAATCTGCGATTGGCGAAATCCCTTCCATGTCGAGTACAACGATTTCCTCGGCACGTTTATCGTCAGCCGCTTTAACAATCAATTCTAATTCTTCTCTTGCAGTCATATTGACCCTCCTAAGGTATATTCACAAAATCGTTATACGTTTCAATCGTCAGTGGAAAAATACGCACCGACTTCTTCAATAAAAATTCAATCGTTTGTTTCAGTGTCGCGACAACCGCCGCTTCGAGCGAACGCTCCACTTCTGCCCGCAACCGGTCGACGCCGGGATAATTCCGATTCGGTTCGATGGCATCCGCCACGAACAGAATTTGGTCGAGCCGAGACATCCCGGGCTCTCCCGTCGTATGATTCCGAATCGCCGAGAGCACCGCGTCATCCAGGTCGTATTGACGGGAAAGTAAAATCGCACCGACCGGCGCATGAAGTAGTTCGTCCCCGTACTCAAGTAGATTCGGGTCTAACCCTTCTTCCACGACGACTCGACGCATTTCTTCGACGTCAAAGTACTTCGCATAATCATGAAGCATGGCAGCAAGACGAGCCTGTTCGACCTCTTCACCGAATTGAACCGCCATGCGTTCCGCCGTCTCGACGACACCGAGCGTATGGATATAGCGTTTTTCTGGCAGCGTCTGTTTAATCAACTCGTGCGCTTCTTCAAACGTCATACAACTTATGCTCCTTCACATACTCCTCGACTGGCGTCGGGACAAGATATTTGATGGATTTGCCTCGTTTCGCCCGTTCCCGGATGTCCGTCGATGAAATCTCGAGTTGCGGCATGTCAATCGCGTGGACGTCTGCCTTCTCCGGAATCAAATAACGTGTCCCTGGCCGTGCGACCGCACCGAACGTGACAAGACGGATGAGCGTCTCATAGTCATACCAGGATTCGAGCGAAACGAGTGAATCGGCACCAATCAAAAAGTAGAATTCATCATTCGGATACTGTTCGATCAGCCGTTTCATCGTCTCGACCGTATAAGACGGCTCACTCCGTTCAAACTCAATCAAGTTCAACTTGAAGTCGGACTGATTTTGTATGGCGCGTCGCGTCATCTCGATTCGGTGGTCTGCCGAGCTGAACCCGACCTTATGAGGTGGAATCGCAGCCGGCAGGAACCACACCTCATCAAGTTCAAGCTGTTCACGCGCTTGTTCCGCGATTAACAGATGTCCGAGATGCGGCGGGTCGAACGTTCCGCCCATCAAGCCGATCCGGCTCATGGGAGTTTGATTTGGCGATTTTCTTTCTCGGTCGCCTCTTTGTACAAGACGATGACTTTTCCAATCACTTGAACGACTTCAGCCTGTGTGCCTTCAGCTAACTCACCAGCGACATCTTTAGGCGTGTCCATGCAGTTTTGAAGTACTTGAACTTTAATCAATTCACGTTTCTCGAGTGCGTCCGCGATATCTTTACACATCGCTTCGCTGACTCCATTTTTCCCAACTTGATAGATTGGTGAAAGATGGTGCGCTTCTGCGCGTAAAAAGCGTTTTTGTTTACCTGATAACATAGTATATTATTCCTCCAATAATCCTTCGATTAACTTTTTTCCAATGGTTTCGTCCGGTTTCACGCCCGTCCATTTCTCGAACGAGAGCGCGCCCTGCCAGACGAACATGGCTACACCTGTCACAACTTTGGCTCCGCGACGTTTCGCTTCTTGAAGCATCGGGGTGACAAGTGGACGATATATGATATCACAAACGACCGTGTTTTGTCGTAATCCTTCTAATGAAAGTGGTGTCGATCTCTCGTCCATCCCGACAGAAGTGGTCTGAATGATGACATCATATCGAGAGACGTCCATCTCATCAAACGTCGTGTAGACGACTCCGAACGTGTCGGCGAGCGCTTTTGCCCGTTCCACAGTTCGATTGACAATCGTCACGTCACGCGTCGGGAGAGCTTGGACAATCCCCCGAGCCGCTCCTCCGGCACCGACAATCAGGACACGCCCTGTAAAGTCTGTGTATGGCATCAGCGCTTGGACAAGACCTGCCCCGTCCGTATTCGTCCCGATAAGTCGCCCGTCTCGTTTATACACCGTATTGACGGCTCCAGCATGTTTCGCCGCTTCGTCAAGGTCATCGAGATACCGAACGACCACCTCTTTATAGGGAATCGTGACATTGAATCCATCCCAGTCCCCTTCTCGCATTGCCGCAAACAAGGCTGGGAGTTGATCTGGTGTGGCATCGATGGCCTCATAACGCCCGAAAAGCCCAGACGCCCTCAACCACTGCTCGTGCAGTTGGGGAGAGAGCGAATGAGCAATCGGGTGACCGATGACGGCCAGATTCATACGAGCGCCTCGCGAAGTGTGACTGCGACGCCTTTTGGAGCCCATGCTGCGATACGGCCACCTTTTCCGTGAATCGCGACCCAACCGAGACCACTGAACACGATATCCGTTTTCACGCCGTCCCGTAAGCTGAACTCATGACGGACGAGTGGCGGTAAGATTTCGAGTGTCTTCTCATTCGGCGGGTTGAGCATCTTCCCAATATGTTGGTCATAGAGCTCATCGGCACGTTCGAGTTTCGTACGGTGTGCTTTCAATTCATTCGACATATAAATGACGAACGATCGCTTATTTCCTTCAAGATAATCTAAACGTGCCAATCCGCCGAAATAGAGCGTCTGCTGCGGATTCAACTGGAACACGTGCGGCTTGATTTCTTTCTTCGGTGTGATCGTCTTCAAATCTTTCGCATCGACATAGTGTGCCATTTGATGACGGTTGATGATTCCTGGTGTGTCGTACAAGTTCGCATCATCGTCGAGCGGAATGTCGATCAAGTCAAGCGTCGTTCCCGGGAAATGACTGACGGTGATGATGGCTTCATCCTCTTCACCGAAACGTTTGATCACCTGGTTGATGAGTGTCGACTTCCCGACATTCGTACAACCGACGACAAAGACGTCTTTGCCTTTGCGGTAGTACTCAATCTTTTCAGCGAGTTCATCGATACCATGTCCTTTTTTCGCACTGATCAAATGAACGTCGATTGGGTTCAAGCCGAGTTCTTTTGCCTCTGCCTTCACCCAGTTCGCCATCCGGTTCGGGTTGACCGACTTCGGTAACAAGTCGACCTTGTTTCCGACTAACAGTACCGGGTTCGATCCGACTGAGCGTTGAAGACCCGGAAGCCAACTGCCATTGAAGTCGAAAATGTCGACGATTTTGATGACGAGTGCTTCTTTTGAACTGATACCATTCAAGATGCGCAAGAAGTCATCATCTGATAACTCCACATCTTGAACTTGGTTATAGTGCTTCAATTTGAAGCAACGTTGGCAAATGACAATCTCACGGTCAAGTGCCGATTTCGGTGCATAGCCGACCCCGTTCGGGTCTTCCGTTTGGATGGCTACGCCGCACCCAGCGCAATATCGTTTTGTTTCTTCCATAGTTATACTTACTGCCGTTCAGGTTTCCCCTTCTTCATTCACCGTAGCACCTCGCTGCTACTCCTGAAGCGTTAATTCCGACGCCTTGCTCGCCGTACATGGGCAGCCTCCTTCTTCCTGTGCGTTCGAGGTCTTATTCATCTTTTTTATGTGAATCTTCGGAACGTGGATGCATGGCCTCACCGATTTTTTCAGCGACCGCGACTTTTGCCCGTTGTGCGTCAACGGCAAGTTCTTCCACTTTTTTCGTGATCAATACATACTTCCCACGACGCTTCATATGGGCGAAGACCACTTTTTCGAGCATCCGGTTAAATTTCGTGACGAGTCCGTCCGTTTTGACGACCGGTTGCACATGAATGACATGAATGCCCGCCATGTTTGCCCCGAGAACGTCTGTGAACAGCTGGTCCCCTAAGAAGATGGCTTCCTTCGGCGAGTACCCATATTTCGAGAGTGCCGCTTTAAATCCAGATGGTAATGGTTTTCTAGCACGAGCGACATAATGAAGGCCGAGCGGCTCCGTAAATGTTCGTACACGATTCTCGTTATTATTTGATACGACAATCACATCGAAACCGTATGATTTCACTTTTTCAAGCCACATCAATAAAAGCTCTGGCGCATGTGGGACGTCCCACGCCACGAGTGTATTATCAAGGTCCGTCAAAATGACGCGCACCCCACGGTCTTTCAATTCTTGTAGGTCGATGTCAAACACAGACGCGACGAACTGTTTCGGATAAAGTCGATTAAACACGTAAAATTCCTCCAATTAGCTAAACGATTCAACTACTTATACAAGTATTGATATCCCTTCTATGGTAAACGAAAACCGACCAAACGACTAGTCTATCGTTCGGTCGGAAGAAAATTGACACAAAATTAGTTGGATTTGATTGTCCCGATGACTTCACCGAGTCGAACCGGACCGATCTTTTCACGGTCCATTTGAATCGTATCCTTCTCAAAACAAAGAACGACGGTCGAACCGAACGAGAAGTATCCCACCTCTTCTCCTTTGCCCGCCTGGTCTCCTTCGAGCGTCCACTCAATCGTGTTGACGTTCAAGGCACCGACCATGATATGTTCGTACGTTCCGGCTGGGCTGTCGAAGCGCGTCACACGACGGTAGTTGCGTGAGAGCGGTCGAACCGTCTCCGTCAATCCGATTTCATTCACCGGTGCCGAACGGTCCCCGAGCTCATAGTGACTGAGCACACGACCAGAGAGCGGTGTGTGGACGCGGTGATAATCGCGCGGACTGAGGTAGAGAACGACGACCGTCCCCCCTGCATAACGTCTTGCTTCTTGTTGAGAACCGAGTAACTCCGCAAGCGTATACGACTGACCTTTCACCTCGAAACGACTGTCTTCTGAAATCGATTCGATGATCGATAACTTTCCATCACACGGTGATACGAGGGTATCGGACGACTCATCAATCGTACGTGCTCCCGTCTTCAAGTGACGGGTAAAGAACGCATGCAATGATGGATAGGCAGCAAGCGGTTGCTCTGCCTCTTCTACCGCAATGTCATATACTTTTGCAAACGATGGAATCAAGTGACGACTCACATCTGATTCTGCGAAACGCTTGAGGCGTGTGGCGATCCAAGGCGAGGCGTTCAGCTCAAATAACGTTTGGTAGAAACGACGCTTCATTCCTCTTTGGCCTCCTCATTTTTAAAGAACGTCTCATATTGTTGTTCAGAGACCGCTCCTTCAATGCGACCGACCTCTTTTCCATCTTCAAATCGGATGATAGTCGGCGTACCTTCAATCCCATACGTCGTCCATACGTTATGGTCAGACAAGTTGATCGAGACCGCATCATATTCTTCGATAAGGGGTTCGACATAAGGCTTCACTTGCTCACAGTATTCGCAGCCCGTTTGCCAGAAGTAAGCGACGACTTCACCATCTTGGTCTAATTGTTGTTGCAATTCATCTGCTGTGACGGCGTTGACACCATCGTCAGTATTGTTTCCATTTAAAAAGTACAACAAACCGATTCCGATGACGATAATCGCACCGATAATGGCGAACGTGATAAAATTCGCGCGTTTTTCAGGGTTTTTCATATGTGTGATCCTCCTCTATGTTGGATAAAGAAAAAAGACTGACTCATGCACGAGTCAGTTTGATTGTAGACGGCTTACTTCTCTTGTGCAACGTCGCTGATTCCCATGTCTTGATTCAAGACATCGAGAATTGCAACGAAGATTGTGATGGCCACGCCAAATCCTGTCGCGAGCATCGCGTTGAACTCTACACCATCAACGGCAGAAATGATAAATACCGCTGTATTTGAGAGCACAATCGCCCAGATCAATGTCACTAAATAACGCATTGAACGTCCCCTCCATCTCACAGATGATTCGTAAAAATTCATACGACATTAGTATAGCATTGTTCGAATAGAATATGCGACTTCGATTGTATATTCTTTCCGTCAAATCGAAAAATGTGATACGGTCGTAGAAACATCATTGTGAAGAAAAGAGGATGACTGATGTCACGTTATTTAATCGCAGTCGATTTAGATGGAACGTTATTAAGAGATGATAAAACAATCAGCGAACGAAACCTCCGCGCTCTTCAAGCAGCGCGTGAAGCTGGTCATGAAGTCATGATCGCCACAGGGCGTCCAAAGCGCCATTCGATCATGTACTATGAGCAAATGGGATTGACGACGCCACTCGTCAACTTCAACGGTGCGCTCGTACATCACCCGAAAGATGCGAATTATGCGGTGACACACCGACCGATTCCGCTCAAGACCGCCCATGACATCATTGAAGAAGTAGCGGATACGAAGGCACACAATATCGTCGTCGAAGTGACGGACCACGTCTACTTCCAAAAAGACCCGCAAGAGTTCTATAGTCCATATGCAGAACGTGCGCTCAGCGTCACATCAGGTAACTTGTTGAAGCATTTGCAGGACGAGCCGACGTCCTTATTGATTCATGCGACAAAAGATCACGTCGCGCACGTCCGCACCCAACTCGACGACATTCATGCGGAGGCGGTATTGAACCGTCAGTGGCGTATGCCCGAACATATGATTGAAGTCATGAGCAAAAACACATCGAAGGCACTTGGGCTTCAAGAGGTCTCGAAGCACTTAAACATTGACCGGAAGCACATTATCGCGTTCGGTGACGAAGAGAACGACCTCGAGATGCTCGACTATGTCGGTACCGGTGTCGCGATGGGGAACGCCATCGACCAATTGAAGAATGTAGCCAACGAAGTGACGGCTTCAAATATGGATGACGGGATCGCCCTCTTCTTAGAAGAGCGACTTGGCATCAAGGCATAACGAAAGCACCGACTTAGAAAAGTCGGTGCTTTTTGTGATTCATTCATGTTTAGCGACGGAACGTCCCTTCGACGTCCTCTGTCGGTAAAATATTGATCCAAACCGATGGGTCTGCATCCTTACAGATGCGCGTGATCTCACGCACCTCGTGTCGTTGCGCGACCATCATGAGCGTCGCTTTCTCGACTTTCGAGTATGTCCCGATTGCCGGCATGAGCGTGATCCCGCGGAACACGTGTTGATGTAGTTCCTTTGTCACCTCGTCCGGGTGATTCGTCACGATGAAGAGCGTTTGACGCTGTGTATTCGTGTAAATCTCATCGATGACTTTTGACGTCACATACAAGAAGACGATCGTATAAAGCGCTGTCGGCCATCCGAACAAGGCACCTGCTGCGAGGGCAATCATCATGTTCATCAAGAAGAGATAGACCCCAACCGAGTTGTTCGTAAACTTCGCGAGAATCAGCGCAACGATGTCAAAGCCACCCGTCGAGGCTCCATACCGAATCGTGATCCCCGAGCCGATTGCCAAGAGCACACCGCCAAATACAGCGTTCAAAAGTGGATCGTCCGAGAGAAGCTGCGATTGCGGAAGCAAACGAATGAACAACGTGACCGAGGCGACACTGACCAGCGTATGGATCATCATGTTCCGCCCGAGCATAAAATAACTGACGACGAGCAGTGGTGCGTTCAGAATAAAGAACCAGAGTCCTTCCCCTAATTCAAGCGGTGTACCCTCTAACAATTTCGTCAAGATTTGGGCAAGACCCGTAAATCCTGTCGAATAGACGCCAGCTGGAATTAAAAATAATGTCATGGATAAGGCAACGAACAATCCTCCGATGATCGAGACAACCCCGATTCGTGTATGTTCTTTAACGGCTTCCGTCAAGCTTCAACTCCCCTTTCTCAAAATAGCTAAGAATCAAGATAACATAGATTATTCATGCTGCATACAGCAAATATGCAGGAAATCCGATAAGTTTTTCACACAAAAACAAGCCGACCGAGGTCGGCTTGTTCGTATGAAACGATTGGTCACGCTTTCACTGTCTCGATTGTAATCGATTCATTCGCAGGAACCGTTACCGCATTTCCATACACATGGATGGTCACGTCTGTACCACCTGTTTGCTTGATTGTCACTTGTTCACGTGATGATGTGACCGTCAAGTGATGGCCGCGCCAGAGCATATTGAACGAGTAACCGTTCCAATCCTTCGGAGTCATCGGGCTGAACGAGAGGTTATCCTCTTGAATGCGCATTCCAGCGAACCCATGAACGATGGACATCCACGAACCGACCATCGACGTGATGTGCAATCCGTCTTCCGTGTCATTGTTATAGTTGTCGAGGTCAAGGCGCGCCGAACGTTGGTACAATTCGACCGCTTTGTCTTCATAACCGACTTCTGCCGCAATGATCGAGTAGACACATGGTGACAAGCTCGATTCGTGAACCGTGCGTGGCTCGTAGAAGTCAAAGTTTGCACGTTTCTGTTCGACCGTGAAGCGGTCACCGAACGTATAGAGTCCTTGGAGGACGTCAGCTTGTTTGATAAAGTTCGAACGAAGGATGCGATCCCATGACCAGTTTTGGTTGAGTGGAAGATGTTTCGGATCGAGGTCTTTCACCAAAATCTGCTCTTTATCCATGAATCCGTCCTGTTGCATGAAGACATCTGGAACGAGATCATCTTTTGGATAATACATCTTCGTTTGGATGTCCGCCCACTTCGCAAGTTCAGCGTCCGTGATGCCGAGTGTCGACACGAGCTCTTCGAGACGTGCAGGTTCTGCTTCTTTCAAGTAGTTGTACACTTCCTGCGTATATTCGAGCGTCCATGCGGCGATCAAGTTCGTATACCAGTTGTTGTTGACGTTGTTGTCATATTCGTTCGGACCTGTGACGCCTAGGATCATATACACGTCTTTGTGCGGGACAAAGTTGACGCGGCTAGCCCAGTAACGCGAGATCTCGACCAATACTTCCAATCCGTATTGTCCAAGGTACGACTTGTCGCCTGTGAAGTTCGTATAGTTGAAGATAGCATGGGCAATCGCACCGTTACGGTGAATCTCTTCATGCGTGATTTCCCACTCGTTGTGGCACTCTTCCCCGTTCATCGTGACCATCGGATAAAGCGCGCCTTCCATACCGACATTCTTCACAGCATTCTCTTTTGCCTGTGGCAGTTGATTGTGACGGTATTTGAGCAAGTTCCATGAGACTTCTGGTTTGGCTGTCGCCAAATAGAAGTGGAGGCAGTAGGCTTCAGTATCCCAATACGTCGCACCGCCGTACTTCTCACCTGTGAATCCTTTTGGACCGATGTTAAGACGTGAATCTTCACCTGTATATGTTTGATACATGTTGAAGATGTTGAAACGGATTCCTTGTTGTGCCTCGATGTCTCCATCGATGCGAACATCCGCATCTTCCCAGCGTGCGAGCCATGCTTCCGTCTGTTCAGCGAGAAGTGTCTCAAATCCTTTTTCAAACGCCGCTTCGACACGTGTCATCCCAGCTGACTGCAATGCTTCAACCTCGTGGTCGCGGTTCGTGACGACCGACACATACTTGTAGGCTGTCGCTGTCTCACCGGCCGTTACGTTGACCGTGAATTTATTGGCAACAAACAAATCTGTCGCTTCAAGCACTTCACAACGAGCACCTTCGACGTCCGCAATCATCGATGCCGTGACATGCCAGTCGAGTTTCTTCGTCTTCGTCGTAACGAAAGCGAAACGCTCTTCCACACCACGGTCGACCGGAAGCCAGAACTTCTCATCGTAGTTCGAGTCTTCGTTGACGACATCGCCATCTAAATATGGAGTGAACTCAATTTTTGCTTCGTAGTTGACTGGTGTGACGTTGTAACGGATTGCCAAGACTTCTTTATCCACGATCGAGAAGAAGCGGACGACTTCCACTTTCGTCTCTTCTGTCCCGTTCATCAAGGTGAACGTCCGTGTGAGGACACCACGCTGCATGTCGAGCTCGCGAGTGAAATCTTTCACTTCCCATTTTGCCAAGTCGACCGGTGTACCATTGATGACCACGCGGAGACCGATGACGTTTGTCGCATTCAACACTTTGGCAAAGTATTCAGGGTATCCGTTCTTCCACCAACCGACACGTGTTTTGTCCGGGTAGTAGACGCCCGCCACGTAGAATCCTTGGTGCGTATCATTCGAGTAATCTTCCTCAAAGTTTCCTCGCATCCCCATATGCCCGTTCCCGAGCGATGTGATGGATTCTGCAAGACGGTTCTCTTTCGGGTGAAGACCTTCCTCTGTTACTTTCCATTCATCGACTGCAAACAATCGTTTCATCTGTCTGCCACTCCTTTTTTCTCTACAAGGCTACCTTCGACGGACAACTAGTTCATGCAACCGTTTGTCTATGAAAGCGCTGTATTTAATCTCACCTTTCATTTTACACAACTGAAACGAGAATGCAATCGTTTGCATAAAACTTTTTCTTTCTTTTTTTCATCACATTTTACAATCAAAAAAACCGCCTCTCATCGAGACGGTTTCAATCAATCTTTCTGTCCATTTTCCGGATTATCACCAAACGCCGCATTCGCTTCGTGTCCCTCGAATACCGCACTTCGCCCATCATTGAATCCGGTATCAGGTTCGTCGATGACAAGTGCATATCCCCCTTGTTTGATTGTAGAATGCGCCTGTTCGATTTCGTCGTCCGCGATCCCTAAATCGGTGAGCGCCTGTTTCGTATCCCGATCCTCGCTTCCCCCTCCGTTGAGGTTGTCTAACCAAGATGTGTCACCTTCTTCTACGTTTAGGTTCGTCTCTCGTTTAAGAACGTGAACGGCTTCATCCCGCTCCGTTACGACAAATAGTTCCCCTTCATCGTAGCCATTTTCTTTCAGCTCATTAATTTTTGACAATAGGCTTTCTTTTGTGTCGAATGTCCCGACAAATCGTCTTTCGCTCATCTCTATCCATCCTTTCGATTTCGATTCCTTCGTGAAACTTGTTCCCTACTTCATGAAGCTTCAATCAAAAGGATATGCAAAAGACGACTCCGCTATGGCGAAATCGTCTGATCAATCAAGAATTCGATTCTAATGTTTCCGTCGCTTTACTCTTCTTCTGCCCACATGATTGGCGGACGACCAAATAATGTGGCACGATGACACGCTTCCCATAAGGTGGAGCGTTATCACTGATTTGTTCGATCAAGCAATTCGTCGCCTCGAAACCGAGACCGAAGATGTTAATTTCGACCGACGTGAGCGGCGGGTTCGAGTGCTCCGCGATATAAACGTTATTGAAACTAACGACCGCGACGTCCTCTGGGATTTTGAGCCCCATCTCGCTTAACGTACTGATGACACCGAGTGCCATCATATCATCACTGACGACGACAGCTGTCGGTGGTTCCTCGTTTTGTAACAGTTCACGGACGGCCTTCGCGCCACCCTTCGTCATGAATTCAGCCCGGGCGATGTAATCTTCGCATACCGGGATTCCTGCTTCCATGAGGGCCGTCGCGTACCCGTTCCGACGATCTTGTGTTACGGCGAGTTTATCCGATCCCCCGATGAAGGCGATACGACGATGACCTAGGTTATAAAGGTGCTTCGTCACTTCACGACCAGCCAAATAGTTATCCGTATCGACGTAAGTGATAGAAGAAGCGTCCCCGAACGGCTTCCCGACCACGACGAACGGAAACTTCGTTTGACGTAAGTATTGGACGACTTGGTCGTCTTCACGTGAATAAAGAACGATGACACCGTCGACACGGCGTCCTTGAACCATCTCGATCACACCGGACAAAACTTCTTCTTCTGTCACGCCGGTCGTCATATAAAGCGAGTATCCATTCTGGTGCGCCTTCGTGCTAATTCCTCGTAGCACTTCTGGAAAGAACGGGTTTTGAAGTGTCTTTGTTGCCGCGCTCGGCATGACGAGACCAATCGACTGCGTCGAGCGGTTAGCGAGACTTCTCGCATGAATGTTCGGATGATACCCGAGCTCTTCCATGGAACTTCTGACCCGTTCTTTTGTCTTTTGACTGATTCTTGGGCTGTTGGCGATGACGCGAGAGACTGTCGACGGCGCGACGTTCGCGTGCTTCGCCACATCTTTGATTGTGATTTGCATGGTGTTCCCCCCTGCTTCCGTGAGTTCGATTCGTGCCTTGCGGCGTTTCATGTCTTTATTTGCGGCGCTTCCACATGACCAAACCAGTCAAGAAAATCGGAATCGTTACGACGAGCAAGCCCATCATCCACGGATTGACCGAAGATTCCTCAACGATGTAAGCGTTCGCACTTTCACCAGATAGTTCAATTGTAAACGTTCCGCGCTGATCTGTGACCAGTTGTGAGAATAAAAGACCACGAAGTCTCATATCTTCCCCGATTTCACTGACATCGATCTCAATTTCTCGATTGTCACGATTCATGTTGATTGCATAGAGCGCAACGTCATCTCCGTCTTTCCGTTCGAAGACAGCCATCCCATCTTCCGAGGCGATCATGCGTTGCTCTCCTGTCGCAAAGACCGGATACTCTTCCCGCATGCGGTTCATGGTCGCAACGTATTCATGCAACTCCTCATTTCCCGGGAATTCCGTCATGACACGGTTCGCCGGGTCGGTTCCACCGGTCTGCGCATTTTCTGTCCCTTGGAAGACGATCGGCATACCAGGTGACGCATAAAGCGCGAACAAACCGAGGCGTAAGCGTCGTTCCGCCGATTCCACACCACCGAGTTCTGCCATATGCATGAAGCGTTCGACATCGTGATTATCGAGGAATGTCGCCATCTGATTCGGGTCGTTGAAGAACGTTTCGGCATAGCTTGCGGCAACGTCAATCTCGTCGACGTTCGCTTGCTGTTGCGTCATCGTTTTCGACACACGGTCATAAAATGTAAAGTTTGTGATGCTGTTGAACCCGAGATCGTCATATTGCGCGACGTATTGCGGATCTGGGTCGAACACTTCGGCGAGTAAGTAAAAGTCTGGGTCGACCGACCGCACACCTTCGACAAAGTCTTTCCAGAATGCTTTATCGACGTGACGAACCGTATCGAGGCGATAGCCGTCGATGTCCGTCTCTTCGATCCAGTACTTCGCCGCATCAATCAAATACGATTTGACTTCCGGATCCTCTGTTTTGAAGTCAGGTAAGTCGAACAACCAGTGCGTCTCGACTTGCTCCTGGTCTTTCCAAAATACAATCGGTAACTGTTCATGGAACCATTCCGGCTTTTCTTTAACCCACGGGTGGTTCGGACCGACATGGTTGACGACGAAGTCGAGAATGACTTTCATATCTCGCTTGTGCGCTTCCTGAACGAGTTCCTGTAAATCCTCTTTCGTTCCAAACTGTGGATCGATGTTATAGAAATCTTTAATCCAATACCCGTGATAGCCGTCCGGCATATTCTCAAAAACGGGCGTCAGCCAAATCGATGTGAAGCCGAGTGATTCGATATAATCGAGCTTCTCAATGATTCCACGGATATCACCACCGTGAAATGCTTTCGGATCATCTTTGTCCACCTGTTCATTGTTGTCCGGATTTCCGTCAACAAATCGGTCGACCATAATAAAATACATGCGTTCTTGTTCCCAAGTAGCGGCTTCCTTTGCTCCGACGACGGTCGGAAACAAAAGAAGCGACAGGAGCACGAGCACGACGCCTCGCCTCATATCGCTTCCTCCTTTTACGAGTATTATCCTTTCGTACCACCCGCTGTGAGGCCAGAAACGAAGTAGCGTTGGAACATGAAGAACAAGATGACGATTGGAAGGGCTGATAGAACTGCACCTGCCGCAAATAACGTGAAGTTATTATCGAACTGTTTCGAAATCATGTTGTAAAGACCAACTGCCAATGTTTGTTTCTCTGGTGAACGAAGGACGAGCGATGCCAAGATAAAGTCGTTGAATGGTCCCATGAAGTTAAAGAGAGCAATCGTTGCGACAATCGGCTTCGCGAGCGGCAAGATGATTTGCCAAAAGATTCGGAGGTGACCAGCACCATCCATGCGGGCTGCTTCGTCAAGTTCTTTCGGAATCGTGTCGAAGTACCCTTTCGCCAAGTACGTGTTCATCGGAATCGCACCACCCGCATAGAGCAAGATGAGCGCTGTATGTGTGTCAAGAAGGTTGAGCATGTTGAGCAACACATAAATCGCGATGATCGCAACGAACTGTGGCACCATTTGAAGGACGAGGAACAAGACGAGCGAGTTCTTCCGTCCGACGAAGCGGTAACGTGAGAAGACGTATCCGGTAATCGTCACCAAGACGACTGAGAGTGCCATCGTGATGAAAGCGATTTTCAACGTGTTCACATACCATAAACTATAATCCGAAATCGTTAGGTCAAACAAGTTTTTGTAGTGAATGAACGTAGGATTTGCTGGAATAATCGTTGACGTAATCGTACGCCCTGGGTTGAACGATGTGCCGACAACCCAAAGCATCGGATAGAGAATGATGATCGACGCAAGCGTCAAGATGACATACGAGATCGCCAAATTGATTCGTTTTTGTTTTTTCATATCAGATCATATCCTCGTCTTTGAAAGATTTTGTCCGACGGAACTGGATCACGGCAAGCGTCATGATGAAGAATGACAAGATGAGTGTGATCGCAGCCGCAAGTCCGTATTGCGGGTTGGCACCGAGAGACAATTTGTAAATCCAAGAAATCAAGATGTCGGTACCGCCGGCCGTTTGTCCAGGTACAGCAGGGCCACCGCCATTAAAGAGATAAATGATGTTGAAGTTGTTGAAGTTGAACGTGAACTGCGTGATCAAGATCGGTGCAGTTGCGAACAAGAGCATCGGCAATGTGATCAAGCGGAACTTATCAAAGATCGTCGCTCCGTCAATTGTCGCCGCTTCATACAAGTCACCAGGAATCGACTGAAGCACACCCGTCATGAGCGTCATGATGAACGGGAAGCCGAGCCACCATTGAATGAGAACGAGTGCCGTACGTGTCGCCGTCGGATCGGTCATCCAGTTGACTGGGTCAAGACCGAGCGCCGGTAAGATTGTCGTATTGAACACCCCGAACGACTCGTTGAACATCGAGCGGAAGATTAAGATCGTGATGAATGCTGGGACCGCCCATGAAAGAATCAAGATTGAACGGAACAAACGACGGAAGCGAAGTCCTTCTTGGTTCAAGAGCACCGCAAGGAAGATTCCGATCGCGATGACACCTGTCGTTGAAGCGACCGTCCAGACAAGCGTCCAGCCGAGTACTCCGACGAATGTGTCACGGAAGATATCAATTTCAAAGATACGCGTGAAGTTCTCGAATCCGACCCATTCGACGAGTTTCGCTGGTGGTGCGTTGTTATAGCGATAGTTCGTGAAGGCGATCAAGAACGTGAAGATCAATGGAAGAATAACTGTAAACACTAACAAAATGAGTGATGGGATTAACATTAAGTATGGGAATCCATGGTCACGCAAGTTGCGAAGTTGCATTTGGAACGATGGAAGGTTTAGATGCTGATCACGAGCGCGACCGACACGATAGGCGTCACGAATGTTCCAAACATAGAACGCGATTCCGAAGAAAAGTAAAATTAACGCGACAATCCCCTCGACCATCAAGAAGATGGAGTGGTCGTTACGAGGTCCTGGCACTTCACCAAGCGTGATCAATCCCCAAAGTCCTCCACGGTCACCTGGTCCGGCGCCCGCCCCTTTGAAAAATAGATCATAGTTTACGGCAAAATAAGATACGACGACGATAAAGAACGCTACCGCCTTCGCGTATTGTTTGTTGTATAACTGTCCGAGTCCCGGAATGATGGAAAGTAGTCCCGCGTTCCGAGCATGGTTTGTAGGCTTGTCCGGGCGTTGGTCCGGTGATTTAGGGTTCGCAATTGCAGCCATCCTCAGTTTCTCCTTTCGATTTGAGCAAATCAATCAAGCAAACGTTTGCTCAATGCTAGAAAATGATGGGGAACGCCATGTGGCGTACCCCGTCATCTCAATTCCTTATTGGTTGTTCGCTTGGATTTGTTGTTCGATGACTTTCACTGCATCATCTGCAGATTTTTGTGCATCTTGTTTACCAGTTGCTACAAGCTGAAGCGCTTGAGCCATTGGCTCCCAGACTTGTCCCATTTCAGGAATGTTCGGCATTGGGATTGCGTTTGTTGCTTGGTCGAATACCGCTTTCGCAACTTCGTTCGACGTGATTGTCTCGTTCGACTCGAGTGCTGCTACTGGTGGGATCTCGTTGTATGCTTCAAACATTGCCAATGCGTTTTCTTCATTCGTCAACTCTTGAAGGAACATTTCAGCCCACTCTTGGTTTTCTGTGTAAGCTGAAAGGGCATATGTTTTCACACCCATGAACGTCTTGATTGGCTCACCGTTCGGAAGTGTTGGCATTGGAGCCGCTCCGAGGTTCACGCCTGCATCTGTGTAACCAGCTACAGCCCATGGTCCGTTCATGACTGAGTGAGCTTTCTTCTCAGTGAAGAGTTGGTCCATCGCTTGGCCGCCAGACTCTCCGATCAACCCTTTAGGGAAGAGGCCTTCTTCGTACCATTTACCGATGTATTCGAATCCTTCAACTGCGCCTTCGTTGTTCAAACCGATATCCGCTGGGTCGAGTGCGCCACCGTCTTCTTTGAACACGTATCCGCCGAATCCAGCGACAACACCGTGTGCGAAGTAGAAGTTATCCCAAAGTGCAAGGAATCCGTACTCGCCGTCAGCTTTTACATCGTTTGACAACTTGTAAAGGTCGTCCATAGATGCTGGAGCTTCAGCCATCAAATCTTTGTTATACATGAGAACTGGTGTCTCAACTGATTTTGGATATCCGTAAGCTTGGCCATCGAACATGACAGCTGATTTCGCAGCGTCTGTGAACGCGTCAAGCGATCCTTCGTCAGCGATTGGAGCCAAGTGACCTTGGTCTGCGATTGTACCAATCTGGTCATGTGGTACGAGCACGATGTCTGGACCTTTTCCAGCTGGACCGTCAAGCGCGAGCTTGTCTTTTTGATCTGTCATCTGTACTTCGACAACTTCAACTTTTACGCCATGCTCTTCTTCGAACGCCTTCGCAACTTCTTTCGTTGTTTCAGACTTTTCGATGTCTTCCCAGATGACGATCTTTTCAGGTTTGTTCTCGCTTGAAGAACCACCTTCGTTAGAAGATCCGTTGTCCGTTCCGCCACCACATGCAGCAAGTGCACCGAATGCGAATACTGCTGTTGAAAGTCCTGCTACCATTTTTTTCATCTTCATGATGAAAAACCTCCCCAAGGAAATAGTATGGTCAGATTTGCGCAATCGCACGACCACGTCAATTTTAAAACTCCGCTACGAAATTGACACGGTAGTGAAAACGTTTGCATCCTCACCTCAATTTTTATTATACAGTTGTGAAAGCGTTTTACAAGTCTTTTTTTACACTTTTTTTACGTCTGTTGACCCATTTATGTAATTTTTAAATGTTTGTTCTCAATTCTTCACTTTTTATGCGTTTCAGCAATTGACAAAATGTAAACGCTTTATTAACCTTTGCTTGAGCAAACGTTTTCGCAACATCTGTTTTCTTTGATTCCCGATGTTGTAAAATGATGTCATCCCCTATAAAGAAAGGAATGTTTTCCTTATGATGAAAGAAGCGATTTATCATCGTGCCATGTCCCCGTTCGTCTACAAATATGATCGCGAGACAATCCACATTCGTTTCCATACGAAGCGAGGCGATATCGAATCTGTCGATTTGATTTGGAACGACCCTTATGATTGGCACGCTGAAGACCCAGCCATGTGGAACTTCGATCCGGATAAGCCGAGCTACTGGCGTACATACGAGACTCCAATGGAGAAAATCGGGTTTGACGACGCCTACGACTATTGGTTCATCTCCATCAAACCGCCGTTCCGACGTCTACGTTACGGCTTCCGTTTGAATGATGGACAAGAGACGGCCATTTATACCGAAAAAGGATGGTTCGAAGAGAAGCCGCTCGATGATACGGGTTACTACTTCTGTGTCCCATTCATCAACCCAATCGATATCTTCCATGCGCCTTCTTGGGTGAAGGATACGGTCTGGTATCAAATCTTCCCGGACCGTTTCGCAAATGGCGATGCTTCGCTCGATCCTGAAGAGACGCTCCCATGGAACTCGACAGAGCCTACGACGACAAACTTTTTCGGTGGCGACTTCCAAGGAGTAATCGACCATATCGATCATTTAGTCGAACTCGGGATCACCGGCATCTACTTCTGCCCGATCTTTAAAGCGACGACAAACCATAAGTACGATACGCTCGACTACATGGAAATCGATCCACAGTTTGGGACGAAAGAGAAATTTAAAGAGATGGTCGACCTCTTGCACGAGAACGGCATCAAAGTCATGCTCGACGCGGTCTTCAACCATGTCGGATATCATCACCCATGGTTCCAAGACGTCGTCGAAAACGGTCCGTCCTCTGAGTACCGTGATTGGTTCTACCTTCGCGATTTCCCGGTTGTCACAGAACCGAAGCCGAACTATGATACGTTCGCATTTGAAAAGAACATGCCGAAAATCAATACAGAACATCCCGAATTAAAAGCTTACTTATTAGATGTCGCCCGTTACTGGGTCGAAGAATTCGGCATCGACGGATGGCGTCTTGACGTTGCCAACGAAGTCGACCATGCATTCTGGCGTGACTTCCGTAAGGCCGTCAAAAATGCGAACCCGGAAGCTTATATTCTCGGAGAGATTTGGCACGATTCACAACCTTGGCTACAAGGTGACCAGTTCGATGCCGTCATGAACTATCCGTTCACGAACGCGAGCTTGAACTACTTCGCCCTCGACCGGACGACCGCTTCGGAGTTCCGTAACGAACTGACACGTGTCGAGATGATGAACACGATGAACGTCAACGAAGTCACGTTCAACTTGATCGATTCGCATGACACCCCCCGCGCGTTGACACGAGCGAAAGGACATAAAGGCAAGTTCAAACTCTTGATGACTTCAATGCTGACTTATACGGGTAGCCCATGTATCTACTACGGGGACGAAATCGGACTCGAAGGCGAACAAGATCCAGGTTGCCGTCGCTGTATGCCGTGGGATGAAGCCGAAGAAGACCGTAATCTCTTCCGCTACATCCAAAAGCTCATCCAGCTTCGTAAGGAACACCCTGCGCTCGCCAATGCCGGCTCATATCGCTTCAACCTGGTCGACGATGCGAACAATGCAGTCATCATCGAGCGGTGTACGAAAGATGAGACTTACTTGGTGTACTTCAATAACTCGGACTCTGCCTCGAAACTGAATCCGCTCGGTTATACAGGAGCCGCCACGGACCTCTTGCATGACCGTGACCTCGACTCACTCGAAATCGAACTCGCTCCATTCAGTGCTGCTATTCTGAAATTGAAATAAATTCGAAAATCACCTGATTCCTTCGGGTGATTTTTTTGTTGAAAATAATTTAGCAAACCCCTTTCTTTTTCATTTCATAAGGAGTAAGATGACCTTTGACATTTTTATAAAACAAATAGTTAATAGAAAGAATTATAGAGAAAAGGGAGAATACACTACATGCAGACGAAACAAACGGAACAGCTGACCCTGTTCAAACTGTCGTGGCCGATTTTCATCGAACTTGCCCTCCACATGGGAACCGGGATCATCGCCACATTGATGCTCGCTCACTACTCAGACGCCGCTGCTTCGGCCGTCGGGGTTGCCAACCAAATCTTAAACGTGTTCTTAATTGTCTTTAGTGTGACGTCTGTCGGGGCGACCATTTTAATCGGTCAGGCCATCGGGGCACAGCGCATGAAGAAGAGTCGCGACTTCGCACGCTCCGCCGTCAGTTTGAACATGTGGCTCGGTGCAATCATGGTCGTCGTCATCTTCTTGTTCGGTGAAACGTTCTTACGCCTGTTCGGTCTATCAGACGAACTGTTTGCGCACGGGCTGTTGTTCCTGCAAATCGTCGGCTTGTCGTTATTCACCGAAGCACTGATCATGGCGCTCAGTTCGATCCTCCGGAGTCACGGTATGACGAAGCACGCTATGCTCGCGACGCTTTTGATTGATATCATCACCGCTGTCGGTGCCATTTTTGCGGTTACCGGCTGGTTGGGACTTCCGGTCACAGGTGTTGCCGGTGTCGCTTGGGCCATCGTGATTGCACGATTCGCCGCTATGGTTCTCTTGTTCTGGCTCGTCAAGCGGAAGCTCATGATCCGCTTCCCGTTAAAAGAAGTGATTCGTCCGAAGAAAGACGACATCCAGTCACTCCTTCAGATTGGAGTCCCTTCTGCCGGAGAGAATTTATCGTATCAGGCATCCCAAATTATCATCACTGGATTTATCGCGACGATGGGCGAGGCTTCTCTCGCTGCTCGCGTGTACGTGATGAACTTGTCAATGCTTGCCTTCTTGTTCACCGTCGCCGTCGCGCAAGGAACCCAGCTTTTGATTGCACGGGATATTGGGGGGAAACGGTTTAAAGAAGCCTATCATCGTGCCGTCAAGACATTGAAGATTGCCATGTTCGCCTCGTTCGTCGCCTCTCTCGGTTTAGCGGTGTTCAGCGAATCGCTACTCGGTCTCTTCACATCAAACCCTGACATCATCGCGGTCGGTGTGCCAATCTTATGGGCGACGCTCATTTTAGAGCCGGGTCGCGCCATGAACATCGTCTTGATGGGGTCATTGAAGTCTGTCGGGGACGTCCGCTTCCCGGTCATGATCGGGATCGCCTCGATGTGGGGCGTCGCCGTGGCGTTCAGCTACTTGTTCGGTCTTCAAATGGGACTCGGCATCCTTGGGATTTGGCTCGCCTTCTCCCTCGATGAGTGGTTCCGCGGATTCTTCGCGTTCCGTCGTTGGAAATACGGGACGTGGCAACAAAAGGGCTTCCAGTTCGAAGCAAAATCAACCACGTAAAAAAGCGGCCGCAGCCGCTTTTTTCATTTCATCAAGAATGCCTGCATCGCTTGGCGGTGCACGTCCGTGTCCCCACACTTCCGTTGCCATTTGATTTCTTCATTCAATCCGTCCTCAAATGAAGCGGCTCGAATGAGCGCCTTCATCCCTTGAACAGCGACCGGTGACTTCCTAGCGAGTGTCTCCGCATATGAAGTCAATCGCTCCGTATACATCGCATCTTCCACGAGCTCAGTGACGAGCCCGAATGTACGCGCGGCATCCGAGTCAATCGTACTGCCACTCCAGAGCCAATCTAATGCGAGGTCGTCGCGCATGAGTCGACGTAAGTGATATGGGCCGCCCGCATCCGCGACCAACCCGATTTTAATGAACGCCGAGCTGAACTTCGTCGACTTGGCGACGATTCGAACGTCTGCCGCGAGTGCCAAACTGAGTCCTGCTCCAGCCACGACACCGTGAATCCCTGCGATGAGTGGTTTCTGACATGAGAAAAGCGTACGTACGAGTGGATGATACACGTCTTCTAAATATTCCCCATAGTCCGCATCGCTCTCGATCGTTAAATCTTGTCCGGATGAGAACGCTCGTCCCTCTCCGACAAGAACGATGACACGAACCGCGTCGTCCTGTTCAAATGTGTCGATTGCCGTTTTCATTTCACGAAGCAACGTCTCGTTCAAGGCGTTTAGCTTTTCAGGTCGGTTCAGTTTCAACCATCCTACTCCATTGTGTGTCGTCAATTGAATCGTCTCCATTTTCATTCCCCTTTCAAAATGAATCACTGTTCATTTCTTCGTCATTCCTTCAAACTCCTTCCTTTACTGAAAAGTTTTTTGAAGTTCAATTGCCGGGAAGTTGGTTGATTTGCTATTCTAAAAGGAGTCGGTCACGAAAGGATGAGTCAGATGCAACTGACAAACGCCGCTCGGCAACTGAAACAGAAGAAGATTCCGTTCACCTATCATACGTATGAAGTTGATGACACCGATGTCTCAGCTAAACATGTGGCGATGACATTGAATAAACCGCTCGACGAACTGTATAAAACGATTTGTCTCATGAACGAGAAAAAGCAATATGCCTTCTTTCTCATCTCTGGAGAGCGTGACATCGATTTAAAAGCAGCCGCAAAAGCTTGGGGGGCGAAGAAAGCATCGACCGTCCCGATGAAAGAGCTCGAGACATTGACCGGTTATATTCGAGGAGGAGTCTCTCCGATTGGGGCGAAGAAGCCGTTCCCTGTCTATCTGCACGAAGCAGCTCAAGACAGAGAGACGATCACCATTTCTGCCGGAAAACGCGGCTATCAAATCGAATTAACACCTGAAGATTTACTGCAATTTACAAACGGGCACTGGTTCAGCCAATGACCTTACTGGGGGCAAAATTATGTGGAAAGAACGTATCCGTTCGTGGGTCCCAAACTCCTTTACGTTCGGAAATTTATTTTGTGGTGTCGTCGCCATCGTCTACGCCGCACGTGGTGACTTCTCAAACGCCACACTGTTAATCATCATCGCGATGATGCTCGACAGTTTAGACGGGCGCCTCGCCCGTATGCTCGGGGTCGCTGGCGATTTTGGGAAAGAATTGGACTCACTCGCTGACATCGTAACGTTCGGGGTCGCACCGGCGATGCTCGCTTATTACACCTTCTTTATTGATTACGGCAATTATGGATTGTTTTTTGCGGCACTTTTCCCGCTATTCGGCGCCTATCGTCTGGCTCGCTTCAATTTATCTGCGACAAACGTTGCAGCGAGTTACTTCTCTGGTGTCCCCATCACGGCCGCCGGGGGACTTCTCGCTGTCATCACAACGTTCGGTGACCGCGTCAGTGAACTGTTGACACCGATTTTCTTCACAGGGCTCGCCTTGTTGATGGTCAGCCGTGTTCGTATCCCGAGTTTTAAAGATGTACCATTGCCACGTCACTCGTTCATCATTACCATCAGTCTCGTCTATGTGACGTATATGATGTTCGCACGTTGGAAAGAATGGCCGACATTTTGGTTCATCGCCATCCCGTTCTATGTCTTATTCATCGCCTTCTCGTTCGTGAAAAGACGAAAACGGATGGCCAATTGAGAGTCTCGTTCAGCGAGGCTCTTTTTTGTACATGCATTTGTTAGACGAAGACTTCAATGAGCTTTAGAATAAAAAGTAGAGGTGATGGAATGAAAGTGTATCCGTTTATTTGGAAATGGTTTATTGTTTGGTATTTCATTGGGTTGATTTTAGTTGGATTCGACCTGCTTCCACCTTGGCTCGAGTGGGCAAACCCCGTCTTTTTATGGCTAGCCGGGGCGATAGGTGGAACAATTCTTTATCAAGGAATTCGACAAGGAGCTTGGATTGTTCCGTTTATTTTCTTCGGTTCAATCGCTGTGGAGACACTCGGCGTAAAGACGGGATTCCCGTTCAGTGAATACGTTTATGCTGAAGCGTTCGGTCCGACAGTTTTTGGAGTTCCTGTCACAATCGGTGCGGCATGGCTTGCCGTGATTGGCTCTAGTTTTGCCGTTGCCCGTCTCTTCACATTCCGCCACAATATTTTATGGCTCGTTCCGATTCTCGCCGTATGGCTCGATATGGCAATCGATCCCGTAGCGGCAAACGTGAAAGGCTACTGGGAATGGGCGAATGACGGCTTATACTATGATATCCCGACACAAAACTTTATCGGTTGGTTCGGGTTATCCCTTATTTTCTCATGGTTGTTACAGCGTCACGAACGCGCTGTTGATTCCTTGTTCATCCGGCACGGCGTCTATTTGTTCGTCATGCTTCACGCACTCTTCGGTGTCACGGCTGTCAATGCAGGTCTCTACGGTATCGGGCTCCTCAGCATCCTCACATCCGGAGTGATTCTACTTGAAAGGAGGGGTCGCGATGATCGAGTCACACAAAAAGAAATGGTTCAATAACCTGTTCTCGACGTTCGTGCGGGAACGTCAAATACGTCCCACCTTCCATAACATTTATATCCGAACGGACGACGTTCCGACCCCCGGATTATTTTTAAGTACACATAGCGCGTGGTGGGACGGTCTCATCATGTATATGATCAATGAACATTTTTTACGACACGATATTCATGTGTTGATGGATGAGGATGGACTACGTCGCTTCCCGTTCTTTCGACACCTCGGTGCCTTCTCGGTGAAAAAAGGAAGTCTCTCCGATGTACGGGCCTCACTGGCTTATGCGAATGAATTGCTCGCGTCCGGGAAATCCGTCTGGATGTTCCCTCAAGGACAAGAGATGCCACAGGAACTTCGACCTGTCGAAATCGAGTCTGGCGCAACGTTGTTACTGAACGACCGCCCCGTCCAATTATGCGCCATGTACTATTCGTTTGAGAACCATGCGGAACCCCTTGTATATGTCCGCTTTCGAACAGTAGTCGTGACGTCGATGACACGACGAGCTCAGAAGCAGGAAATCGCGCAAGCACTCGAGGCGCTCTATGACGACGTGCGACAAGACGCCATCATTCGGTCTGATGCCTATGTGCCGCTCTTTCGACCACGTCGTAATCTTGCTGAATGGACAGAAACGATGTTCCGACTTGGGAGGGGACGTTCATGATCTTATGGCTGCTCACCCTCTCGATGTTTATCTTTACCCTAATCAATCTTTCGTTCTTGAGACCGCTCGCCGACCCAGGACGCACACCGGCGACAGCCGTCTGCATCCCGATGCGCAATGAGTCGCGTCACGTCGATCGACTGATTTCGAACTTAAAGCAGGCGATACCGGAAGGGACTCACGTCTATATCTACGAGGACCGCTCTGAAGATGATACATATGAAAAATTGAATCATGCAATTGGGAGCGATACCCGTTTTACCGTCATCCAAGGTGTTCCTTTGCCCCATGACTGGGCCGGAAAAGTTCATGCTTGTCATCAACTAGCATCACGCACGACTGAACCGTATCTTCTCTTTTTAGATGCGGACGTCACGATCGATTCGAGTTTTATCGCCCGCATGCATGCCACGCTCGCTCGAGAGCAGGCCGTCTTTTTATCAGGTTTCCCTCAATTTCCGACGTCAACATTTCTCGGGAAATTGTTGATTCCGATGCAACACGTGCTCATCGCCCAACATCTGCCTTTGTTTTGGCGTAAAGTGAAACACCCCGCATTTGCCGCGGCGAATGGCATGAACGTACTCGTCGAGCGGAACAGCTACGAGGAAGTTGGCGGACATGCTGCTATTCGAACGTCGTTGATTGATGATATCGATTTATGTCGAACGTTCAAACGTCATCAAAAAGTCACGTCACTCGTTCA
This sequence comes from Exiguobacterium sp. s43, assembly GCF_018617255.1. Classification (GTDB taxonomy): domain Bacteria; phylum Bacillota; class Bacilli; order Exiguobacteriales; family Exiguobacteriaceae; genus Exiguobacterium; species Exiguobacterium profundum. The sequence goes on from NZ_JACSJT010000001.1 coordinate 1,996,144, forward strand.
AGTCTCCCCGTTCATCTCCTGCGACATGTATGAAACGAATGAAGAAGTGTGGACCGGGTTTTCAAAGAACGTATTCAAGGGAATGAATGAATCAGTAGGACTCGCCTTGTACTTCATGACATATTACGGCATCCAGTTGACGGCTATGCTCGCTTGGATCTTTTCACCGAGTTGGCAGACGATTAGCGCAGCGATTTTCGTGCTCCTCGCGCGTCTCGCTGTCGATCTGAAATCAAATGGGTCCGGTACATGGTACCATCCACTTAGTTTAATCGCTTACTTGACCTTACTCGGGAACGCCGTCATTCGTAAATGGAGACGGTTGCCCATCACGTGGAAAGGTCGTCACTATTCCTAAGCAGACGTCTAAAGGGGGACAATTGTATGAAACAAATCGTAGTGATTGGGGCTGGTCTCGGTGGACTAAGCGCCGCCGTCACGCTCGCAGCACGAGGTTATGACGTCACGGTCATTGAAAAGAATCAACATGTCGGTGGCAAACTCATGCCCATTATAACCGACGGTCACCGGTTCGACTTTGGTCCAAATACGATCACGATGCCGGATGTATTTCGTTCAGTCATTCGAAATAGCGGGGCCAATCCGGATGACTATTTTGAGTTAATCAAGCTCGATCAACATACCGTCAACCACTACACAGACGGGTCATCCTTCACGTTCAGTGCCGATCGGGCAAAACTTGAGGTCGAAGTACGGCGTTTGACCGGTGACCAGTTGAAACACAATCAGATGCGTGCCTATCTAGATGAAGCGGAAAAGCTGTTCGACATTGCGAATAAGCGCTTCTTCACACAAATGGACACAAAGTTGGATCCCGGTCTTTGGGCGGACATGGTCAAAGTGCATCCACTTCAAAGTTTGCACGCCCTTCACAAGAAGTATTTCAAGGACCCACGCATTATTCAGGCGCTCGACCGCTATGCGACGTACATTGGTAGCAGCCCATACGTGACGCCAGGTACGTTCGCCCTTATCGCACATTTGGAATTGAATGAAGGTGTCTATTTTGCGAAAGGTGGAAACTGGAATATCGCAAAAGGGTTCGCCAAACGGGCGAGCGAACTCGGAGTGACGTTCCGACTCGGTCATGAAGTGACGAAAATTGATGTGTTGAACGGAAAAGCACATGAGGTCGTCGTCGATGACCAAGAAGTCATCTCGTGTGATGCCGTTCTTCTCAACGGTGAACTCTTGACGCAATACCCGCGACTCGTTGACGCGAAAGACCGCCCATCTTTCCCAGTCCCGACACGCGATACCGTCGAACCTTCGATTTCCGCATTCGTCATGATGGTCGGATTGTCCAAACGATTGAATTTGGCACACCATAACGTCTATTTCTCAGACGACTATGAAAGGGAATTTAAAGCACTTTTCCAAGAAGAACGTTATGCAGACGAACCGACAATCTATATTTCGAATTCATCCGCAACCGATCCGTCGATGGGCGAGGCAGGAGACAACCTGTTCATCCTCGTCAATGCGCCGGCACATCTGACCGAAATTGATGCAGATACGTATGAGCATTTGATTCGCAGACGATTACGTATGTTCGGTGTGGATTGGGAAGAAGAAGAGGTGCTCTACCATAAGCGGGTGACCCCACAAGATTTGACTCGCGATTTTTATGCGTATTATGGCGCACTTTATGGCACGTCGGCCAACTCGAAAAAAGGGGCATTTTTTAGACCTGCACCGCGATCGACAGATGTATCGAACATCTGGTTCGCTGGCGGTTCGACTCATCCTGGCGGTGGCAGTCCGATGGTGACGCTTTCAGGACAATTCGCTGCACGATCGATGTTAGAGGACATACCTCTGACAATATGAACATTTTGTGAACGCGAGTTTCGACACTTGTCGACAATTGAAAGACGTGATAATATCATATTCGAGTTCAAGCAGTTCTGTAACGTTTGTTACACCTGTAGCGATCGAATGGCTTCCCCGAGCCTCATCGCGTTTTGAACTTGTCACACCCGAGAAAAAGTGATGAGCGAGTTTCCCCACTCGTATCCCGTAGTTGAGACAGCTTGCGTATGATGTTCCCCCTTAGTCCATCAAGCATCCTGTTTCGACGAAGATGTCCCAACTGATTCATTCCCCATGAATCCCGGCACATCTTTAGGGCTTCATCACAAACCGATTCATTCGTTTCCCCGATGAATGAATCACATAACGCTTACGCCACTTTTGGTCCCCCGCCAAAAGTGGTTTTTTTTGCGTACAAAAAACTGTAGACGCCATCGAGCGTCTACAGGGAATCGAATCGCTTATAGTTTTGCCAACAACTTTCCTTTTTGTAAGGTCGATACGTATGCCCGCTTTGTGAAGACGTCATGTCGATTCGCACGTGCCGCATCAAGAATCCCTTCATAGAGAAGAGCCGCTGCTTGTACCGGCTTTCGACTCGCGAGTGGATACAGATGATGGGTTTCGCGTGCCCGTTCATACAAGAACTCTGCACGATTCGCCAACGCCTCCCATAGATCGATAAAGACAGGGGTCACTTCTCGTTGGTGTAACATCGCTTCACTCACACCGTACTGACGCATCATCGTACGGGGTAAATAGATGCGGTCTCGATTCAAATCTTCACCGACATCACGTAAAATATTGGTCAGTTGCATCGCAATGCCAAGGTCGATGGCGCCTTGCCTTAGCTGACGTGTCGTCGCAGCGTCCTGATTTGGGACAAGGATCGGGAGCAGCATCAGACCGACCGTGCTCGCTGCATAATAGCTATACTGCTCGGTCTCTTCGAGCGTTTCATACCGCGACTTATGTAAGTCCCATTTCATCCCTTCCGCCAATTCAAAAAATGGTTCGACGTCCATGTCATAACGTTTCCACACATCACGAAGGGCAACCCATAGTGCTTCATCTTGGTCGTAACCAGCTAAAAAGCGGTCGAAGTCATGCAAAAATGCTGTCAAACTCTCTTCTGGACGGTCTGATTCATCGACCGCATCATCGAGGGTGCGACAGAAAGTATATACTGCCATGACCGCTTGACGGTCTGGTTTTGAGAGCAAAGAGAAGGCCCGGTAAAAGGTTAACGAGCCCTTCTTCATGATTTCCTCACATTGACGATACGCTTCTTGTGTCGTCACGATGCATTGCCCCCATTTCTTCTTCCATTTTTTTCACAAGTAATTGCGACCCAATCATAACGATAGGGACGCCACCGCATGGATGGACGGATGCGCCCACCGCATAGAGACGTTCGATTTTCGGGAATGGTCTCGCTTGCGGTTTGAAGGCGGCTGACTGAGATAACTTTGGTGCAATCCCAAAACTTCCTCCTTCGAACAATCCGAATCGCTCAGCATCCATCGGTGTCCGGACTTTCATCTCGATGACGCGTTCACGGAAATCAGGCATGAATGCCTCGATTCTTCCTAATAGGTGTTCGATTGTCCCTTGTGCCTCAAAGTCTTCTCGTTCCAATTTTCGAGGAACCGGGACAAGAACATATAATACACTCGTTCCTTCTGGCGCGAGGGTTGCATCCATTCGCGATGGATTAAAGGTGTACATCGCTGGATACTCACTTAGTTTACCATCCTCAAAGATCGTACGCATCGATCCTTCAAAATCATTCGGTAAATCGAATTGGTGAACCGGTAAGTCGAGTTCGCCGTTGACGGCGAAATAAAGAAGTAACGTACCGCTTGACGGTTCATACGTCTTTGGCGTCACACCATCAATCAGGCGCTCCATGAGTGGAAAATCACCGTTCACGACGACTGCATCATACGGTACATATTCGTCATTTACCGTGACTCCATTGGCCACCCCGTCCGTGACATGGACACGATTGACGGTAGCATTCATCTCGAAACGAACACCTCGACGCTTCAACTCTTGTTCCATTTTCGTCGCTAGCGAAAAATATCCTCCTTTTACATACCAGACTCCTTCTTCTTGTTCACGATAAGGAATGAGTCCATATAACGAAGGAGTGGCATAAGGATTTCCGCCGATATAGAGCGTTTGTAAACTATAGGCGACACGTAAACGTTCGTCTTCAAAGAAGCGTTTCATATTCGCATGAGCCGTCTCATATGCTTTTAACCGCATGAGAAGGAGAAGTAGTTTAGGCTCGAACAACTCCGCTTTTGAGGCATAACTACGATCTAAAAACGTATCGAAGCCAATCCGATACTCTTCTTTCTTTTGGGACATGTACTGACGGAAGGCATCTCCTTCGCCGAAAGTTCGTTCGATTTCTTCCGCCTGTCTCTCGATTTCCCGATATTTATAGAATGATGTCCCGTCTTGATAACGTAAGCGGTAAAGTGGATCGACTTCAATCAACTCCACTTCATGTTCAGGAAGACCCGCCTCAATCAGTTGTTGTTTCAATTTACTCGGCAATAAGACGATGGTTGGACCTTCATCGACTTTCGCCCCATTATCGAATTCAACGTAGTTCAAGCGTCCACCGACCCGGTCCTCTTTCTCATAAATCGTGATTTGAAGTGACGGATTGCGTTTTGTCAATAAGAGGGCGGCATATAGTGTACCGACCCCTGCTCCGACAAAGCTAATATTCATCGGCCGACACCTGCCCGGTCACGCAAAAGGTTCGTCGTGATCCGCGCTGATTCAAAGATGGTCGGCAGCCCACTTCCTGGGTGGGTCCCACCCCCGACGAGCCAGACGTTGTCGAGCTCTTCGAATTGGTTATGCGGGCGGAAATACATCATCTGCGATAAGTTGTGCCCTAGATTGAACGTTGCACCTTCATATACACCAAACGCTTCCCAGTCCTCAGGCGTCAACGCCTCCATCACCTCGATGTGTTGACGGATGTTTCGGTAAGGGGAACGTGTCTCAAGCGCATCGAGAACGCGCTCTGTCATGGTCGCTTGTAACGTCTCCCACGGGAGGCCAGATAAATTGTTCGGCACCGGTACGAGAACGTAAAGCGATGACTTGCCAGGAGGCGCAAGTGTCGGGTCGATACGTGAGGCATTCTGTACATAAAACGAGAAGTCCTCGCTCAATTTCAATTCTTGTGTCATCTCTTTGACATTCAATTCATAATCGTCCGCGAAGTGAATCGAGTGATGCGCCACATCTTCGTAGACATGGTCGAGCCCGAGATAAAGCATGAATGTCGAGCACGAGTAACGCTTCTTCTTGAGTTGAGTCGGACTCCACTTCGTTAGTTTACCGTCTGGAACGAGCGACGTCATCGCATGTGCGAAGTCAGCACCAATCACGACTTCATCAAACGCATAATGGACACTCCCAGACACGAGACCGGTCACGTTTTGATCATCCATGAGAAGACGCTCTACCGGTTCGCCTAAACGAATGACGCCTCCCTCTTCTTCAATCACTTTCGCCATCGCATGACACAGCTGGTTCACTCCGCCAATCGGGTGATGCACTCCGTAGGCGTGTTCCATGTAAGACAAGATGGAGAATCCACCCGGACATTCCCAAGCGGACATCCCCAAATATTTAGCCTGAAACGTGAACGCATACTTCAGCTCTTCGCTCGTGAAGTACTCGGACAAGACGTCATAAAGCGATTTACCGATCGAGAGGAACGGTAGCGCCTTGAGCACGCGTAACGAGACATAGTCGGTAAGCTTGTCATGTGCGGTCTGAAGCACAGGCATCAATTTAGACAGTTTGATCGCCTGTTCACTCATGAACCGTTCGTAACCTTCGCCATTCCCTGGAAATTGTTCTTCGATGGCGCGATACATCTGATCACGATCTGTTGTCATCGAGAGTTGACGCGTCCCACGGTCGAAGTACAAATCATACATCGGCTCCAACTGCTTCATCTCGACATAATCATGCAGATTACGCCCTGTCTCTTCAAAAATTTCTTCTAAAATATAAGGCATATTCAAAAACGTAGGTCCTCGGTCGAACGCAAATTCACCTACTTCTAAGCGCGACGTTCTTCCGCCTACAAACGGTTGTTTCTCAAATACGGTGACGTCTACACCGCGATGCGCCAGTAGCATCGCTGCAGCCAATCCACCTGGTCCTGCCCCAATAACGGCAACTCTTTGTTTCGACACACTCAACAACTCCCTATGTGAATAGTCTCTTATGCTTCTCTATCATTATAGGAATGACGGGAGACAAGTTCAATTTTGAATCGGTTGATTGAGCAGGTTCGTCTTTCCTCGCTCAGCGATGACGATATACCAAGAACCTTCCGGAATGAATGGGATGAAGCGGATTTGATCAAAACCTACTTCTTGCATCTGCCGGCGCAATCGTGGAATGGTCGGAAGCGGGTACAGATTATCGTGGAGTGTCATGAACGCATTGAACGCGGAAGCGAATCGTCCACCGAGCGCTGTTTCGGCGAGCGGGGTCACGAGAATGGCGACACCCTTTTCTTCTAAACGCTCCCGTAGTCTCTCAAGCAACTTGATACGTTCTTCTGGTGAGAAGTAATACAGCATATTGTTCATCATCACCGCATCGAATTGCTCTTCTGTTTCCCAGTTCATGAAGTCAGCTACTTCGAAATGAATGTCGCCACTCTCGTCTCGCGAGCGTGCCTCTTCGATTACCTCTTCCTCTAAATCGATGCCTGTCAGTTCCCAACTCGGTTCGAGCGCTTGGAGTTTACGTAAGTAGCCGCCGTGCCCACATCCAATATCGAGCATCGATTCGACATTTGCCTGTCGTAAAAGTTGTTGCACGATTGGAAATGCGACCGTTTCGACGAGTGTCGATGTCTTCGCGACGACTTGACCGTGTTCAGCTCCATCAAACGTCTTTTGCTTCCCAGACTCTAGAAATTCCGGATAAGCGATTAACGCGGGGATATGAAGCTCCATCATTTCTTGAAGCATGAACCCGATGCTCCGTTCATCGTTACCGGATAATTGATATTTTAATCCACGCGTCGGATAGTAGCGCCAGCCTCTCTTTTTCAAATGACGGACGGCGACCCCGACTTCTAACCAACGCTCTAGCGCAAGTTGTGTCAATGGGCGTTTTAGACGTAAATTCATCTCCGCCATGCTCGCGCCACCTTGAAGCGCATCGAATAGTCCGAACTTGTAGCCGATATAGCCGTGCCATAAGGGTAAAAATGATTCAGTTTGTTTCATCCATTTCCGTGCGTGTAAAACTCGTGTCCATTCCATCATCTGTTGATCCATCGTTTCACCTCATCGTCGTAATTACTGATTTTTTTATTTTCCCCTAATAATTTGTGTACAAACAAAAAAATCCCACTTCGGTGTGCGAAGTGGGAACGTCTTATTGAATAAAGCTGTTGAAGAAAGATTGTCCATAAGGCAATGCATAGCCGATGAAAATCGTAATGAGTGCCAAGACGATAAACCCGCCAAATAGTCCGTTTGACGGTTTTTTCTTTTTGACTTTGACGAGCGTCATCTCACCGAAGATCAAAGTTAATAAACCGACCGTGATTTTCACGTGATAGAATGTCCCGCCACCATTCAACTGAAGGTAGAGATAAAGTCCTGTTCCGAATGCGATGAGTAACATGAGTCGAAACGCCATATGTGCGATCTTTCCACTCTTGTTGCCGTTCTTATAACCGATATAGGCCACGGCAAACAAAATAAGTAACAAAATCCAGCTCGTAACGTGCGTGTGCAAGAATGCAATCAGTGGCATTCAAATGCCCCCCTTTATGATGTTGTACAGTCTTCATTGTACACGAACTCTCTCCCGATTGGTCAAGCGAACGATTCTAAAAAATGAGCCATCCTCAAGGGATGGCCCATACATTATACAGGAGTCGTCTCTGCCTCTTGGACAGCGTACTCATAGCTTGGGATTTCAACGATGAACGTCGAGCCCTCATGCTGAATCGATTCTACATGGATTTGGCCGTTGTGACCACGGACGATTTCCTGACAAATCGGTAATCCGAGTCCCGTACCGCCGATTTCACGACTGTCGGAGTTGTCGACACGATAAAACTTATCAAATAAGCGATCGAGCGCGTCACTTGGAATCCCGATTCCTTCGTCCTTCACTTTAATGGACACGATTTGCTCGTGATGCGCAAGTTCGACCGTGATTTTTCCACCTCTTGGAGAATACTTCACGGCGTTCGACAATAGATTACTCATCAACTGTTTGAACTTCTGGCAATCGACGAATAATTCATATGGACGTGCATCATCTGCAATCAATTCGAATTCATGTTTCAACGACGATGCCTCATAGAACGTCAACATGTCTCGGACGACCGGCTCGATATCAAGCTGTTCCCGGTCATACATTTGACTACCGGATTCCATTCGTTGCACATCGAGGAAGTCGTTGACGAGATGTGTCAGACGCTCCGTCTCGGAGTGAATGGTCTCCAAGTATTTAGCTTGTTTTTCATTCGGCAACTGTTTTTTGACCATCAATTCCGTGAATCCATAGATGGACGAGAGCGGCGTACGCAGTTCATGCGAGATGGTTGAGATAAACTCACTCTTCAATCGCTCCGCCTCTGTCTCACTCGTGATATCTCGGAAGACGAGAAGCGTACCTTTTGAAAGTCCGCCGACAATGATGCGCTCTGCATACATCTGCAAGTTCATTTCGCCCTTACGAATCGAGAAGCTTACACTGTCATGTGGGAAATCTTCGGTGAACAGGCGATTCGTATACTTCGTAAAGTCCTCCGCTTGATCGACCGTTTCAACAAGACGATTCCGCCATTCTTCCCACGTTTCTTCTTCAAGGTCTTGTGAACTGACGTCACTTAACTCAGGGAACATCTCATAGAGTGGACGGTTGACGAACACGTCATTCGTCGAGTGGTCGATGTAGACGACCGCTTCTCGAATCGAATCGAGAATTCGCTCCGTCTTTCCTTTCTCACGTTTCATCTCTTCAAATAGACGCATCCGTAAGAGAGAAAGCGAGAGCTGACGAGCGAATGACATGATGTCGCCCATCTGGGTTTGGGTGAAACGATCTTTGTATCGGACCAGATAGATGAAGGCAATGATTGAATCATCTGTCGGGTCATGGACCGGTACCGCCGTCTCAAACATATAGTACGGATACGGGAGCGGATGGTCGCTCGCGACTTGTTTCGACGAGTGTACCGTCGTCTTCAATGTCATCGCGCGCGTCAATACGGAATTTTCGCTATCGAGCAACTGACGAGACAACGTATCGTTCAAGCCGTGGCTCGTCACGCGATACGTACCCGCTTCATCCACGAAAACGAGTGCACCGACCTCTGAATCTGTAATCGTGACCAGTTTCTCAATGATTTCCGGATAGGCCGTAAGCGAATCGCGTGACGCTAACGTCTCCGTCAATTCATTCCGATACGCGAGGTGTTGCTCGTTTTGTTGCGTCTGTTCTAAAATTTCTTCTAGTTCTTGTTGCTGTGCCTGCAATTCTTCTTGTTGGGCAATCAATTCTTCTTGTTGCGCCTGTAGTTCGTGGTTCTTCTCAATCAAATGACGTTCGTTGTCACGAAGTGTCTCAGCCATCTTATGGAACGATCGAGACATCGTCCCAATCTCATCTTCTCGTTTCATCTGATCGCTCAAATCAACGATTTCCCCTTTTAACAAGCGGTTCGATGCGATGGAAAGTCGTGAAATCAAACGTGTTTGACGGCGTAGGAACGGCTGGACAAACAATAAGATCAATACGGCGAACGAGGCGATGCTCATGATCCACAAGAATTGAAGCATATTGTTGTTCTGTCGCCATTCAGCGTAGACGGCCTCTTTTTCAGATGCCATCAACTCACGATATTCTCCGAGGGCAGACTCTACCTCATCAATCGGTCCGAGGATGTCGATTCCACGTTGTGGATTAAATTGGACGAGTCCTTGATCAATCAAGCGCTGAGCCGTCGGCAACTCGGCAATCGTTTGAGCATCGATAAACGTCTCTGTGACTTCCCCATCTTGTTGCGCTTGGGCATATTCATACGTCACCGGAATGATCACATCATAGTAAAAGTCGTGGAACTGCTGAAGATCTTCTGCGAACAGCTCACCTTGACGCGTCTGGACTTGTGTTTTGAACCAATTGATTTCTTGTTGAAACTTCGCCTCGTTCGCACTTGAACGTTCGAGCGACGCGGTGTCACCGAACAAGAGATAGCCTCGTGTATCATATTGGTCAGCCTGCCACTCATCCCAAAGCGTAGTCAAACGGTTAACGCGTTCGTCTAACTGACGTAATCTCGCTTCATTCGCCTCTAAGCGGTTCTCGATGTAGACATATGTCAATGCCGATCCGACCAACGCAATGACGAGGAAGGAATAAAGGACGACCATGATGTCGCGTCCGAGTTTTTGTTTAAACCACCTTTTCACTTCACGATGCCTCCTATGATTTTGACGAGTTCAAGTGGGCTGAACGGTTTAGAAATGAAGTAGTCGACACCAATCTCGTTCGCGCAATCACGGTCAGATTGTTGGCTTTTCGCCGTCAACATCATCACTTTCGTCTCTTGCCGCCCTGGTAACTTCCGTACTTTTTCAATCACTTCAAGCCCTGTCATGCCGGGCATCATATGATCCACAATGACCAAATCATATTCATTTTCTTCAATCAATCGATAGGCCTCAATTCCATCTTGTGCCTCGTCGATGTCATATCCTTCATCTTCTAATGTATCCATAACAAGCATGCGTAGCACTTCTTCGTCTTCCGCAAGTAAGATTTTAACCATAATTGTTCCTCCATTTTTTATCCCATTTTTTTATTTTAACGGATTTGTAATTGTTACACAAAATAAAAAGACGTACGAAACTCACCTCGTACGTCTTTTGCCTAATCACATTGCCCCAAAACCTGTATTCTAGTTATACGACTTCTTTTTCAGCGAACTGACTATTGTAAAGTTCTTCATAAAAACCACCAGCTTCAAGAAGCGATTCATGTGTTCCTTGCTCAATGACCCGACCTTGGTCCATAACCAAAATCAAATCCGCATCTTTGATGGTCGATAAACGGTGAGCGATGACGAAACTCGTCCGCCCGTTCATCAGCCGTTTCATCGCCTGTTGAATCAAAATCTCAGTACGCGTATCCACACTCGACGTTGCTTCGTCTAAAATCATAATCGGTGGGTTCGCCAATACTGCTCGCGCAATCGTCAGTAACTGTTTTTGACCTTGTGAAATGTTATTGGCCTCTTCATTCAACACGGTGTCGTATCCGTCTGGCAATGTTCGAATGAATGCATCCGCATGCGCCGTTTTCGCCGCGTTGACGATTTCCGTCTCAGTCGCACCCGTTTTCCCATAGGCGATGTTATCACGAATCGTCCCGTTGAATAGCCACGTGTCCTGTAAGACCATTCCGAACGTATGTCGCAAATCTTGTCTCGACATTTTACGCGAGTCTTTCCCATCGATGAATATCTCTCCACCATTCAACTCATAAAAACGCATGAGGAGATTAATCAACGTCGTTTTGCCGGCGCCTGTCGGACCGACGATGGCCACCGTTTGGCCCGTCAACACATCGAGATTCATATCTTGAATGAGTAGGTCGTCGCCGTATCCGAAATCGACATGACGGAACGTGACATTTCCTTCGGCACGTTCTAATTGATAGGTCGTCACATCTTTCACTTCTTCTTCTTCATCCAGCAGTTCAAATACACGTTCCGCCGCGGCAACCGTCGACTGGACGATGTTTGCGATATTCGCTGTCTGGGTGATTGGTTGGGTGAACTGACGTGTATATGTGATAAACGCTTGAATGTCCCCGATGGAGATGCTGCGCTGCGTGACCAAAATACCGCCGACGACACTAATCAATACATAGCTGATGTTCCCGATGAACATCGTCATCGGCATGATGATTCCGGAAATGAATTGCGCTTTCCGTCCTGCATCGTAAAGCTCCTCATTCACATCGTCAAACTCACGCACAGCTGTCTCTTCCCGACCAAACGCTTTGACGACCGCGTGCCCTGTATACATTTCTTCCACATGGCCGTTCAGTCGTCCAAGGTGACGCTGTTGATCGGAAAAATATTGTTGCGACCGTTTCAAAATCGGACGAATCGCAAAGATCGTGAGCGGAAGGGACACAAGAGAGATAACCGTCAACAGAGGACTGATCGACAGCATCATAATCAAAATCCCAATGATGGTGACGATGGAAGTAATGAATGACGTGACACTCTGTTGTAGCGTACTCCCAATCAAGTCGATGTCATTCGTCACCCGGCTCAATGTCTCCCCGTTCGAGCGTCCGTCATAATACTTGAGCGGAAGTCGTTCTAACTTTTTGTTCACGTCTTCGCGCAAATCATAGACCGTTTTTTGGGCAACACCGGACATCAAATATTGTTGCACGTAGTTGAATAGACTACTGATGACGTAAAGGCCAGCGAGGAGCGACAAAATTTGTCCGATTCTCGTGAAATCAATTTCTGCCCCTGGCACACCTGTAAACTTCGCATATGCCCCTTCAAACAGTTCGGTGATGGCGATTCCCATGATTTTCGGACCGGCAATCATAAAGATTGTACTTAAAATCGCCGCGACAAACACAGCAATCAACGTGTTTCGCCGTGGTTTCAAATAGGCAAGCAAACGACGGAACGTGACTTTGAATGCTTTTGGCTTTTCGCCCATCATCATCATATTTCCACCGCCCGGACCTCCTGGACCGCCGTGTCCCCCATGAGTTTGTCGCGTATTTGCTTGTTTCTCACTCATGCGATTTCCTCCTCAGACAATTGCGATTTCACGATTTCTTGATAGACCGCATTCGTCGCAAATAATTCCTCATGTGTCCCGACTCCGGCAACGGCTCCATCTTCTAGAACGATGATTCGGTCGGCGTCCATGATCGTGCTGACACGTTGTGCAACAATCAGTACCGTCGCATCTTTCGTTTCTTCTTTTAACGCTTTGCGAAGGGCGGCATCCGTTTTAAAATCAAGTGCCGAGAAACTGTCGTCGAATACATATAAATCCGGTTTCCGAACGAGAGCTCGCGCAATCGACAGACGCTGTTTTTGACCACCCGACACGTTTGACCCACCTTGTTCGATCACAGCCTCATATCGGTCTGGCATCTTCTCGATAAAGTCACTTGCCTGCGCGATGGATGCGGCATGAACGACTTCTTCCACTGTTGCATCGGTCTTCCCATATCGAATGTTCTCAGCAATCGTACCTGTGAACAGCAACGCCTTTTGTGGAACGAACCCGATTTTCGAACGAAGTGCCTCTTGTGGAACCGCTTGGACATCAACACCATTCACGCGAATTGTCCCCGACGTCACATCGTAAAATCTTGGAATCAGATTGACGAGTGTCGATTTACCTGACCCCGTACCCCCAATCACCGCTGTGACCTCACCTGGATTCGCTGAAAAACTCACATCGGATAGCGCTGGTTCTTCAGCACCCGGATAGTAGAAGGTCACGTGATCAAATACGAGTGTCCCTTGCTCAATGTCCGCAGTCTTTGTCCCGTCATCAATCAGTGAAGGTTTCATCTCGAGCACTTCGTTGATCCGGTTGGCAGACACAGAAGCCCGAGGAACCATGATGAACATGACTGATGCCATGACGAGCGCGAACATGATTTGCATGACGTATTGAATGAACGCCATCAAATCTCCGATTTGCATCGCACCGTTATCAATCCGAATCCCCCCGAACCAAATGACGCCGACAACCGTCAAGTTCATCACGAGCATCATGACCGGCATGAGGAACGCCATGATTTGGTTCACTTTGATTGAGACGTCCGTCAACCGTTCATTCGCCTTCGTCAATCGAACCTGTTCTTCTTTTTCACGGTTGAAAGCTCGGATGACACGGATGCCCGTCAGATTTTCTCGGAGAACAAGATTGAGCCGGTCCAATCGATTCTGTACCTTTTTAAACAACGGCATCGCCTTCCAAAAAATGAGGAAAATCGAGATGACGAGTACCGGCATTGCGGCAACAATGACAAGAGACAACGTCGCATCCTTCGAGGTCGCCATGATCAATCCACCGACAAACATGATCGGCGCACTCACAACCATTCGTAGCATCATGATGATGACCTGTTGCACTTGCGTGATGTCGTTTGTCGTCCGTGTGATGAGCGAAGCCGTCCCGACACGATCGAACTCTTCAAGCGAGAAGCGTTCCACATGATTGAACACACGTCTTCGTAAGTCACGACCAAATCCCATCGCCGCCTTTGAAGAATAAAAACTGGCCACAATAGCAGCAAGTGCTCCAAGTCCCGTCACACCAAGCATGATTCCGCCCATTTGCCAAATGTAGCCGGTATCGCCCGTCACGACCCCATTATCGATAATGTCCGCCATCAACGTCGGTAAAAATAAATCTGCTAACGACTGCGCGAACACAAACAATAAAACCATCAGAACAGCCCATTTATAAGTAACGAGACGTTTCAATAACTTAATCATGTCGACACACTCCTTCACAATCTGTGAGCCCTTCGTTCAATCCATCCGCAATATGTTGATGGGCTGTAAGCATATGATGATACGTATCCTGATCGAGACGAGACAAAATTTGATTCAATTGATATTCCGTCCCTTCTTCTTGTCGCTCAATCTCCTCAATCAAGCGTTTACCTGATTGGTCAATGGTCAACACAACTTCTCGCCGATTATCCGGGTTGATATCCCGACGAATCAATCCTTTCTCCACGAGACCATCTAATGATTGACTTAACGTGCTCTTTGGCATTCTCGTTCGCTGAACCAGTTCCTTTTGCGTAATCGCACCCTGTTCATTCAACATCATCAGACCGTGCAGTTGAGGTAATGTGAGATCGTTTTGTTGCGCCGTCTGATGCATGAGACGAATCAGGACACGCTGCACACGCCAAAATGATTGCATCATCTCCCGTGCCCGATTTGTATTTGTCTCGGTCATTCTTATTCACTCCTTTATCGTTCCGAATCGAATTGTTCTAAACAGAACAATTCTTTATATAAAATAAATTACTCCTCTCCAACTCGATTGTCAACGAAATCGAATGTGAATTTGCACATAGGAAAAGAGCGATGTCCTATAGCTGACATCGCTCTTCATTTATTCACATTTATTTAGTCGACACGGTCACGATTTCCTGCAGATCAAGCGAATAAATCAAAGTTCGCTCGACCCGAATATTCCAGATCGTCTCAATCGCCTCTCGATATAATTGTAGTTGAATCGCATATCGATCTCGCAATCGCTCATGTGCCTCTTCCCGGGAATCGGATAGATGCGTGACAGCATCCGATTTATAATCGAGAAGCACATACGAATCCCCATCGAAATACAGACAATCGATAATCCCTTGGATCAAGACATGCTCATCCGTAAAGTGTCCATTCGGATTGACGCGTTCGGCCGGCACCGTGTAGGTGAAAGGTAGCTCTCGCCATGCCGTCCCTCGCTCTAGTGCACCAGCGAGCGCTTGACCGACTTCTGTTTGGAAAAACATCTCGATATCCGGGATGGCGAGGCGTGCCGTCTCTGCCTCGATCGGACTGAGCATCCCTTGCATTTCCCATTGATTGATTTGGTCGACAATCGGTTGGTTCGGGTCAGCCAGTTGGAAAATCAAGTGTAACGTCGTCCCGCGTTCCGCACCGGTCTGTTTGACTTGACGCCATTTCGGTTCCCGATAAGGGGTATCGACCGGACGTACCGGATCTTCGAAAGCGGCCTGTTCGAGTTGCATCGCCCGCTTCAGTTCGGTCACCGTCTGTTTCGCCGCCGTACGTACCGCATCCTGTGCAGGGTATTCGTAGGTCAAAGCTTGTTGTACGGCACGAATCGTCTCTTCTTCATTTTGAATCGGAAAATCGATTGCTTCAAATCGTTGGACGTGGTGCAACTGTGCCATCATCTCTTGTAGAGTCGCAATCTCCGCAAGGTCCGCTTCTCCGATGACACGATAAATCCATGAAGTCGATTCTTGGAAAGTAGAGGGAACCGTGAAGCCGAATGATTCGATAAACGAAGTGGCACTCGGAAGGCGTAAAAGCGCCGGTGCAATCCAATCGAGATACGTTTTTGCCTCTCGCCTCGCCTCACTCGCCAATAAACCTCCAGATTGACCGACCTGAAGCCACTGCTGAAGGTGTTTGAGTGGTTCGCCTACCGTTCCCACGAGAATCAATTTTTCTTTCGCACGTGTCAAGGCCACGTAAAGCACGCGCATCTCTTCTGCTTTCATCGTCGCATCTAAATCTCGTCGAATCATCTCTTTCACGAACGTCTCCGATTTCGTACGTGTCACGACGTCAATCGCATCGAGTGAGATGCCGTACTGTTTGTGGAAAATGACACGTTGCATTTGATCGCGTTTATTAAATTGTTTTCCGAGTTGGGCAACAATCGTGACCGGAAACTCAAGTCCTTTCGACTTGTGCACGGTCATGATACGAACGACGTTTTCCTCGTCCCCGAGCGACCGCGCCTCTGACAAATCTTCACCAGTATCCTGTAGTCGGTCCATCACACGTAAGAAGCGATAAAGACCTCGATAGCCACTACGCTCATAGGCTAGGGCCCGGTCATAAAGTGCCTTCAAGTTTTCCTGCCGCCCTTTTCCTCCAGGTAATCCCCCTGAGAAGTCATAAAACCCGGTGTCATTGAATAACTGTTGAATCAATTCCGACAGGCTATGATTTCGTGCATAAGTACGCCAACGGGAGAGGCGGTCAAGCATCTCGCCACATTTTACGCCAAGCTCATCATCGTCATCCGCTTTCGCCTTGAGCGCCTCATAGAAAGAATCTTCTGATTCAAGTCGAATCCGTGCCAACTCGCTATCATCAAAACGGAACATCGGGGAGCGCAGCGCACCGGCAAGTGGGATGTCTTGAAGTGGATTATCAATCACTTTCAAAAGTGCCAGGATCATCCGAATCTCGGTCGCTTGAAAATACCCGCCATCCGAGTCGGTGTAGGCCGGAATATTGTACTGTGTCAAAATGTCCATCAATTGCTCCACACGTTCTTTTTTCGAACGAACGAGAATCACGATATCCCGATATTCACAGTTTCGGAGTTGACCAGTTGATTCATCCGTCACTTTAAACGGTTCGTCTCCCGATACGAGTTCTAAGATGCGAGTAGCGATCGCCCGCCCTTCTACTTCTTGCTTCGATAACTCACGACTCGCGCCATCGACTAAAATAAACTCAGGGTCCGCCGGAATCGGTTCATACTCACGTCCAGGAACAAGTTGTGCCGCCTCATCATATGCGATTTCGCCGACCTCTTCGTCCATGAGCTGGACGAACAAATCATTGATCCCGTAGAGGACTTCGGAACGACTTCGGAAATTTTGAGAGAGGTCAATCCGTTTCCCTGTGTTCGCCTGTCTAAAGCGTGTCGCCTTATCGATGAAAAGACCCGGTTCTGCATGGCGGAATCGATAAATCGATTGTTTGATGTCGCCCACCATAAATAAATTCCCGATTTCCTCTCGTTCATTTGCGACCAGGTTGATGATTGTTTCTTGAATCTCGTTCGTATCTTGGTATTCATCAACGAGTACCTCAGCGAAACGTTCCTTATAGAGCGCTGCAACATCGGACGGTCCCCCATCTTGTCGTAAAATGGCGAGCGCATAATGTTCCAAGTCACTGAAGTCGACAAAGGCACGGTCGCGCTTCGCCTGCTCATAGGCTTGGGCGAACGCACGGACGGTTCGAACGAGTGTTTCAACGAGCGGTTGTTGCATCGAGACGCTCTCTAATAAGTCCGCCCCACTGACCCGAGCCTGTTCGACCGCTGCTGTCAATTTTTTCTTCGCTTGGTCGTAAGCCGGTTTGAGGATCTCGTGGTAAATCTGGTGCTCTTCTTTCTTCGGAACAGCCTTCATCGTGCCAAACTTCATCGCACGAGCCGCCGTCTCGAGTTCACTCCAGACAATGGTCTCCCCTTCAAGTTGTTCGAACGGAAAAATTGCTTGCCGGATGTTTTCAGACTGTGGCTCATACCCAGCGACCCGAAGCTCCGCTTCAAGTTTCCGAAGATCTCGTACGGCTTTTTTGATGTCATGCCACAGCATTTGTCCAAACTCAATCAGGATTGCTTCCTCATCAGGATCTTCTCCGAACGTGTACATGGATACGAGATGATCTAAATAAGCATCAGGGTTTGGGAGAGTACGCGCATAGTGATATAAGCCAAGAATCAAATCCTCGATTTCGCTGTCACCCCGGTCTGACGTATACGCATCGACAAGAGCGAAGAAATCGGTATCTTGTTTCCCGTACTCTTCCTCAAGCACTTCTTCTAAGACGTCATCCTGCAAGAGGACGAGGTCTCGTTCTTCCGCAATCTTGAACGCCGGATCCAAATCTAACAGGTAGTAGTTCTCACGAATCACCTCTAGACAAAATGAATGGATGGTCGTGATGAGCGCCCGGTTCAACATTTGTCGCTGTTTTCGGACATATTCATTTGTCGGGTCGTCGCGCAACGCCTCTTCAAGTGCCTTTGCGATTCGTCGTTTCATCTCTGCCGCTGCCGCGTTCGTAAAGGTGACAACGAGCATCCGGTCTGCCGTGAGTTCATCCGTTTCGTCAAGCAATCGACTAGACAACCGCTCGACAAGAACTGCCGTCTTTCCGGACCCTGCCGCAGCCGAGACGAGCACGTGACTCCCTCTTGCTTCAATCGCGGCGAACTGATCATTCGTCCATTTCACGGTCATCGCCTCCTAACTCCTGAAATACCTCTTCTTTCTCGAGCTTCTTCAATTTACGAGGCGCATTCGAGAGCGCTTCGTCAAAATGACAGACACTCTGATACGGACACGTCTGACACGGGCGCCGTTCTTTATATTCATAAGGTTCTACGTCAATTTTTCCTTTGTACATCTCCTCGGCACTCGCTTTGACGACGTCGAACGCATGGTCCATCAACTGCTCAAGTTGAGGGGGCGTCACAATTTTCTTCAAGGTGTTGGCGTCAGGCGTACCATCTTTTTTATATTTGACCGGAATGACAATTGATTTTTTGGATGAGCCTTTCGCCGAGCGGTCCATCATCTCTAAAATTTCCGGGTCATCTACTAATAGCCCTTGCATCTGATACGACTCCAATACTTTTTGACGCGTTTCTTCTTCAGAACTAGCAGGTGGAACGAGTGGTCGGTGCACGTGGAAATAGAGCGCCGCAGCAGGTGCGACGTTCTCTTTTGTCCACACCTCTGCCTGCTCAATCAATACCTTCAAATAGATGAGCATCTGCATCGCCAGACCGTAATAAATTTCTGCAAAGTCGACTTCACGTTTACTCGACTTATAGTCGACGATTCGGACGTATAGCTGGTCGTGGACCATCGCAGTGTCCACACGGTCGATTCGACCGACTAGTTCACATGTCGCCCCGTTCGATAATGTGAACGAAACGGGTGGAAATTGTCCGCTGCCGAACGCGAGTTCAAACGCTTCCGGGTCAAAGCCGTCTCGTTTGGATTGTTCAATCAACACTTCTGCCGTCTTACTGACGACGTCCGTCAATTTTTTCTTTAAGTAGGCGTAACGATTCGAACTCATCAAGATGGCATGCTGAATCTCTGGGGTCACGAGCTCGACCGCCTGCTCCGCTAAATGGGAGCACTCGTCAGGAGTGACATCTCGCCATTCCTTTCCGTCCATCTTCACCGTCTGCGACATATGTTCGATGGTCCGGTGATACAGATTCCCGATATCCGGGGCCTCGAGTCGATACAACCGTCGTTCCTTCAGACGCAAGCCATAACTTGCGAAATGTTTGAACGGACAGGCTTGGAATGTCTCGAGACGTGAGACACTCGCCCGAATCGACGGAGTATATAAGGATTTTGCGACACGATCATCCAACGATTCCGGGATGTTTTGATAGAAGAGCGCGCTCGTCAACAACTGGAGACGTTCCCGTCCATCCGGATGCTTCAACAGTTCATTATAGACAGCAAACCACATATCTTGAATCGGATAATGACGACTCAACCGCTGAAGTTCAAGTGCCGTCACCGCCGCCGTCTGATTCACATTCGTCAAGAAGGCGAATTGATCACGTGGTCGGTGCTCACCTGCTTCAGCAAAATGAGTCTTGATGACGTTTTGGTGAAGTCGCGCCTTCAAGTCAGCGATAAACCGCGCCGGCTGAACGGCTTTCCCCGTTCTGTCGACTAGTGCGTAGCTAATGTATAAACGCTCGCTCGGTGCCGTCACAGCTTTGTATAGGTAATACGTTTCATCATCGAACAAGTGCTCTGTCGCCTTACCGGCACGAAGTCCATTCTCATGCATGAAATCCAAATCTTGATCGGTCAACAGTTTCGACTGTGTCGTGACAAGAGGAATTTGATCTTCATTCGCTCCGAGCAAGAAGACGACTTTCTTATCTATCAATCGACCACGCACATAATCCGTTATCGTCAATTGATCAAGCGAAGGTGGGATCAAGGCATAGCGAAGACTATCTAGTCCGGTGTCCATCATCTGGAGGAATAAGTCCGTCGACAACGTCTCTTCCGGAGCTGCGGCTTCTAGCTGCTCGAGCAAGTGCAAAACCGCGTCCCATACTTGAGTATGCTCACGCGCTTCGAGTAGTTCCGCCTCTTCAATCGCCTCATCGCGCCAGTGCGTCAGACAGTCTGATACACCGACACGCTCTAGAAAGGCATACATGGCGTGCGTATAAGCCTGCATCGTCTTCGCCTGTTTTAAATCTGATAGAAATGGATCAAAAGTTTCGATAACACGTTCCCGAGACCGATTCAGCTCAGCCTCAATATCGAGTTCTTCGCTCGTGAGGCGTGCTTCCTCCCCGGAACGACGACGCAACTGCCATTCGTCGTGCCAATGATAATGTTTGATCCCCCGTTCGATAACGAACGCTTCAAGCCGGTCAACGGACGTACGACGATGTACCGGATCGAGGACGACGAGTTCTGTTTTAAGGGCACGGAATACGGACTCTTCTCGATATCCACGTAGAGCGATGTCAATCGTCGCTTTCAACAGTTCGACAAGCGGGTGGTCGAGCATTGGTTGCCGTTCATCAAGGAAATAGGGCAGTCCCATCTTTTGTAGCGCCTGAGATGCCAAATCACCATATTCGTCGAGTGAACGCGATACGAGTGCGATATCCCGATAACGATATCCTTCTTCACGTGTCAGACGAATGACTTCTCGAACGGCCGCCTCCACCTCGACGGTTCGGTCGACTGCGGCATGTAAATCGATTCGGTTCTCTGAACCAGTGTAAGGTTCCGCCGTCAATTGGTCGAATGTAGCCTCTAGATAACGGAGACTCGGATGCGTATAACGATAGACGGTATCATACAGCTCGTCTCGAGAAGGAATCTGCCGTTCTGTCAACAGTTCTTTGAAACGCATGAGTGTCCGCTGCGTCGGTCCAAACAATGGATTTAGACGATACAAGGAGATAGGATCGATTGTCAGCAATACATCGACATCGACCTTCTCTGCAAGTGCAACGAGCACCGCCAACTCCTGCTCTGAAAACTCGTTGAATCCGTCCACATAGACACGCACATCCGTCAAATCTGTTTCCGGAAGGATTTGCAACATGACGTTGAAATAGTCTTCTGCATGAAGTGACTTACCTTCCGTCATCTTTAAAAATCCTTCATAGATGATGGAAAGGTCTTGTAACTTCAAAGCACGGTGCTGCGCCTGTTCGCTTAACCGCAACAAGTGCTCCGGTTCAACAAGCCCTCGCTTCAGCATCGAGATTAATTGGTTCAATTCTTCATAAAATCCGAACTGATTCATCGTACGGCGGAACAAGGTCAATCGTTCTTCGCTCATCTCGACGACCCTTCGTAACAACAAATGGGTCCCCGTCTGGTCTAAGAATTGATCTGTCGCTACACCGGCATCTCGCATCATCAAAAAAGCGAGACGACGCATCGAAAGGACTTGAATGCGCGTCGAACCATGCAAACCATCGACTGTCGCCATTTTCTTTTCCATCTCAAACGACATCTGGTCCGGTACGATCACATAAATCGTCGGCCCGCTCGGGTTTTGTTTCAGTTCTTGAATGACCTCATGGATCATTTGTTCACTTTTTCCCGTCCCCGATCGACCAACGTGAAAGGTCACTGTCATTTTAGCGAACACTCCTTCCCTTTTTTCTTCATTATGAACCATCCCCAAGCATTTGTAGAGGGAAACCTCTTCTACACCTTGTCCAAAAAAGTAACAGCCTACATCATTCCCTTTTTCGATTGAAATCGATTAGACTGAACGTATGAGGGGGAATATATGTGAGTGCCTATGAACAATTTGGAGGCGAACGTGGTGTACAACAACTCGTTGACGCGTTCTATGACCTCGTCTATGCCGATCCAATTTTACTTCCACTATTTCCGGAAGATCAAGATCGAGTCAAACAGCACCAATTTGAATTTTTAACACAGTTGCTCGGCGGTCCAAAGTTGTATTCGGAACGTCGTGGCGGTGGAAACTTGGCGATGATTCATCATGAGCATCCCATTTCTGAGACACATGCCGGCCATTGGCTTGGATGTATGGAACAGGCGCTCAAGACCGTGGATGCCCCAGAATCGATCAAACGTCAGTTATTTCAACGGTTGATCATGTCATCTTCGAATGTCGTCCGTGTTTGTTCGCATCATTTTGAGTAGTCACAACTATAAAAAGTGGGTATGATAGGAAAGTAAGCAAAGGAGGTCGTTTCACATGACAGAAGAAGAAAAAAAAGAAGTCGTCTCATCTGAGGAAGAGACGGAAGAAAAAGAAGAAACGGTAGTCCTCGCCGACGCGCTTGATGAAGCTAACGAAGCTGCTGAAGCAGAAGAAGATGAGGACGATGATGAGGATCAGCCGGAAGAGAAGAACATGGACCACATCAAAGGCGTCTTCAACTATGATCATGAAAATGGTCGTGAATACCGTGTCGTCTTTTACAACGATCGCAAAAACTTAGTGTTCCGTGAACTCGGTAATGGCAAGGTTGAATTTGTCGGCCGTTTCTCGGATGATGCATACGATGAAGAGAATGAAGCAGAAATGCGTGAACTCGGTCAACGTGAACTCGAGCGCATCCTCGCTGAACGCTTCAACTAAAAAAATCGCCGAAAGTTCGGCGATTTTTTTTAGTTCTTCTTATTCCGTTTCTTTTTGCGAAGTGCATAGGCGACACCGGCAATCCCACCGACGACCGCGAGTCCAGCAACGACCGGAACGAGAACACGTTTCGTTGGAATCATCTCTTTCACACGTTCATATGGCGTTGGTGTCGAGAACTCTAATTGTACGGCTGTATCGCCATGTCCATGCGCCCGCGCTTTGCGTGATGCATCCGTGACGACCACACGTCCCGTCGTCCAGCGACGATTGCCGTATTCGTCTACGTACGGACGACGTACACGTTTCACATCACGTACCATCTTCCCACGTGCGCGATCTGGTCGGACGACGCGTTCACTCGACCACGAACGGCTCCCGGTCACACTGTACGCTGGTCGTACTTTGCGGCGATTGAGCCAAGTATATGAATCGTTCATCTTCAATTCCCTCCCATACTGTTCAAAACCTCTCTTCTAATTATACCCATACAACATCACCCAAAACATGTGACAAATGGTTCAAAAAAAGATGTGACACCATACGGCATCACATCTTCAAGCTAAATCATTCTGTAAATGGTTTGTCCTTATGACGACGTTTCGCCAAAATCAGGTAGTACGCCGGAACAAGAACGAGAGTCAATACAGTCGAGAATAGAATACCCGATACGATGCCGATCGCAAGCGGTTTGAAGAGCGGGTCTTCCCCAAGTGCGACTGGTAAGAGGGCAACGACTGCCGTGAGCGCCGTCAAGAGAATCGGACGAATCCGAGCGCGCCCTGCTTCGTAAACGGCGGTCGTGACCGGTAATCCTTCACGAATGCGTTGTTCGATAAACTCGAACAGGACGACTGCGTTCCGGACGACGATTCCCGCAAGCGAGACCATCCCCATCGATGCCATGAAACTGAACGGTGTCTGAGTCACGAACAATCCGACGACCGCTCCAGCGATCGCGAGATAGATTGTGAACAAGACGAGTAATGGCAACGAGAGTGAGTTGAACTGGAATGCGATGATCAAGTAAATCAAGAACAAGACGACGACGAACAATGTCGCAAGCTCTAAGAAGAACTCGTTCTGCGTGTCGCTCGCACCGGACTGGTCGAACGTGATCCCTTCATCCTCTAACCCCGACTTCGCATCATCCAACACCTGCTCGACATCTTGTTTAAATGCCTCTTCATCCATGCCTTCGCTCGCATAGATTTGGAGTGTGACCGAACGCTCCCCATTCTCACGAGGAATCTGCTGAATTTGTTCTGTTGTCGTTTCCGTCACGAATGTACTGAGTGGGGCAACGGGCGGACCTGCTTCTGTTTGGACAGGAACTAAAATCTCGTCAAGGGCGAGTGCTTCGCGGTTCGCCTCTGCATCAATGACGATTTTCACGTCACGTTGTTCCACTCCGTCATCGAATGTACCAATTGGAACACCGTCTGTGACGAGACGAATTTGGTCACTGATTGTTTTTGCCGTCACGCCGGCCCGTGCCATTTCCTCACGATTCAATTCGTATGTGAGTGTTTGGAACGGTTCTTTAATATTATCGAGGACGATGGCCCCGTCAATTTCTTCAAGGTCGGCTTTCACTTGGTCACGTGCAGCCACGAGTTGATCAATCGTCTCGCTGCGCATCGTGAATTCGACAGGTGCGGATGCCGGCGGTCCTTGTTGTTGCGTATCTAAGAAGATTTCGGCGTCTGGATAGTCTTCACGCAACACGTTCGTATACTTATCAATCAATTCGATGGCATCGATTGATTCGTTGTCGACACGAACGACCACTTGTCCCGTGTTTTCACCAGACTGATCGAGTCCACCCGTGAATAAACCAGGGAGACCTCCTCCGGCGAAGACGGATGTTTCCACGACACCCTCTTCTTCTTTAAATCTCGCTTCAATTTCTTCAAGACGTGTCTCTGTCTCTTCCAAATCCGTTTGAACGGGGAAGGTCACACTCGTCACGACTTCCGGACGGTTCGCGGCTGGGAAGAACTCAAACGGCGTGAGTAAAATCAAACCGTACAATGCAGTCGTGATGACAAATCCGACAATTCCAAACGTCCACGGACGCTTCGCGACACTCGGTAAGAGGCGGTCGGCGTAGAAATTACTGAGTCGGTTAAGCGGTCCGCCGAGCCAACCTGATTCACGTTTTGATACTTTCACTTCTTTACGATTCAAACGATACTGCGCAATCGGTACGAGCGTTAAACTGATGACCATCGAGGCCAAGACAGAGAGGGCTAGAACCGTCGGCAAGGCGCGAATGAAGTTACCGTTTGCGCCCGATAGCAAGGTGAGCGGAAGGAAAGCAAAGACGACCGCGAGTGTCGACGTGACAATCGAGCCCCATACCTCTTTCGTTCCTCGGACTGCTCCAAGCATCGCCGAGTCTCCGTTACGATACCGTCGTAAGATGTTGTCGTTGACGACAATCGCATCATCAACCAAAATCCCTAAGGCGATGATTGCCCCGATAATCGAGATTTGGTTCAAATCGACCCCGGTAAACTGTAACGGGATCAAGGCGATCAAGAATGACAACGGAATTGCCAGACTGACGATAATCGAGCCAGAGAATGTTAGACCAATCGTCGTCACGGCAATGACAGCAATGATGGCGACAATAAATTCACGCGTCAGCGATGAGAAGATCGCATCGACCGCTTTTGCCTGCTCATAATATGGAACGAGCTCAAAACCGTCTAAGTCTCCAAGACCATCTTCGACTACCTCGTTGACACGGTCTTGCATCGTTGGAATATCCAAGCCCGACTCAATCGGAACTGTAATCGAAACAGCCGGCTTTCCGTCTAATGAAACGAGATCGGTTTCACTTTTCGCTGTCTCTTCGACCGTCCCGACATCTGCTAGTAAGACCGGTTCCCCATTGAATGAGCCGACGATGACTTGCTCCATATCGTCTACATTCGTCAAGTTATCGATTGCCAGTTGATAAATCCCCTCTTCAGTCGATTGACGGCCGAGCGGTGTCGTCTTGTATTCTTCGTTAATGGCCGTCAATACGTCCGGGAAGGCAAGCTGACGTGAACTCAGCTCTTCCGAGTCAAGTGACACAACATACTCCTGCTCTGGTAACCCTTTGATCGTGACTCCCGTCACGCCATCCGTTCGCAAAAGTTTCGACTCTAATTGTTCGATGTCTGATCGAACATCCTCAAATGATCCACGATCGTCTGCTGTCAATAAATACGATGCGACAGGTAACTGCCCGAGTGAATCATTGACCGTTGGCGCAAGCGCGTTTTCAGGAAGTTTAGGTGTCGCATCCGACAACGCTTGTCGAACGTTCGCCTGAAACTCTGCCTGATCGGTTCCATCCGCATACTCGACCGTGATGTTCGAGAACTCTGAAGCCGAAATCGACGTCACGTTCTCTACTCCTTCTAAACTACGTAGTTCCTCTTCTAACACGCCGGTAACATTCCGTTCAACCGTTTCCGCTGTCGCACCAGGATACGGTGTTTGAACGAGTACGATATTGATCCCGGTTTCCGGAATCTCACGTTTAGGGAGCTGGAAGAACGTCAGCACACCCACGACGATTGCGACGAGAAGAAACACGATAACCAGTTTCCCTCGCTCAATCATTTTTTCAAAAAACATAAAAACCCCTCGCTTTCGGATGATGTGCAAATACACATATGATATCTCTTCTTCATCATAGAGGGGTTTGTCATTGAATTCAATCCTTAAGCGTGTTGCAATGTGCTGTCATGGAAACGTTTTTGAAAAGCGTACGATAATTCGATTGACCGTTGTTTTTGTCTCGACACGGTATGGTCGGACACGTGAACCTTGACCGATTCCCCCGTCAAAAACTGAATGAGAGTCTCTTTTCCGTCTTTCTTGATGGCCGTCACGTGTTGAAAGTTGATCCACGCACAATCTGGACTTTCTTTGGCAATCGTCGGAAAGAAGACGGCATCCGCATGCCAATCCATGACGACCGGTGTCTTTCGATGTGGTCCGAGGACGTGTCGCGCTGCCTCGATTCGACCTTGAATGCTCGACCCGTAGTATAGACACGCGTGTTCTAATAAGTCGATTGGCGACCCTTTTACTCGCATGACGCCTTCTGGTTGATACACAAGTGTTTCCGCTTCGCCAAACTCGTTAAATACAGGAATTAAAGCTCTCGTTTCATTGGTCAATCTGCTCATCTTTTCATCCCCCATAACGTATGTAATGACTTACATGTCATTCATACCAGGATTCGATGCGCCCCGCAAATCGGCTTTTGTCTATTTCCCATGAAAAAACCAGCCGTTTCCTGGCTGGTTTTGAAAATCAAGCATTCGAATTTAAAGGTTGGTTCGACTTGAGTCGGGGAAAGTAAAATCGCACTGCTGTTCCGTCTCCTGTATTTCGTAGAGACACTTCCCCTGTGTGAAGTGTCACAATTCGCTGCACAATGAACAGACCGAGTCCGAACTTCCCTTGCTTCCCTCGAGAGAATTGGTGGAACAAGTCTAAACTCTCATCAACTGGCGGCCCGTCGTTAAAGATGGTGATTTCCACGCCAGCGTCATCTTGGTGGAGGTCGATGCGAATGCAAGATTCCGCGTAACGGAGTGCATTGTCGAGCACGTTCTCAAATGCGACCCGGATCTGTTCCCCGTCGCCAAGCATTTCGCCGCCTTCGCCATTGATTTCCCAATCGAGCTGGCCTCTAAGTTTGAAGCGCGCGACGAGCAGTTCCATCAACTTGTCGAGATTGATTGGTTCGAGTTTCATTTCCTGTCCCTTGAAATATTCAAGTTTTGTGACGTACAACAAATCGACGACTTTCTTTTCGAGTCGAGACGCTTCCTCATCAATGACCTCGGCAGAACCTTTCAAGTCTCCTGTCGGATAAATACCGTCCCCAATCGATTGGGCATATCCTCGAATGACCATGATCGGTGTCTTTAAGTCATGCGATATGTTTTGAAGCAACGCTTGTTGTGCCAAATCCTGCTCTTTTAATTCCTTACGCATGGCATCAATCGAATGGGCCAACTGACCGAGCTCATCTTGACGATCTAATGGTAAAGCGGTCTCCCACTGTCGATTCGAAATCTTCTCAACGGCCCGTTCCATCTCCACGATCGGTTTCGTCAGTTGACGCGACATCAATAAAGCTGGAATCAGTGACAAGAGGCTGATGATGCCAATCAGAATCGAGATTCGCAAATATAATGTCGACACCAACTCACGACGATAGGCATCCCATGCGTAGGAGGCTTGATACACAATCGTTCCATCGTATTCATTTTGACGAATGATGTAATAGACGTCCTC
This sequence comes from Exiguobacterium sp. s43, assembly GCF_018617255.1. Taxonomy (GTDB): domain Bacteria; phylum Bacillota; class Bacilli; order Exiguobacteriales; family Exiguobacteriaceae; genus Exiguobacterium; species Exiguobacterium profundum. The sequence continues at coordinate 2,024,528 of NZ_JACSJT010000001.1, forward strand.
TCCGTCAATCGTGGTCTGATACCGTTCGACCTGACCACTTTGATTTAACGCTTCCTGATACATGCGGTTCGTCAATTCAAGCGGTGCCGATCCGTAGATGATCCGTCCGTTCGGGAGAAAGATCAATTGGTTGACCGAACGGGACTCTTGTTGGCGTCGGTCATACTCAATCGGGTTTTGGGGATAATTCTCTAACTCATTCGTGTTCCCTAAATAATAGTCCACATCTCGTAACGTCTCATATACTTGTTCATCGATGAACTGGGTGATGGATGAACGGACCGTAATCAAAATCATGAGCGCGAGCGTCACGATGATGAGTAAGATGAGCACCCAAATCTTCCACATGAGCCGCTTCGGTTTAAGCGCGTCCATCATGGTCTGACGAGACGGTAACCGATACCGTAAAGCGTTTCGAGCTCGAGACGGTGTAATTTTTTCCGGACACGACGCACCAAGTCATCGACGACGCGGTCCGATCCGAAGTAATCGTTCCCCCAAACACCTTCTAGAATCTGCTCACGTGACAAGGCAGAGCCCGGATGCTCGAGGAAGAGTAGCAGTAAATCGAATTCTTTCGAAGTCAAATCGATTTCTTCTTCTCCGTGCTTGATTAGACGTTTATCCGGATAAATCGTGTACTCCCCGTATTCGATATGCTCGTTCGATTTCGAACCATAGACACGATCAATCAATTTTTTGACGCGGATGACAAGTTCCCTCGGAAGGAAAGGTTTGGCGATGTAATCATCCGAACCCATCTCAAGCCCGATGATTTTATCGATATCCTCATCGCGCGCCGAGATGAAAATCGTCGGCGTATTGGCATTGACGGCTTTGATTTGTTTCAATAATTGGAAGCCATCCAGGTCCGGCAACATGATATCGAGCACCCATAAATCCGGTTGGTCTGGAATCGCTTCTTGTGCAGATGTCCCGTCCGCAAATGAGCGAACGTTGTATCCTTCTTGTTCTAGATACGTGACGAGCATTTTGTTTAAGTTTGCTTCATCGTCGACTAAGTAGATTGTATACATTCAAGTCACCTCAACACGTTTTTTCTCATCATATCAAACAATTGTCGTGAAATGATGGGAAAGAAATGAAGTCAAAGAAAAAAGAAGGTCACGAAACCGCACCTTCTTCACCGTACTGAATTTGTTCGTAACTGTTGCGTCAAAAATGCTGCGCCCCCACTAATCAACGCCAACACTCCACTGATCATGATCATTTCCATGATGTCCGCCTCCCGTTGATACCGATTCTCATTATCAACTTAAATATAGCACACATCTTATCCATTGGATACCACAAAAAAGTCCCGATTTCACTCGGGACTTACCATGATTATGCTTTTACATCGTATCCTTGTTCTTCGACTGCTTCCACCATCGTCTCAAGTGAGACAGAATCTTGATGGATCACGTCGACTCGATGCTCTTGGAGAGATACCGTCGCTGATTCGACACCGTTCAATTCATTCAATGCCCCCTCAACGGCAGCTTTGCAATGATTACATGTCATACCTTCTACGGTTAACGTTGTTTCTTTCATGATGATGATCCTCCTTGTGTTTTTAATCGTAATGCGTTCAAGACGACAGACACCGAACTGAACGCCATCGCCGCTCCAGCAATCCATGGGGCAAGTAACCCTGCTGCAGCGACCGGGATACCAAGACTATTATAGGCAAGGGCCCAGAACAAGTTTTGACGAATGTTCTTCATCGTCAAACGACTCATATTCATCGCTCGACTTACGCCTTCAATGTCTTGCCCTACAATTGTAACATCTGCCGCCTCGAGTGCGACATCCGTACCACTCCCGAATGCGATCCCAACGTCCGCCACCGCAAGTGCCGGGGCATCGTTCATGCCGTCCCCTACCATGGCAACGCGACCGGATTGTTTCAATCGTTCAATCTGCTCCGCCTTCTCGACAGGAAGGACTTCGGCAATGACTTGACGATGCGGGAGACCAAGTTCGTCGGCAATCGCGTAGGCGACTTCTTTCCGGTCACCTGTCAATACATACACGTCACGCGTTTGGTTAAGGGCTTGCACGATTTCACGACTTTTCGGTTTCAATTGATCTTGTAGCCCGAACGCCCCAACAATCCCACTTTCATCCGCGACATAGACCGGGGTCATCGCCCCCATCGACCAATCTGGCAAGTTGTATCCGAGCTCTTCCATCATTCGAACGGACCCGATGACGAGTTCTTTACCATCCACAACCGCTTTAACACCTCGTCCGGCCAACTCCTCCACTTTCGTCACGACACCATCGCCTGCTTCCCGACCAATGGCGGCCGCCAAAGGATGTGTGGATTGTCGTTCTGCCATGACGGCGCGTCGGAGCGCTGCCTCGTCACCAAACGTTTCCACTACTTCTGGCTTCCCGTTCGTCAACGTCCCTGTCTTATCAAAAACAACGATGTTTGATTCATTGAGTGATTCGAGTTGCCCCCCACCTTTGAACAATACACCTTGTTCTGCCGCTCGTCCCGTTCCAACCATGATCGATGTCGGCGTTGCCAAACCGAGGGCACACGGACATGCGATGACAAGTACTGCGATTGATGCTCGAATAGCCGTATCGATATCATTTAACAGGAATGCCCAGACCACGAACGTGACAACACTGATGGCTACGACGATCGGTACGAAGACACCCGAGATGCGGTCAGCCTGACGTTGAATCGGCGCCTTATCCGTTTGTGCCTGTTCGACGACACGTACGATTTGAGCGAGCATCGTCTCTTTCCCGACTCGTTCCGCCCGCATGAGAATGCGATGAGACTGATTGATTGTTCCGCCGACAACTTCGGCGTCGACAGTCTTTTCTGCTGGAATCGATTCCCCTGTCAACATCGATTCATCAATGACCGTCTCTCCCTCGATGATTCGTCCATCGACCGGAATCTTCTCTCCCGGACGTACGACGAGAATGTCTCCTACTTTGACGAGTTCGACAGCGACAGACCGTTCTTCACCCTCGACAAACAGAATCGCTTCTTTCGCCTGAAGCGACAAAAGTGATTTCAACGCATCAGTCGTCTTCTCTTTCGCTCGTCCTTCTAACCACTTCCCAAGTAAGACAAGTGTGATGAGGACGGCACTCGTCTCAAAGTAAAGATGTGGATTCATCGGGTGTACGATCATTTCAAAGATGGAGTAAAAGTATGCAGCAGACGTCCCCGTCGCGACGAGCACGTCCATGTTCGCCGACCCGCTCTTCAAGCTCTTATACGCGCCTTGATAAAACTGTGCCCCGATCCAAAACTGGACAGGTGTCGCAAGGGCGAATTGCCACCATGGGTTCATCAGCCACGGGGCATGAAATCCGAGTCCTGGTATATGCGTCAACATGACGAGGAGTAACGGGGCCGATAACAGCGCAGAGATGATGACTTTCCGCTTTAATGGACGCAGATCATGCGGCGGTGCCATTTCCACTTTCGGCTCGGCTCCGTATCCGATTTTCTCAATCCGAGCAATCAGCTCTTCTTCTGTAATGCCTTCATCGACACGAATGGTCGCCGTCTCGAGCGGAAGGTTGACCGTCGCTTCGACACCGTCCATTTTGTTCAACACTTTTTCAATTCGTGCCGAACAAGCCGCACAGGTCATTCCTTGTATGGATAACTCAACGGTTTTCATGAAATCCCTCCTTATTTTTTGATGCGGCTGACGATTATCATCAATTCATCAATGTAAGGTTCCATGTTTTCCGTCTCACTTGCGTGAACCAAACACTTGCGCATATGACGCTCTAACAGTTGCATCTCGACTTGCTTCAGAGCGGCCTGAATGGCTGACGTCTGTGTCAAAATATCGACACAATAGCGGTCGTTCTCGACCATCTTTTGAATCCCTCGGACTTGTCCTTCGATTCGTTTTAGACGTTTCCCGAGTGCCTCCCGTTCAGCATCATCACGCGGAACGAGTGGTTGGTCATGTATAAATTCTTCCATGTTGATCACCTCACCACCAATATACCCCTACCCCGTAACAGTGTCAAATGAAAAGAATAAAAAAGAGCGAACTAAGTCGCCCTTCTCTACTCAACTATTTTGAAACGCTTCGCTCTTTAAGACCGTTCGTAAAATCTTACCGGTCGTATTTCGTGGAAGCTCATCAATCAATTCGATATAGGTTGGTTGCTTGTATTTTGCTAATTTCGTTTGTGTGAATGCACGAATGTCCTCTTTCGTCACATTTTCATGTTTCGTGACGACGAACGCTTTCACCGCTTCCCCTTGTTCTGCATCCGGCACACCGATGACGGCAGCTTCGACGATATCCGGATGTTGATACAATACTTCCTCTACCTCACGAGGGTATACGTTATAGCCTCCAACGATGACCATATCCTTCTTCCGGTCGACGATATAGAAGTAACCATCTTCGTCACGTCGCGCCAAATCGCCTGTATAGAGCCATCCGTCTCGAAGTGTCATCATCGTTTCTTCCGGTAGTTTGTAATACCCTTTCATGACGTTCGGTCCTCGTACAATCAACTCTCCGACTTCACCGACGCCGACTTCTTCCCCAAGCTCGTCGACGACTTTATTTTCGACGTGAACGATTGAAGGTCCGATCGACCCGGATTTTCGCTCGCCATGGAGCGGGTTGAAGCAAGTGACCGGCGATGCCTCGGACAAGCCATATCCCTCTAGAATCTTGCACTCAAACATCTGTTCAAATGACTCGAGCAATTGAACTGGTAAGCTTGCTCCTCCTGAGACGAACACACGGACATGCTTCAACGCAGACGTGTAGGCCGGTACTTTCATTGCCGTCTGTAACAAGAAATTGTACATCGTCGGCACTCCGGCAAACAACGTCACACGGTGCTTCGGCACCAAGTCGAACACATCTTGTGGAGAGAACTTCGGTAAAATGACAATCGTCGCCCCTCGGAGGAGTGGTGCATTGACGATGACCGTCAAACAGAAAACATGGAACATCGGCAATGCCGCCAATGCTTTATCCTCTGGAGTGATGTCTAAATACTCTCCGATAGAATGTGCGTTTGAGAACAAGTTTCGATGGGTGAGGAGAGCTCCTTTCGGTTTTCCGGTCGTCCCACTCGTATAAAGGATGACGGCAACTTCATCCTCGTCCACTTCGATGAACGTCCCTTCTGTTTCAGCAAACGCTTCTGCGAATGGGATGAATTCAATCGTCCCCTCCCGCTTTAATGCCGGAACATCGGCATATGGAACGGAAATCACGAGTTTTAAGTAAGGCAACTTCGTGAGTGCCGCTTCCGCCTGTGCGACGAGCGGTGATAAGCCAACAATCCCTTTTACATCCCCATCAAGCAGAATGTAGGCCATTTCATCAGGCGTGTATGTAGGGTTGATCGGAATGACGACCCCTCCACGTGACAACACAGCGAAATATGCAATTAGGAACGCAGGACTATTTCCGAGAACGAGGGCGACGTGATCGCCTTGTCCAATTCCTTTTTGCTCAAGTGTCGACGCCATCGCCTTGACTTGCCCATAAAACTGTCCGTAACTCACCGTGTCTTCCCCAAACACATACGCCGCTTTCTGCGGGTGAGCAATCACTACTTCTTGTAGTGACTTGACTAAGTTTGCCATGGTAATCCCCCTTTAAATGAATGATGATTCACTTTTGAGCCATAAAAAAGAGCACGTTGCCCGCGCTCTTTTCAATTACTTCTATTGTACATGAAATGTTTCAATAAGAAAACGCTTCCAAAAAGTTCGCATGCAAGTGAAACAATCCAGCTCGACTTTTCACGTGTACGAGCGCTTGGAGAGATTCATCATCCATGAGCAAATCATCAATCAGTTTATGATAGCCTTGTTTTTTTGATTCATTCGTAGCCGTAATGAATAATATCGCTTTCGCTTGAATCGTCTCTCCCGTGATAGTTTTTACTTCACACGTGTTCAGCAGATGAAGAAGGGAAATACCGTCTCGTTTCGCTATGGAGATAGGAACATCAATGACCGCAACCGGCACAGCGACATCACTCACCCCAGAAGGAATGATCGGTTCTTGATCGAGAACGACTCGCGTAAATGAAGAACTGACCATGCCTTTTCGTTCTAATTCAAGACCTACCGCCATAATCGCACGTTCAAACGTCGATTGTTCCGTCACCCACATCCGACTCGGGTCCATCCATTCACTGAGCCTTCGATACATTGTGATTCCTCCTATTTTTGATCAGCCTCTACGAAAGCGCTTGCACAAATTATGATACGCCTTCTCCCATCCAGGTGCAATCCGTACGTTCAACGTTCACGAAACTGCCAAAAAAAGGCGACCTCCGTAGAGACCGCCATGACTAACTTAACTAATCAAATCGACTAATTCCTCGAGCTCGACATTTCCGAAGTAATGTTTCAAATCGAGTTGCATCAATTGTTCACGGATGGCCGCACGTTCGAAACGCGTCCCAACGAGCGCTTGCTCGACATCTTGGATGTCACCGACACCGAAGAAGTCACCGTAAATCTTCGCTTCTGTGATTGTCCCTTTGTTGACGTTCAAGCGGACATCAATCGTCCCGATTGGGAAACGACGTTTCGACTCGACGTCGAACTTCGGCGACTTCCCAAAGTTCCAGTCCCAGTTCGCATAGCGTTCTTTCGAGATATCATGGACGATTTCCCAATCCTCGTCACGAAGCACATAGCGTTCCGGTTGTTCTCCATCATAAATCGAATGGAGAAGCGCTTCGACGAAATGTTCCATCTCCATTTCACGCTCTAAAAATTCAGTGATGTTCGCCACACGGCTACGAACTGACTTGATTCCTTTTGAACGCATTTTCTCTTCCGAGACGTTAAGTGAGTTCACGACCTCTTCAATGTTCGAGTTGAACATGAGCGTCCCGTGGCTGAACATGCGTCCACGCGTCGTGAATTGTGCGTTCCCACTGATTTTGCGTTCTCCGACCTGAATGTCGTTACGACCTGTCAGCTCTGCCTCGACACCGAGGTTACGAAGCGCATCCACGATTGGTTGTGTGAACTTCTTATAGTTATTGAACGAGTTGCCATCGTCTTTTGTGATGAAACTAAAGTTCAAGTTTCCTTCATCGTGATAAACGGCACCTCCACCAGAGAGACGTCGAACGACATCGATGCCGTTCTCTTCGATGTACTTCAAATTGACCTCTTCTGATGTGTTTTGGTTTTTCCCGATGATGATGGACGGACCGTTAATATAGAACAAGAAGTAATCTTCATGGTCTACGTTCAAATGTTTAAGGATATACTCTTCAACCGCCAAGTTGAGCTTCGGGTCGCGGATATCCGGATTAAAAATAAATTTCACAGTTTATTTCCTCCTAGTCGGATGTTCGTTACTCGTATTATACGAAACGAGACGAGCCCTCGACAAATCTTTTACTTCCACTCACCTGTCATCACGCGCTTCAATGCGTTCGCCACACCAAACTCATCATGGCGTTCGGTGACATGGTCGCTGATGGCAATCAAGTCTTCATGGCTATTGCCCATCGCAATCCCTTTACCGGCCACTTTGAACATCGGAACGTCGTTCAAGTTATCCCCGATCACGACGACCTCAGATAAATCGATGCCATAATGTTCGGCAAGTTTTGTCACACCGTTCCCTTTATCTGCACCGTGTGCCATCACTTCGATGTTATCATTGCCTGAAGACGTGACATACACCCCTTCGACTTGGTCTTCGATTTCTTTCCAAAGTCCGTTCATTTTCTCAAGGTGGCTCGAGAAAGCGATGAACTTGTAGACACGTCCCGCTTCTTCTCGGATAAAGTTCTCAATGTCATCAACAATTTTGACGTCTTCGTTGACGTAGTAGCGATTCTTAAAGAATTCGTACATCTCGAGCGAGCGGTCGTCACCATTCGCTTTCAAGTTTTTCATCGATGCTTCAATCAAATCGCCACGGCTCGCCACGAGTCCCGCTTCTGTGTACATTTCGTAAAAAACGTCTGCATACTTGTCATCTTGATGAAGGACATCGATGACTTGAAGTGCCTCTTCAATCGTCAAATCGATTTCATGAAGGATTTCTCCCGACGTGTCGAGCACACGTCCCCCATTCGACGAGACGATCGGGCAAGAAAGTCCGACCTCGTCTAAAATCTGTTTCGCATTCACATAGTTGCGCCCCGTCGCAATCGCAAAGCGAATTCCTGCCGCCTCTGCTTCACGAACGATCTCCGCTGTCTCATCCGCGATTTTGGTGTGGTTGTGCAAAATCGTACCGTCCATGTCTGATACAAAAAGTTTATACGTTGCCATCTTCCATCACTCCTTTTTCTCTTTCGCTTTTAACTATAACAAAAAGAGAGGGTTGCGGAACAATCCGAACCCTCCCTTCATCAAATCTCAATTTTTTTCACGCAATGCCTTCACTTGTTCCCGAATACTCTTCACACAGTCCGGCATCCCAATTCCGTCATAGGCGATTCCGGCGAGAATGACGCCTGGGTATACCCGGCTCATCTCGGCCCGAAGTGCTTTTACGCGGTCCGCATGAAAGACTGCATAAGGAGGCAGCCCATCACGGAGTCTACTGACGACGGTTTGAATCGGCTCACGATGGATGCGCATCAGGCCTTGAAGATCGTGTAATGCCGTCTCGATGATTTCTTTGTCAGATGCTTCAACGATATCATCTGCCCCGGGGCGCCCTAAAAAGACACGAAGAACGTGATATCCTTCAGGCACCGCATGCGGCCATTTTTGGTCGATGAACGTACACGCAGTAATGGTCACATCTGCTTCTTGACTCGTCACGAAACCTGTCCCGACAAAAGGAAGCTCAATATCTTCTTTTTTGAAGACAAGTGAGCACGTCGCCGTCGCATGCGGCTTCATATCCGCTAAGAAGTCACTATCGACTTTCGGGAGGAACTGACGTATGAGACGCGGTGGGACCGTCAAAACCAGATGGTCTGTATCGATGTCTCCGCGATTCGTGAAGAGGCGGTACCCGTCCTCACGCTCGGATACTTGTTCAACGGAACAGTTTAATACGATTTCAGTTCGGTCCAACCGTTCTGCCAAGCGGTCCGTCAGTGATTTGAGTCCACGTTTCAACGAGGCGAACTGACCAACCTTCTTCGCCCCGACTTCCGCGACTCGTTGTTCAGGACGTAAGTGTCGCATCCCTTCATACAAGTTCCCGTATTTCTTTTCTCCCTCGATGAACTGTGGGAATGTCGACATCGCACTCATTTGATCGATGTCCCCGGCATAGATACCAGAGAGTAGCGGTTCAATCAATCGGTCGACAATCGGATCTCCGACACGTTCACGAAGGTACAGACCGAGTGAAACGTCCGAATCAGGTGCTTTTACATTCGGTGGTGACAGCAACATCTGTTTCAAGTCCTCGTGCTCTTCTTCGGAAAGCAACGTCGTCTCACGAAACGCATTGACATCGAGCGGGATCCCCATCACCGTCTGCTTCGGAATCGGATGGAGCCCGTCATGATGAAGGACGTAAGCCTGACCGACTCCATTGCGGACAAGTTCATCGCCTAAGCCGACGTCCTCAATCAATTCCGTCATCGCAGTCTTTCGAAAGACATACGAGTCCGGACCACGCTCCACCGCAAACTCGCCCGTCTCATACGTATCAATCTTTCCTCCGAGGCGATCGGTCGCCTCGAGCAACGTGATGGTCACGTCTTCCGGCAAATAACGCTCCGCATAAAAAGCGGCGGTGAGACCTGTGATCCCACCACCGACAATCGTGAATTTACGCATGATGCACAATCACGCTTTCCATTCGATCCGCGATGGCTTCGATGAAGCTTCGCTCTGCATTTGGCATAGCTGGACGTGCGTAGTGAACACCGAGGCGGTCACAGACAACCTTACACTCGACGTCGTTATCGAACAATACTTCGAGATGGTCTGCAACAAAGCCAACCGGCGTATAGACGAACGCCTCGTAGCCATGCTTTTCATAAAGTTCAGCCGTTAGGTCTTGGACGTCTGGTCCGATCCATGGGTCCGGCGTGTTTCCTTCTGACTGCCAACCAATCTCATAATGCGGGACGCCTGTTTCAATGGCAATTTTATCAGCTGTTTCTTTCAACTGATCCGGATACGGGTCGCCACCAGCCAAGATTTTCTCAGGGAGACTATGCGCTGAAACGATGAGACATGTCTTTTCAGCCGGTACAGGCAATGACGCATACGTATCGTTGATCGCATTCGCCCACCATTTGATAAACTTCGGCTCATCATACCACGACTCTACCGAACGAATGTCGATGCCATACTTCGCTGCTTCTTCATGAGCACGTCCGTTGTATGATTTGACGCTATATGATGAGTAATGAGGTGCTAAGACAACCGACACCGCCTCTTTGATGCCGTCGTTCGCCATTTGTGCGACCGCGTCTTCTACGAACGGTTCGATATGCTTCAATCCGATATACAGTTTGAACTCGATTTCACCTACATGACGCTCGTTCAAGATGTCACGAAGCGTCTCCGCTTGATCGATCGTGATTTTTGCGAGTGGAGATACTCCACCAATCGCTTCGTAACGTTCCGTCAAATCTTGAAGTGCTTCCGGTGACGGTTTGCGTCCGTAGCGAATGTGCGTGTAATACCGCTCGATATCTTCTGGTTTGTACGGTGTGCCGTACGCCATGACAAGTAGTCCGACTGTTTTCATGATTCGTTGCCTCCCATTTTTTCGCGTGAGTAGTCGTGAATGAATGCCGTCAATTTGACGAGTACGGCCGGGTCGACTTCAGGGAACACCCCATGTCCCAAGTTGAAGACGTAACCTGGCTGTTTCATTCCTTCATCTAAAATTTCCTTTACCTTCTCTTCGATGACCGACCATGGAGCTAACAAGAACGACGGGTCTAAGTTTCCTTGAACCGCCTTTGTGATGCCACGGTCCCGTGCTTCCTGTACTGACAGACGCCAGTCAAGTCCGACCACATCAAGGGGAAGGTCGTGCCATTCCTCGATTTGATGACTCGCTCCGACACCGTGCATGATGAGCGGAATGTCGAGTGAACGTAGTTCTTTAAAAATACGCTCCGTCGTCGGTTTGATGTAACGTGCATAATCTTTGCGACTGAGCGTCCCGACCCACGAATCAAACAATTGGAACGCTTGAATGCCGGCATCCGCTTGCGCCTTCGCATACGTGATGACCATGTCGCCGAGTTTTTCCATCAATGCATTCCATACATCCGGTTCTGCATACATGAGTGCTTTCGTACGATGGTAGTTCCGCGACGGTCCCCCTTCGATCATATAGCTCGCCAATGTGAACGGTGCGCCTGAAAAGCCGATAAGCGGAACTTCTAGTCGTTCCCGTAGTAGACGGATTGTGTCGAAGACGTATGAGATATCTTCCGGGTTTAACGGTTTTAAGCGTTCCACATCTTCCATCGTTCGATACGGGTTATCGATGACCGGTCCAATCCCGCTCTTGATCTCGACATCGACTCCCATCGACGGCAGTGGCGTCATAATGTCTTTATATAGAATGGCCGCGTCGACTCCGAGTTGTTTCACCGGAAGTTCCGTCACATATGCACAAAGTTCAGGATCATGCGTGATCTCGAATAGTGACCTCGTCTTTTTAATCTCTCGATATTCCGGTTGGTAGCGTCCGGCTTGGCGCATGTACCATACAGGTACATAATCTGTCGCCTCTCCTTTAAACGCTTTTAAAATAGTATCGTTCATACGTCGCGTCATTCCCCTCTAAATTTCTCCTACACTCTTTATTCTCGTGTTTGTGAACTCAAAAACATTATACAGAAATTAATTAGAATTATGCTAATGTGAAGCATTTTCATTGTGTTTTCTTTGTGTCATTTTTTTGTCGGAAATGTTCGGAAGGCAGAATTCAATTGACCTCGAATCAAATCATCACGCTGTTTTGTCGACAATCGTCGTTCTCGTTCCTTAATATCTTGAATTCGCCATCCATCCTCTAGTTTAGTCGCCACTTCGACCAAACGTTCCACGTCATGGAAAGAATATTTACGTGAACCACCTTTTGTCCGTTCCGGAAAGACGAGACCTTTTGCTTCATAATACCGGACTTGACGCTCCGAAAGTCCCGTCAATTCAGTCACAACGCCAATCCCGATCACTTTCTTCGATTTATAGTCCATTCAGCCTCGCCTCCTTAATAAAAAAACTATGTCAGATAATCTGACAAAATGCAATCCAGCATGAATTTTTCGTTTTACACTGAAGTCAACTTTTGGAAAGCACCTAAGAAAAAGGAGGGCATGAACATGGAAGACATTCTCTATTATATGGACACGCTGTATGTACTCATCGCTGCATTGCTCGTATTGACGATGCAATTAGGTTTCGGATTACTCGAGACAGGGACGCTTCGGGCGAAGAACGCCGGTCACGTCGCGGTCAAACAAATTATCAGCCTCTCTGTGGCGGCACTCGCTTTTTGGGCGGTCGGGTTCGGTCTCTCGTTCGGTGACGGGACGACTTGGTTTGGGACAGAAGGATTCTTCTTAAGCGGATCATTCACAAGTCTCGACTGGGCGAACGTCTCCATCGACATTAAATTCTTATTCCAGTTATCATTCGTTGCAGTTTCCCTTGCCATCGCGTGGGGTGGATTTGCGGAACGGGCTAAGCTTTCTGCCTACGTTCTGTTCGGTATCTTCTTCGTTGCCATCCTCTACCCAATCGTCGCTCGCTCAGTATGGGCTGGCGGGATGCTTGGATCGATGGGGATGCAAGACTTCGCCGGATCAGCGGTCGTTCATCTTCAAGGTGGGATGGCAGCGCTCATGGCGACAATCATCTTGAAACCACGTCGGAAGACGGAATCACTCGCTGGTCATAACCACGTGTTGACGGTCGTCGGTGGACTCGTGCTTTGGCTTTGCTGGTTCGGATTCAACGCCGGTTCGACGATGTCGGTCGCTGACGGATTCTTCGGTTACGTCGCGTTGACAACAATGCTCGCCACAGCAGCCGGTGCACTCGGTGCTCTTGCAATCGTCATGCTCCATCGGAAGACGGCAGATATCCCGACAATCGTGAACGGAGTACTCGGAGCACTCGTTGCCATCACGGCAGCATGCGCGTTCGTCGAACCGTGGGCAGCTGTCGTCATCGGTGCACTCGCATCTGTTGCAACATACGGAACGAGCATCTTGATGGCGAAGTATGTGGATGACCCGCTCTGCGCCTTCTCCGTACACGGAGTCGCTGGGATCATCGGAACACTCGCACTCGGTTTCTTCGCATCTCCTCGACTCGTTGAGATTACAGGGATCGGTTCTGCTGGACTCTTCTACGGTGGCGGATTGACACAGCTCGGTGTGCAGACACTCGGTGTATTGATCGCGATGGTCATCGCCGGTGGTGGAAGTTATGCCTTCTTGAAACTTCTCGACGTCACAATCGGACTCCGTGTCACAGAAGAACAAGAAGATGTCGGCCTCGACATCGCAGAACATGGTGTATCAGCATACGGTGAAGTCGAAGAAGCAACTGAGAAACCAGGACGCCTCCCGAAGATTCTCGGTTCGAGCGTATCCGTCATGTCACCTAAAAAATAATCTAATCACGTGAGAAGGACATCCCGCACAGGATGTCCTTCTTTTTATTTTAATCGACTTAAGTAATAGCGTGTGACCAAGATAGACAAGACCAACCCGACCGCCGCATCCCATGTGGCACCGAAAGCGACAGATGCAATCACTAGAGCGACGGACTGGATGACGAGCAGTCGCATCGCCCACCACGAATACCCTGCGATTCGCTCATCGCGTGTAATCGGTAGCCAGGAAACGATGGAAATCGCTTCTAACCGTTTAAATAAAGGAACGAGCTGTAACGCGGTCAAACCTACAAAGAGTGGCGTAACCAAGCCGACGTACCATCCTCCCGACATCCACATGACAATGAGCGCCACTACGGTCAAACGCAGAATTAAATCAAGTGAGTCGTTCGAACGGAGAATACGAAGTCCGTACACGTAACGTGAAGCGTCCACGCGCCGTAGGACCCGATTTTCTAGAAGCCGAGTCAATAGCCGGCGCTCTCGAACCTCTTCTTTCAAGGTCGGCAAATCGACGAACCAGCTGATCACCCGTTCAAATTGTGCCCGACTCTTCTCTTCGAGTGACAACCAATGGAGAAGCGGAATCCGCTCATTACGCTTCAGATGCAAGAGAATGAAGGGAGCGAATGCGGGGATCCATGCCCACTGTGTCCAATTCATCAATAACAAGACACCACTTCCAAGTGCAAACGGCAGGATTGTCCATTCGCGCACTCCTTCCACTTTTGCCAACCGACCTGCAGCTGACAACATGACCATCGTCACGACGAAGGATAATACTTCAATACTCGAATAACTCTCTGTCCGTACGAGGAGCGGAAGTAAAACGAGCAGGAAGAGCAATCCACGTAGTGCAGCAAAAACAAGATTAAACAAACGCACCCCGATCATATAGGAACGAATATCTCCTAACTCTGGAAGTAAAAACACTTGATCCGCCTCCTGGACGAATGTTCGCGGGCGATGACCGAGCGGCATGATTAAAAGGACCGCCGCAGCAATCCACGTCCCGGGGAATGTCCCATCGATTCGTTCTAAGAAGCTATTGTAGACGAACGCCCCGTAAATCAAGGTGAAATAGAGCGTGAACAGCAGTCCCCCGTTTGCAACGTAGCGACTGTACTTGACGACCTCTTCCATCCAGGTCCCGAGCCTTGCTGTAAATCGATTCATGACGACCGTTCCTCCGACGCGATTGCTTCTACATATATGTCATCAAGTGTCGCATCAGGTGACAATCGATACACGTCACGCAACTCCGCCGCTGTTCCGCTTGCGATGACGACTCCTTGATGGAGGAAGACGAATCGGTCGCAGTGCCGCTCTGCCGTTTCGAGGATATGGGTGGACATTAAAATCGCACAGTCTTGTTTATATTCATCAAACAACTGAAGCAATTGACGAATCGCTAGTGGGTCGAGACCGACAAATGGTTCATCAACAATCAAGAGCGGCGTTTTCGTCACGAGCGCACACAAGATCATCGCTTTTTGACGCATCCCTTTTGAAAAGACGGAAGGGAACCAGGCGAGTTGTTTTTCCATTCGCATCTCTTTTGCCAAACGTTTCGTACGCGCAGCCAACTCTTCCGGATTCACATCGTACGCCTTCCCCATTAATTCAATATGTTCTTGCAAGGTTAACGTCTCATACAATATCGGTGTTTCCGGTATGTAACTTACTTTTTTACGATAGTTCTTTTCAGAAGAATTTAATGTCTCACCATCAATTTCGATTTTTCCGGAGAGGGGTGACAATAACCCCAAAATGTGTTTGATCGTCGTCGATTTTCCAGCTCCATTTAGCCCTATCAACCCAACGAGCTCCCCTTTTTTTACTTCAAACGAAATGTCATGCAAAACTTGTTTACCGAGATATCCGCCGTTCAATCGATCGACGTGCAGCATGAAAACCACACCTTTCATTTTCATCTTTTTTTCGTGGTATATGTTTTAAATGTTGTCACATGGGAATAATCTGAACTGTAAGGCATTTTAAAATAAACATCAATACTTCCATTGTTCCACAAAATCGTTGTAAAGAACAATGGGCAAAAAGAGGAAGGAGAAATGAATGATGGGGTTTATTCTTTATTTGATTATCGGGGGTATCATCGGTTGGTTAGCAGGATTAATTTTAGGTAAGGACGTACCAGGTGGAATCATTGGTAACATCATTGCGGGGATTATCGGTGCATGGTTGG
This sequence comes from Exiguobacterium sp. s43, assembly GCF_018617255.1. Lineage (GTDB taxonomy): Bacteria > Bacillota > Bacilli > Exiguobacteriales > Exiguobacteriaceae > Exiguobacterium > Exiguobacterium profundum. The sequence goes on from NZ_JACSJT010000001.1 coordinate 2,040,308, forward strand.
GTGGACTTATCTTTGGTAACTTCGGACCAATCGTTGCGGATATCGCGATTATCCCGGCTCTTATCGGTGCGATTATCCTAATCTTGATTGTATCGTTCGTTATGAAATCAATGCGTAAAAAATAAGATTATGTATCGGAGGGGCTTCCATTATGGAATGTCCCTCTTTTTTCATTGGATCAGTAAATACATTGCGTCGTTCTTTTCGATAAACTGTTTCTCGGTCTCAAGACCAAAGAACGTAAAGAATGATTCGAAGAACGATTGACCGTAATCCCACTCTGTTCCGAGTGGGTGTTCCGACTTCGCTTTCGGTTCACCGAGGAGGGCAATCAAATCATCCGGTCGTTTATCGAGGTCGACCCGAATCGATTCCACTTCCTCATCTTTAAACGTGACAGCCAATCGCTCATAGTCCCATTTTCCTTCACGCTTTCCAGCCGGTTCACCAAGCGTTTCTTGAACTTGCTGACTCGACTGCCCAATTAAAGAATCGACCGTTTCGAGTGAGTGACCCGTTTGCGCCTCCACTTCAATTTCAATCAACTCAGCCCTCTTCAAATCAAATTGTCCGGCAATGGCTTCGTTCGATTCAGGCATAAGGGCATACTCAATGGATTTAGAAGATATCAATTGAATCGTTTCGGTTTCCGTGACCGTCTCTCCATTTGTCACCGCTACCGCTTTGACATCATATTGTCCCGGCATCTGTTCAAACGATAACGTATCATCGGCTTCATCAATCCGTCCTACCTGTTGTCCATCAATCCAAATATTCGTCAATGGTACATCCGAGGTCACATCAATCCGTTGTGGGAGTAGTTCAATTCGATAGTCAGAAAAGCCATACCGTCCTTCCCCCGTGTCGATCAAACGAAATAATCCGTCCGCCTCCATACCCGACGTTCGGTTGGCTCGGTCTTTCGCAACTTCTGCGATAGCCTCTCCTCGAATGGACTTTTCATCGTTCAACCACCCCATGAATCGTAGAGCCTCCGCTCTCGATAAAGGTTCTCCAAGATATTCGACTTTCTCCTCAAAAAAGGTACGGTCTTCTTCTAATAAGGCCTCTTTGAATGCGACGTGAATTTTATCTTGTTCTGCCGCCGGCTTGTATGCATATATATAGAAAACAATGGCTCCAACTAGAATCGTGAAACTAGAGATCAAAAGAAAGACTTTCGGACTCCGCTCTTTTTTTCTACTTCTCGTATAGGGCATGTGCTCACCTCCTTTGCGCTCACTTATCTTCATTATAGAAGGAATCCATCTCGCTTCCTATCGTTCTTGCGCCCGAACTTCCGTGTTATGATGGAACAGAAACGACATTTAAGAATGGAGGAATGAAGATGCATACAGATCCGACCTGTATCTTTTGTAAAATTGCAAAACAAGAAATCCCATCCTATCGGGTATATGAAGACGAAGCGGTCGTCGCTTTCCTCGACCTTTCTCAAGTGACGAAAGGACACACGCTCGTCATCCCAAAACATCATGCGAAAAACGTATATGAATTGCCGGAAGACGTGGCGGCAGATGTCTTTAAACGCGTCCCGACCATCGCCAAAGCGATTCAACGTGAAACGGGTGCCATCGGAATGAACGTCTTATCGAATGCCGAAGAAGTTGCCGGACAAACGGTGTACCACTTCCATATCCATTTGATTCCGCGCTTTGGACACGAGGATGGATTTGGTGCGCAGTGGATCACGCAAAACGGCGCCTTCACGTCGGAAGAACTCACTACCCTTGCATCGAACATTCATGCCCACGTATAAACAGACAGAGACCCGTCGACGACGGGTCTCATTTATGATTGATTGATTGAATCACGGTGGCGTTTTCGTTCCTCTTCCAATTGCGCACGCTCGACCTGAAGCTTAATTGCCACTTCGTATAGCTGTTGACGCGTCTTGACAGATGTCGCTTGTTCAAATTCTTTTCGTAATTTCGTTAGACGGGCATCTATTTCAAGCATCCGCTTTTCTCGCATCGATTCTTCACGTGCCTGTTCCGTTTGCTTCGACGCCTCGTATCCCGCCTCTAGTGTATTTATAATGGATTCGGCCCAAGTGTCATCTCCCAGTCGTTTCGCAGCGAGATACAGGTCAAGCATGTCATCTACCCAACGCTTCGCTTTCTCCACTGAGGATCACCTTCCTTTACCTGTATTTTAAAATAAAATGATTTTTCGGTCAAAAATGAATGTTCTGAAAAATTTTATTTGCGATATAGGTTTTTAATCACTCTTTTTTGGTAAAATAATATGAAAAGAATGTAATTCTGATTATCCGAGCTTGAGGAGGGGAATGAATTGTCGAGTCGCCAACGTCGAGATTGGATTGCTTTCGGCTTTGTTTTAGCATTTTTAGGAGTCGCCACAGTGAAGAAATTGGCGCGAGGAACTGCAAATGATGCCGCTGCTCAACAACATCGAGCATCCACAATCACTACGCTAAAAGAACAATTTGGGAATGTGGCGAAACATGCATCGCAGTTTGCCGCCGCAGGAAAACTGCAAGGAAAAGAATTGACTGACCAAGTGAAAGCCGAAGTCGAACGCTATCAACAAGACATTCAGCCTTCAGTCGAGCGCATCCAAGGGAACCTTCAGGAACTCTCGAACGTACAGTCTGCTATGACTGACAAAACCGTCAATCAAACACAGTGAGTGTTTGAGGTCATCGTCCGTCGATTACATTTGACTTTTTATCCGGAAAGGATGGATCGAGATGGAACACGAAAAAGAATTCACTGGCCCTGAGGCCATGCTCTATAGCCACAAAATCATTCAATTGAGTAAAGCTTTGTGGAAAACCGTCGAAAAAGACTGGCAAAACTGGATCAAACCGTTCGACTTAAATATCAATGAACACCATATCTTATGGATTGCCCACGCTTTAGGCGGTGCATCGATTTCAGAAATTGCGAAATATGGCGTCATGCACGTCTCGACTGCTTTCAACTTCTCGAAGAAGTTAGAAGATCGTGGATTACTTACGTTTTCTAAAAAAGAGACGGACAAACGAAACACGTACGTTCAATTGACACCTGAAGGCGAATCGTTATTACTCGAAACGATTCACGCCTTCGACCCAGAAGGGAACGGCGTATTCCGCGCTTCCCTTCCGCTCCAAGAACTGTATGGAAAGTTCCCTGACTTAACAGATATGACGGCTATCGTGCGTCGCTTGTACGGGGATAACTTTATGGATATCTTTGCGGAAACGTCAAAAATGATCACAGAAGAGGCAGGCAGACGCCCTGATGAGGATGAACTCAGTCAAGAAGCCTGACCTGCCGATAAAGTGGTTCTGTGACGTCTAACTCGATTCCTTGTCGGACACATGCCTCAAGAATCGTTTTGACGTCAAGTCTCACATCTAACATACCTGCAAAATGGACGAGCAATGGTTCTATGGACGTGTATCCGTAGCGCAATTGCTCGTTTTGCTGCGCCCGAATCTCCTCAAGCAATTGATAAAATGACTCGACTTCTTGTTTCGTCAAATTCGCTCGAATCACCTCATATTCGAACGGACGGTCTGTCCAATCGACAATCTCGAGTAAGATCTTCATCTGATAGGCTAAATGCTCGACCTTCTCCTCTAGTGACACTTCCCTCACCCCATCATTTCACATTCTATTTCATCATTATACGACAGGATTGTGTGCTATGATACTGTACAGACAAGAGAACAGCTGTCATGATTAGGAAAATGTGATATAGTCGGACTTAGAAACTTTAAAGAATTATTAGGGGTGGAATACATGTCAAACGGAATGACGAACGAACCAAAAAAGCAAGATAAAAAATTCTCAACTGGCGCAATCGTCGGTGCATCTGCAATCGCACTCATTATCGGTGCTGGCGGTACGTATGCGGCAACGAACGCAGGCGGCGGAGAGTCAGATAATTCAGCAGTCGTCACATACAAAGGCGGCGAAATCACACGCGGTGAAATCGCGGATATGAGCTATGACCGCATGGTACCACAACTCGCATTCCAAGAGACGATGAATGCACTTCTTGAAAAAGAATACGGTGACCAAGTCGACCAAGAAAAAGTAGATGAAGAGTTCAGCAAGACAGAAGAACAGTTCAACTCAGAAGAAGAGTTCGAACAAGCGATTCAACAAGCCGGCATGAGCGGTACGGAAGAGTTTAAAGAAGCGCTTCGCGGACAGATGCTCGTTGACGCTGCGAAATCGAAACTTGTCGATGTGACCGATGAAGAAATCGAAGCACAGTTCGCAAAAGAGAACGTGGAAGTGGAAGCTAGCCACATCCTCGTTGAAACAGAAGAAGAGGCACAAGACATCATTAAAGAGTTGAATGACGGTGCAGACTTCGCTGAACTTGCGAAAGAAAAATCAACGGATACTGGTTCAGGAGAACAAGGTGGAGAACTCGGTTTCTTCTCTGCTGGTAAGATGGTACCTGAATTCGAAGAGTACGCATTCAAAGAAGATGTCGTTGGTAAAATCTCTGAACCGGTTCAATCTCAGTTCGGTTTCCATGTCATCAAAGTGACAGACCGTAAAGAGAAAGACTTGAAACTCGAAGACGAGAAAGATCGTATTCGTGAAGAATTGGCAGCTGAAAAATCAGCTTCTGTCGATGCGAACAAAATTTACGCTGAGTTGATTGAAAAATACAACGTTGACGTAAAAGATGCAAAAGCAGAACAACAATTTGACGCTGTTAAAGAAGCGATTAAAAACGCAGACGAGTCTTCAGAAGAACCTGCAGCAGAATCAACTGAACAGTAATCACAAAGGGGCACTCCAGCAATGGAGTACCCCTTTTTCGTTGGTCACCTGTTATAAATTCGGGCGATAGAAAGCACGGTTATCGAGCGCCATGACACGCTCCGTGAACATTCCGGGCTCGACCCCTTCATACGCTTTCTCAAACATGTTCATGCGCGCATCAATATTATCAATGAAGAATAACATCTCCGCTTCAGGTAATTGTGGCGCATTCGCAGATCCCCATTCCGGCTTCCCGTGATGGCTTAAGACGAGATGTTGCAACAATGTCGTCACTTCGCGGTCCGTTCCAAGTTCCCGTGACACAACTTCAAGTTCCGATGCCATAAGTGACAAATGACCGAGTAATTTTCCTTCGAGTGTGTATTCTGGCGTAATCGCATCAGACAATTCGATGACTTTCGCCAAATCATGCAAAATCACACCCGCAATCAAAAGATCACGATTCAAGGATGGATACAGTTCACACATCGTATCCGCGAGCTTCAACATCGACATCACATGAAATGCCAGTCCCGAATAGACCGCGTGATGATGTCGAACGGCAGCCGGATACGTGAAGTATGCCTCTTCATGACGATTGACGACTTCCTCGACAAGACGGCGAATCTCATCGTGTTGAAGTGACGTGATGAATCCACGAATCGTCGTCTCGAGCTCTGACTTCGGAATCGGAGCCGATCGGACGTACGGTGCGATGTCTATTTCCTGCTCGATGATTGAAATTTGTTTTAGTTTCAACTGGGTGCGCCCCCGATAGTCCATCACTTCCCCTGCCGCATGGACGATTTTTTTCGTCGCATACTTCTCGGTATCGGCACTATCCCATAATTTCGTTTCGATTTCACCACTCTCGTCGCAAAGGATTAATGTTAAATAAGGTTTCCCGTTCCCGGCAAGTCCCTTATACGATTGTTTGATCATGACATATTGGTCTAGCGTGTCGCCCACTTTGAGCTGACCGATTTTTGTCGTCAATGAAAGCACCTCTCTCTTGTTCAGTACCTTCATCTTAACGAAAGTTTGAGACAGATGCCAACATTCCTGACAATTTGGGAATACTATCAATATAGTGAATTGGAGGAATGGATGATGGAATGGGATTGGTATACACGACCGGAAGATTATATTCATGTTGATCAGCTATATGCTCAAGCCTATACGTATTGGCTTGAACAATTGACGACCTCAAATGTGACGAAGATTGTCGTCGAGAATGGATATATGTATGGTTCACTCACACTCGACTATGAACAGTTAGAACGGGAACCACAAAAAATTGGACATTACTTCATTGGACCTGATTTTTTATGGACAATCGGCTTTGATGATTTGCACCATGAGTCCGTTTTCGCCAAACAATGCGATTCTCCAATCGAGGCGTTTTATGAGTTGCTTGCCGAACGGATGAACAACTACTTTCACGGTATCGATGAGTTTGAAGAACGTTTGATGGCAGCTCAACGTGAAATGACGGGACAAGTTCCCGCTACGTTCATGAATGAGATTTTTGGTCTTCGCAGTGAGATTGAACGGTGGTCGGATACGGTCACTCCATATAAGGAGCTTGTCATGGCCGGACGAGAAGCTTTTTTAACGATCGATTTGCAGCAGTTAAAATCGTATCAACTTGCCGATTATCGAGTCAATCGATTGCTGACACTCATCAATCATTATCAAGAAGACGTGATTGCGATGACAGATCTCGCCTCCACCCTGTCGAACTTTCGAGGGAACGAAATCATGAAGGCACTAACCGTCTTCACCGCGCTGACGACTCCCGTCGTTGCATTCGGTGCGGTTTGGGGAATGAACTTTAAAAATATGCCTGAACTGGAATGGCCGCTTGGATATGGATTCGCCTGGCTCATGATTCTTCTCTTCACGCTCATCATCCAAGTGTGGCTGAAACGGAAGAATTGGATCGGGTCATTGCTACAGTTTCCGAATCAGACGACTTCAACGAAACATCGGTCAAAACAAAAAACTCAAAAAACGAACAAAAGTTCGGTATAATGAAAGAAAAGTGATTCACACAAGAAAGGTGATGTTATGGAACGACTCATCATTCATGTGGACATGGACGCATTTTATGCCTCTGTCGAACAGCGTGACCGTCCTAACTTACGAGGAAAGCCCGTCATCGTCGGAGGCCCTCCCCACAGCCGCGGGGTCGTCGCGACATGTTCCTATGAGGCGAGGAAATACGGCGTACACAGCGCGATGTCATCACGTCGCGCTTTTGCCTTGTGTCCCCATGCGACGTTTATCAAACCACGGTTTCAGGCCTATCGACAAGTCAGCGCACACGTGATGGAGATTTTTAAGTCGGTCACACCGCTCGTCGAACCACTCTCGCTCGATGAGGCTTACCTCGATGTGACGGAGAATTCGTTATTGAGTACATCCGGACCCTTTATCGCCCGGTATATATTAGGCGAGATTAAGCGTCGCACCGGTCTCACCGCATCTGCCGGAGTCGCACCGTCAAAATTTGTCGCGAAAATCGCTTCAGGATATGAGAAACCAAATGGACTCACGGTCGTTCCGCTTGATGAAGTGGCAACCTTTCTGGCTCCCCTCTCCATCGAAGCCATGCATGGAGTCGGAAAAGTGACCGCCCAAACGCTTTATAAAAGTGGTTATCATACGATCGGTGACCTTCAACAAACTCGTCCTGAGCAACTGAAAGCCATCTTTGGACACGATCGTGGGCAACAACTATATGAACTGGCACACGGACGTGATACGCGTCCTGTCGTGGCCACGCGAGAGCGTAAGTCGATTGGGTCAGAAACGACGTTCGCATTTGATATCGATGACCCGGAAGAAGTGTTCGAACGGGTCATCCCAGAGATGGAGGACGTATTGCGTCAGCTCGATCGCCGAGACTTGAGCTGTCAAACGGTCACCATCAAAATAAAGACGAGCGAGTTTCAGGCTCGGAGTCATCAAATCAAATTAAACCACCCGACGCATGACCATGATGAGATTAGACGACTTGCCAGACGTCTTTTCGACGAGATGAACGTCATCGAGCCCGTCCGTTTGATCGGATTGACCGTATCCGATTTGATTCCCCGAACTGAATCGACACGACAGCTGACATTCGACGAACTGACAAAACCTTCTCTTGAAGAATGAATGGCCATTCATTAAAATGAAGAAAAGGGGGTCGTGTGAATGGAAACATACACGGTGACAGGATTTGAAAATGATGGCACGCTCGTATTGAATGAAATGTTCGAAGCGAACGACGATCAGTCGGCCAAACAACAAGGACTCGACATGCTTCGTGCTGCTGGACATGAGCATAAAGGGGCGCGTATCGTACGACGAGGGCAACTCATCTACTTCGAGCGTTGCAAATTACCGGGTAAATTGAAAGGGACAGCATCTTAACAAAAGTAGACCAGGACAATGATTGTCTTGGTCTACTTTTTCATTCACCATATTTTTTATTCCACGCATCCTGCCATTCTTGAAGATCGGGGTGAATATCCTCAAGCGATTCTCCGCTCAAACTATATCCGTTCCCTAAACCTGATCCATCTGTCACGGGGAATGATGTCCCGCCGATGACCTTTCCATCCACGATCATTACTGAGACAGCAATCTGACCGGCGGGAGATTGCTCACCAATCGGATGATCTTTCACCGTAAAGTTTTCGTAGTAGATGGTCTTACCCACGTATTCATCCGGTGATACGGTTTGTAGTCCCCAAACGTTCCGTTCACGATCCTCTGCCAGTTCCTCTAAGGTTAAAGTACTCGTATGCTCTCCTTCAAAAGAAACGATCGAGTACTGTTGCTCCTCGAGATACGCTTCGGCCACCTTCCCGCTCTGCGTCATCTCAGGTTCTGGTTCCGTCCCCACTTCTTTCCCACATGCCACAAGAAAGAGACAGAAGAAAACCAATATCCATTTTTTCATCATCGCCCGCCCTTTCATTTGCTGATACGTCTATTTTCGATACTCGTCCCCAAACCTCCTATTCAAAATGGGAAGAGGATGAGAATCATCAAAATTCCTACGATTCCCGTGATGAGTTGTAACGGCACACCGACTTTGATAAAATCCATGAACCGATAGTTGCCGATACTAAAGACCATCGCATTTGTCGGAGATCCGAACGGGGTCATAAAAGCGAGTGATGCCGAGATGGCGACCGCAACGACGAATGGAACCGGACTGACAGTCATCGATTCGGCGAGTGCAATCGCTAAGGGGACAAACAAAATAGCGGTCGCTGTATTCGAGATGATTTGACTAAGGAGCATGGTCGAGACGAATAAGACGACGAGTACCCATATAGGACCAAAGTCGGCAAACGTCCTTTCAATCCATTCAACGACCCATCCCATGATTCCCGCCTTTTCAAGCGCCGTTCCTACCGGGATCATGGCCGCAATCAAGACGAGCGAGGACCATTGAATAGATTGATAGGCGACGTCCATCTGTCGGACGGCCCCACTCAACACCATCGCTAGCGCAGCCATCCATACGGCAACGGTCGGATCGACCCATTCGAATATGAACATGAGCAACAACATGAGCATGATGATGCCTGCTGCAAGCTGATGACGCCCCGATACGACTCGATTGGCTACCTCGGTCACCCGTTCATTTGATAACAGGTCATGTGTCTCTCTTTCCATCCGCTCTAAATCATCCCATGTCCCCTGTACCATCAACATGTCTCCTTGCTTCAACGGGGTGTCTGTCAATCGCACGTGTGCGATCTCTTCTTGTGGTCGGATGACTTTTAAGACATTGACATGAAATTGATTACGTAACTGACTCTCACCGATACGCTTCCCGATTAATCGACTCACCCCTGGGACCGTGAACAGGAGAACCCCTCCGGTTTGATCATCTACACGGGTGGCCTCAATCGGTTCAAATGGTATCTGTTCTTTTTCAGAAAAGTTCCGAACGTGCCGTTCCTCACCGCTGACAAGTAATTCCCCCGCACGTAGTACGGTGTCTGCATGAGCCGTCTCATGATGGTGCCGTCCATGAACTCGTTCCTTCAAGACTATAACCCCTTCATGAGACCATGAAAGGTCACGTAACTGTTTCCCAATTAACGGATGACTCTTTGCAATCGACATCACATAGACGTTTGGACGCAATGGCTCACTTATCTCCGTCTTCAACCACAGTTTCGCCCCTTCTTGATGGAGTAAGCGATTCCCGATTAGACGGAAATAGATCAATCCAATCACCATCACGACCAGACCAATTGGAAACAATGAAAAGAATCCGAGCGGTTCATCCACGAGGCCGCGGAGTGCTTCTGCCGCAACGAGATTGGGAGGTGTCCCAATCAGTGTCATCGTTCCACCGATGCTTGAAAAAAAGGCGAGTGGCATGAGATAAGAATCCATAGATTGTTGGATTTTTCGTGCCATTACCATCACAACAGGAATGAGCAAAGCGACGGTCCCCGTATTGGACATGACACTCGACAAGAGCGTCACCGTCAACATAAACAGATAGAATAAACGCGTCGCATTCCCTCCCGCGTATGGAACAAGCAAAGAAGCCAACCGTTCCGCCAGACCAGAATGAAACAATCCCGCTCCGACCACGAACAGTCCAGCAATCATCAAGACGACCGGATTGGAGAAACCAGCCATCGCCTCACCTGGGGTCAATTGTTGTGTGAGCACGAGGCAAACAAGTCCAATCAATGCCACTAAATCCGCCCGTAACCATCCTGCTATGAAAAAGAAAATCATCCCTAAAAGGATTATCACCGTGATCATGCTGATTCACCCTTTCGCTATTGTCACAATTTCATTATAACCCACTTTATGTAAGCGCTTACTTAAAGCGTGTGACAATCTCATCAACAAAAAAACGGATGGCTCTAAAGCCATCCGCACATCATTTGTTATTGAACTTCGTTTTCGTTCACCATCGGGGCATAAAGCTCCTCGAGTGGTTTCATGATGATTTTCGTCACTTCTGTAACGAGTTGGTGCATGCGTTGCTCTTCTTGCATGAGCTCCATGATCAATTCGTTCTGTTGAACGTTCATCATTTTCGTTTGCGCATCCATCATTTCCTGCTCAGAGATTTCCTCTCCTTGCATCTGCTTTTGTTGAAGCGTCATTTGGATGTTACGGAAGTCAGCGAACAACTGGTTCGCTTCCGCATCCGCATTGACACGATCGTATAAAGAAGAGAGTGTTGTGAACTCTTCAGAATCGCGAAGTGCTTTCTCCAATTGGTAAGCTTGGTCGTACAAGTTTGTTTGTGACATGTAACGTCCTCCTAAATGCTATTAGGGCATAGAGCCATCACAAGATGGCAATCAACCCTTGAATCAACCCAATCATACCACCTAACAGAGCACCAAGCCATGTTATTGCCCGAAACTCTCGTTTCGAAATCGATAAGACGATCTCTTCGAGGTACGACGTGTCGAGTGATTGGACCTGCTCTTGCACAATCTTATCAATCTTCAATCGGTCCATGATTGTCTCCATTTGGTTCGTGAAGCGCTCAATGACAAGCGTGACACCTTGTGGAACGAGTTCGTCGACAATGCGGGATTCGACGGACTGTGTATACCACGATATCGGACGATTCAATAATTGTCCGATTGGCAAACGAGATACGACTTGGTCTGTGATGCCATCGATGAGTCGTGCTTCGAGTCGGTCATCGATTAACGTATCGACCGTCTTCTCACTGAATCGCTCAAATTCACGCGTAATCATCGTCGTCATTCCGTCACGGGTCGATTGACCACGTAAGATGTTGACGATTTCTGGTCGAACCATCTCGACAAAGTTCATGTTTTGAATGAACCCTGCGATAAATCCGAGACGACGCTGGACGAATGAGTCAACCATGTGACGAAGTTGCGCCTCACCTTCCGGAGAATAGAAATATTCTTCTGATTTGACGAGAAGCGCCTCAACGACTTCAGGAATGACTACTCGTACACGGTCCATCCCTTCTTCTCCAAGTAATTCAAACAGCTTCCGTTCTTTCACTTCAGCCATGACGCTCGATAACTCGTCACGTAATTTGTCATCTGCTAACGTGAGGAATCGTGCCTCTGCGTTCGGATAGAGAGGTTCCAACAACTCTCGAACCGTCTTATCCGAGCGTAACATCGTCTGAACCTCTTGTTGCGCAAAGTGCGTAATATGCGTCGTCACTTGGTCATCTAGCAATCGCTTCCGCATACCCTCTGGTGTCAATAAGTGTTTGACGACCGTCTTCCCTAGACTAGATGCCAGTTCATCTCGACGTTTCGGAATGAGTCCTGGTGTAAAAGGAATCCGAAATGAACCGATGTATTTCGGTTCATGTGGTCGGAACAACATCTTGATGGCGAGAAAGTTGGTCACGCCCCCGATGGTCGCCCCGATCAATATCATGAGTAAAATCTTTAATAACCCGTCCAAACTGCAAGCCTCCGATCTGAAATATGATACATTGTTGTTGAGGTGATAGTATTGAATACGTTTGATCGTATTAAATCGATTTTTCCGACTGCTGTCCATCGGTCGGAAGATGCATCTGGTGACCTTGATTGGTTCGAGACGCAAGATGGTACCCTATTCGGACTCCCCGCGTTCGAACTGAGCGAACGCGAACAAAAGCTGTTGGCGCTATGGGCGACGCCAATCCTTCAATCTGATCCCCATCAGCGAAAATGGCAAGCAACCCTTCAAGATGAAACGTTTCGTTTTGAGCAACCGTTTCGGCTCATCTCTCTTTCTCTCCAAGAAGCGGAAGAAGAAGCGTTCGAATCCTTCGTTAGTATCGTCCGTGACTTTATGCCGCATGCCGAGGTCATCTTGATGTCGACACGACATATCGAGCTGATTGAACAAAATCCATTCGTCGATCTTCAGGAGTTTGAGGACGTATTGCGCGCCATTGCGAGTGACTGTTTCATCGAGGCGCATGCGATCTATAGCGAACGTCCGCAAGGCTCGCTCGCCCATGTGTATCGTCAACATCAATTACTCATGCCATACGCACGTATGTCTACTAAAACTTACCCTGCTAGTCAATTATTATACCATTATTTACTACAACAGCAGGACTTAAAAGAGCGGATGTATATCACTGCCCCGTTAATGCAAATGCTCGATTTATCGACAATCGAATTATTAGAGGCGTTGTTTCGTCACTCGTTGAATGTCTCGCATACCGCCAAAGCACTGTTCATGCATCGAAACACGCTAAATTATCGGCTCGATCGTCTATTTGAGACGACGGGTTACGATGCTCGAACGTTCTATGACGCTAGCCTCCTTCAACTCATGGTCATGTTGCACAAATCCGATTAACGGTTTTTGTGCAACTTGTCCATATTCAATGCAAGCGGTTTCATCATATAATCGTTCTTGTAAGCGCTATTATATACACATAGATTCTTTAGGAGGCTAACGACATGGCAGAAATTCGTTTAGAACACATTGATAAAATTTACGATGGTGGCGTAAAAGCCGTCAGCGATTTCAACTTACACATCAAAGACCGTGAGTTCATCGTCTTCGTCGGACCGTCTGGTTGCGGAAAATCGACAACACTTCGTATGATCGCAGGACTTGAAGAGATTTCAAACGGAGACTTTATCATTGACGGGAAACGAATGAACGATGTCGCTCCTAAAGATCGTGATATCGCCATGGTCTTCCAAAACTACGCACTTTATCCGCACATGAGCGTCTACGACAACATGGCGTTCGGGTTGAAGCTCCGTAAGTTCCCAAAAGACGAGATCGATCGTCGCGTAAAAGACGCTGCCCGCATTCTCGGCTTGGAAGAATACCTCGAGCGTAAACCAAAAGCGCTCTCAGGTGGACAACGTCAGCGTGTTGCCATTGGTCGTGCGATTGTCCGTGACGCAAAAGTCTTCTTGATGGATGAGCCACTCTCAAACTTGGATGCGAAACTCCGTGTACAAATGCGTAAAGAGATCATCCAATTGCACAACCGCTTGGATACAACGACGATTTACGTTACCCATGACCAAACGGAAGCGATGACACTCGCTACACGGATCGTCATCTTGAAAGACGGAATCATTCAACAAGTCGGTTCGCCGAAAGAAGTATATGATCATCCAGATAACATCTTCGTCGCCGGCTTCATCGGTTCACCATCGATGAACTTCTTCCGCGGTACACTCGCAGAAGGCAAATTCATCACGAACGGTGAAGAAGTCAACGTACCAGAAGGAAAAATGAAGACGCTTCGTGATCGTGGCTATGTCGGAAAAGAGCTCGTCCTCGGAATTCGTCCGGAATCAATCCACGATGAGCCAATCTACATCGACTCACCAACGACACACACGTTCAAAGCGCACATCGATGTCGCTGAGCTCATGGGTTCTGAGTCTTACCTCTACGCTGAACTCGGTGGACAACAGTTCACAGCCCGCGTTGACGGTCGCTCGAACATCCACATGGGTGACGATGTTGAACTCGCACTCGATATGACAAAAGCACACTTCTTCGACGGAGAGACAGAACAAGTCATCCGTTAAGGTATACAAAAAACCTCGATTCGTCTGAATCGAGGTTTTTTCTTATCGAATCGCGTAACGCCGTTCGAGTTTGTGTTGACCGGCTTGGATCAAGGTCGATAAAATCCAGTAGATCGACGCCGAGAACAAGAGCAACGGCATGACTAAATACGTCGTGGCCGCAATTTGGTCAGACACGTACGTTAACTCCTGAACCGCGATGACCGAACCGAGTGACGTTGACTTGATGATGTCGATGACCGAGTTCGAGACAGGTGGGATGGCACGTGAGAGCGCCTGCGGGAAAATGATGTCTTTGAAGCGTTTCATTTTCGGAATACCGAGCGCGACACTCGCCTCCACTTGTCCTTTGTCGACCGAGTTGATGGCTGCTCGGAAAGCCTCTGAGATATAGGCAGCGAAGTGGAAGCCTAATCCAAAGATGAGCGCCTGCATCCCACTGAGTTGAACGAACCCGGTGAGCCCGACATACAAGATCAGCAACTGAAGTAAGAGCGGTGTTCCACGGAAGAACGAAATGTACGTCCGTGTGAACAACCGTACGATTTTAATCGGACTACTATGAAGTAAAGCGATGATCAGACCGAGCGCCAAGGCGAGAAGAATCGACAGGACACTGGCGATCAACGTGAGCTGGACGGCTTCAAGATAGACCGAGCGGTTATCTATGACGGTCGTGATCAGTTCATTCATTGACTGATATCCTCACCGAAGTACTTCTCACCGATTTCTTTCATCGTGCCGTCTTCTTTCATCTCTGCGAGCGCATCGTTCAACTTGTCTAGCACGTCGCTATCTTGACGTGTCATGAATCCAGCTTCACTTGTATTGAAGATGTCACCGACTGCTTTGACGTCATAGCCTGTTTTTTCGAGTTCCGTCAAGATGAAGAGACGGTCGTTGAGGGCCGCGTCCAAACGACCCACTTCGAGGTCTTGAAGGACTTGGTTCGCCCCTTTATAAAACTTGACTTCAGCGCCAGCTTCTTCAGCCATTTGCGCATAGACCGAACCTTGTGTCGATCCGACTACTTTTCCATCGAGGTCGTCAATGCCTTGGATTTCATTGTTGTCTGAACCGACGATGACTTGAGCTCCTGACACAGCGTACGGGTCAGAGAACGCATATTTCTCTTCGCGCTCAGGCGTGATGCTCATTTGGTTAGCAATCATATCGATACGCTCAGCATCGAGTGCTGGGACAAGTCCTTTGAAGTCCATTGCTTCGTATTCCACTTTGTAACCGGCACGTTCTGCCGCTTCGTTCAAGACGTCGATATCATATCCCATCAATTCACCTTTTTCTTTGTACGTGAATGGTGGGTATGTCGCCTCTGTTCCGACCGTGATGACCGCTTCGTCCGCTCCACTGTCTGTTTCGTTACCGCAAGCTGCAAGAAGCCCGACTGAAGCTCCGATTGCGAGTACGCTCGTTAATGTCTTTTTCATAATGATTCCGCCTTTCCTATAATCCTTATATGATTACACGGTTTTAAACAATATCCTCATCATACTGGCGCGATGTCTTCATGTCAAACAAAAAACATCACCCTATTTCTAGAGTGATGTTCCTCATCAATCAATCGCTTTCGCTTGTTTCATAACATCCGCTTCAATCGCTTCACGTTTTGCAGTCGTCTTCTCGGCACGATCCGCATGCACACTGAAATAAAACTTGATTTTCGGCTCGGTTCCAGATGGGCGAAGACAGAACCACGAACCGTCCGCAAAGACGAATTTCAAGACGTTTGATGATGGCAATTCAATCGTTTCCGATTTACCGGACTGTAAGTCGGTCGCCACTTGTTTCTTATAGTCTTCGAAACGAACGACTTCATATCCACCGACTTCTTTTGGCGGATTGGCACGGAACGCTTCCATCATCCGTCCGATTTGCTCGAGACCAGCTTTTCCTTTTAACGTCATCGACTGCAAGGACTCTTCGTAGAATCCATACTTCTCGTAAATCGACTGTAACGCATCATAAAGCGTCCGACCGTGCTGTTTATGATAAGCTGCCATCTCGGCTGCGAGTAAACAAGCCTGAACGGCATCTTTATCACGACAGAAGTCTCCAATCAAATAGCCGTAGCTTTCTTCATACCCAAAGAGGAATTCATATTCGCCTGATTCTTCATATTGTTTGATCTTCTCACCGATGAACTTGAATCCAGTCAACGTGTTTTCGAGATGTACGCCGTACGCTTTTGCAATCGCAGCACCGAGTTCAGACGTGACGATTGTCTTGGCGACAAATCCATTCGAAGGTAACGTACCTGTCTCACTCTTTTGCGACAGGATGTATTCCATTAATAGCGCACCCGTTTGGTTACCGGTCAAGACGAACCATTCCCCGTCCCGTCCGCGCACGGTTAAGCCAACACGGTCTGCATCCGGGTCCGTCGCCATGAGCAAATCAACCTCGACCCGGTCCCCGTATTCCATCGCTAATTTAAATGCAGCCTTTTCTTCCGGGTTCGGATAACTGACCGTCGGGAACGCACCGTCTGGCTCTGCCTGCTCTTCTACGATGGTCACGTGCTCAAATCCATACGCCTTCAGCCCTTCCATGACCGGACGGCGTCCCGTCCCATGGAGTGGTGAATAGACAATCCGAAGCGGGCTGTCCTGTATGTCATGATGAATCCGAATCGACTGGAGCGCCTCCATATAGGCTTCATCGACTGATGAGTCAACTGTGAGGAGTAGCCCCGTTTGTCGGAGCGCCGCTTCATCTTCAATCTGAATTTTCAGCTCGTCTTCAATCGCATTGACGTACGTCACGAGTTCATCCGCTTCCGCTGGTGGAAGCTGTCCTCCGTCTGCCCCATATACCTTGAATCCGTTATATTCCGGTGGGTTGTGGCTCGCCGTGATCACGATGCCACCGAACGCATTTAAATGACGAACGGCAAACGACAGTTCAGGTGTGGCTCGCAAACTTGGGAACAAATACGTCTTGATTCCGTTTGACGCCAATGTCCGCGCCGCTTCTAATGCAAACTCAGGCGAAAAATGACGTGAGTCATGGGCGATGACGACGCCGTGACGTTTCGCATCTTCCCCTGATGCTGAGATAAAATCAGCAAATCCTTGTGACGCTTTTCGAATCGTATAGACGTTCATCCGGTTCGCACCTGGTCCGATTTCTCCACGCATCCCGCCTGTTCCAAACTCGAGCGTCTTATAAAATGCATCTTCTAATGTGGTTTCATTTTTTGCGAGTTCTTCAAGTTCCGCACGTAAATGCGGCTCGAGCCCTTCGAATTGATTCCAACGGTCATACGTTTGTTGCCATGTCATGATTCATTCCCCTTTCACCCTCAAAAAATTCAATCGAAGTACTCGCCAATTGCTTCCATCTTGTATACGATGAGAGTAACGAAACCTCGAGGTGATATTAATGTTTCCAACAATGCGTGCCCAAGAATTAAAACAAATCGTGCATACGAACTCGATTCGTTTCATCGATTGCCGATATTCGCTAAACGACGCGTCCTATGGTAAATATGTCTACCGAAAGGGACATCTTCCGAACGCTATCTTTCTCGATTTGATGGAAGACTTGTCCGGTCCGCTCGGCGAACACGGCGGACGTCATCCGCTCCCTTCGAAAGAAGCATGGACGGCAACACTTCGTCGCATCGGCTTGAAAAAAGAAGATTTGGTCATCATTTACGATGACGGCTTCCCATTCGCAGCCCGTGCATGGTGGCTCTTCAAATGGGCCGGTCACGAACGGGTCGTTGTGTTAGAAGGCGGTATCCAATCTGGCATCACTTATTGCGGTGAGACCACTACGGACGTTCCACACTATCCGACAAGCGACTATACGCCAGACTTCCAAGACCATATGATTGCGACACTCGATGAAGTGAAAGCTGCTGCGAGCGGCTCGCTCTATGATTCACGAACCGAAGATCGCTTCAACGGCACACACGAACCAATCGATTCAAAAGCAGGTCACATTCCGAACGCATTGCTCTGCTCCTATGCCGAGGCCATCACAGAACTCGGGACGTTAGAAGACTTCCACGACTTAAAAGAACTGTATAAAGATGTTCTTCCCGTTGAGAACCCCATCTTTTACTGTGGTAGCGGTGTGACCGCCTGCGTCAATATTTTGGCGCTTCACGCTCTCGGAAAAGATGATGTCCGACTCTATCCGGGATCCTATTCCGATTGGATCAGCTATCCAGAAAACGAGGTCCACCCCTAAGGGTGGATCCTTTTTATTTTACGCTCGTCGGTTTGATATTCCAGACCGCGTTCGCATATTCCGTGATGGTACGGTCACTCGAGAAGATTCCTGACTTCGCCGTATTGACGATTGAGCTTTCAGCCCAACGTGATTGGTCACTGAACACCTCATCGACTCGTCGCTGTGCCCGCATATACGAGACAAAGTCTTTCAAGACGAGGAAGTCATCGTTATAGACGAGGAGAGAATCGAAGATGGATTGGAATTGATATTCGCCCACTTTATCGAACGTTCCGTTGACAAGACCATCGACCACGTCTTTGATTTCCTGATGTGCGTGATACATCTCTGCCGCATGATAGCCTCCGAACTTCTTATAGTTCATGACTTCTTGCGGAGATAATCCAAAGATAAAGATGTGATCATCACCAACAGCGTCACGAATTTCGATATTGGCCCCGTCTAACGTTCCAATCGTCAAGGCTCCGTTCATCATGAATTTCATGTTTCCGGTACCGGATGCTTCATAGCTCGCAGTCGAGATTTGTTCGCTCAAGTCAGACCCTGGGAAAATCCGTTCGGCCATGGAGACACGATAGTTTTCAAGGAAGATGACTTTAATGAATTGACTCGCCCGCTTGTCCTTATTGATGAGCGTGGCAAGGGCATTGATATAGCGAATGATCTCTTTCGCATAGTAGTATCCCGGTGCCGCCTTGGCGCCAAAGATAAACGTGCGAGGCACCATCGTAAACGTCGGGTCCGCTTGAATCTTCAAGTAAAGCGCATGGATGTGAAGGGCATTCAGCAATTGTCGCTTATAGGCGTGCAAGCGTTTGACTTGTACGTCAAAGATGGAATGAGGGTCCACTTTCTCTCCCGTTTCTTCTTGAATGTATGCCGCTAAGTCCAATTTGTTTTGTTGCTTCACGTCCATGACTTTTTCTTGGAAGCTCCGGTCTTTCGAAACATCCATCAACTTTTCCAAGTCGTTCGGATGTTCGATCCATGACGGGCCGATTGCTTCCGTAATGGCGTCGGATAATCCCGGGTTCGACTTCAAGAGCCAGCGACGGTGTGTGATCCCGTTCGTCTTGTTGTTGAAGCGAAGCGGGAACATCTCATATAAGTAACGCATCTCGCGCTGTTTTAAAATATCCGTATGAATTTGCGCTACGCCGTTCGTTGAATGAGAACCGACGACAGCGAGATTGGCCATATTGATCTGTTCGTTTGACACAATTGCAATCTCTCCCATATGGGATTCGAGGTGCGGATAGTTGACGAGTACGTCTCGACAGAAACGTCGATTGATTTCTTCGATGATCTGATACACGCGCGGCAGGAGGCGTTGGTACATCTCGACCGGCCATTTCTCAAGCGCTTCTGCGAGTAGCGTATGGTTCGTGAACGACATGACGCTCTTCGTAATCCGCCACGCCTCGTCCCAACCGTATCCATGCTCATCCATCAAGATGCGCATCAATTCAGGAATTGCGACGACCGGATGCGTATCATTGATATGAATCGCGTAATGGTCGCCTAACTGCTTAAGTGATTTATTTCGCTTCAAATAGGAAGCAAGCATCGATTGAATGCCTGCAGATACAAAAAAGTATTGTTGTTTCAAACGTAATACTTTTCCTTCATACGTCGTATCATCTGGATACAAGAATTCCGAAATCGTAGCAATCGACTGTTTATGTTTCAACAAGTCTTTATACGTCCCTTTCGTCTTCTCTAAATACGCCTCGTCGTCAAGTGGTGATTCGGCGTTCCAAAGACGTAATGTATTCACGACATCATTCTTATAACCGATAATCGGCATATCATACGGAACGGCAAGAACAACCTCGTCTGGATGATGGACGACACGCAATCGATCTCCGATTTGTTTCATCTCAATCCAGCCACCGAAATTAATTTCGACCGCTTTATCCTGACGTCTCGTTTCCCACATGTTCCCGTCACGGAGCCAGTTATCCGGCAGCTCGACTTGATAGCCGTCTACAATTTTCTGTTTGAAGAGTCCATAACGATAGCGAATCCCATTTCCATGCCCAGGTAAACTGAGTGCAGCCAACGAATCGAGGAAGCAGGCGGCCAGGCGCCCGAGCCCCCCATTCCCAAGACCCGGCTCTGGTTCCAACTCGGTAATGTCTGTGAAGTCGTATCCGAGATCTTGCAGTCCGTCTCTAACGAGCTCCAATACGTCTAAACTGAGCAAGTTGTTGTATAAGAAGCGACCTAATAAAAATTCTAGCGAGAAATAGATGACTTGCTTACTGTGTTTTTCTTCTTGACGGTCACGCGTGTGAATCCATTTGGGCATGGCCTGCTCGCGTACCATCGTTGCCAATGTTTGATACACTTCCTGCTCTGTCCCATCCTCGATCGACTTCCCGTTCAATGCGATGAACCGTTCTTTAAATGCGTCGACAAAGCTTTGTTTATCTGTGAACATAAATCAAGTTAGCTCCTTCCACTCATGCGAATAAATGATATAACTCACGATATTGCTTGGCGGATTGTTTCCAGCTATAGTCCGCGGTCATCGCCTGATGGACGAGGGCATGCCAGTTTTCTTTTTCATAGAAGACACGAATCGCTTTTTCGATCGTCGCCAACATCTCATGAGCATTGTAGTTCATGAATCCAAAACCGGTCCCTTCTTGCGTGAACTCGTTGTACGGCTTCACGGTATCTCGGAGTCCACCTGTCTCACGCACGATTGGCAAGGTGCCGTATCGCATGGAAATCAATTGACTGAGACCACAAGGCTCAAAACGTGACGGCATTAAAAAGGCATCCGATCCCGCGTAAATCAAGTGGGCGAGTTCGATGTCAAAACCGATATATGACCCGACTTTCCCTGGGTGAGCAGCTGTCATCTCGTGAACGATTCCTTCATATTCCGGTTGTCCCGAACCGAGGAACGCGAACTGGCAAGGAAGCTGTCCAAGTTCTTCACGGACACCGTTGATTAAATCGAGCCCCTTTTGGTCAACGAGTCGGCTGACAAAACCGATGAGCATGACATCGTCTCGCACTTCAAGACCAAGTCGCTCTTGTAATGCCCGCTTGTTGACAACTTTTCCTTCTTTGTAGGTGTCGAGATTATACGTCTCTGCAATCCGTTGGTCCGTATTCGGATCGTTTGTCGCCAAATCAATTCCGTTCAAAATACCACGTACGTCGACCGCACGATGACGCAACGCCCCGTCTAACCCTTCACCGTAATAGGGTTCCATGATTTCGTCGCGATACGACGGGCTGACGGTCGTGATTTGATCGGAATGGACGATGCCGGCTTTCATGTAATTGACGAGACCGTTATGTTGAATTCCTTCGGCCGTGAAATGTTCAGGACCGAACTGTAGCAATTCTCCAAGAATCTCTTCTGGGAAAATCCCCTGGTATTGTAGGTTATGGATGGTATACACGGTGCGAATGCGTTGATACGCTTCAATATGTTGATAATGGATTCGTAAGAAGGCCGGTAAAATACCTGTCTGCCAGTCATGACAATGCAGGACATCGGGTACGTCTTCCATCTTCCCAATCATTTCGAGTACAGCGCGAGAGAAGAAGGCGAATCGTTCAGCATCATCAAAGTGTCCATATAAGACACCGTCACGTTTAAAGTAATACTCGTTGTCGATGAAGTAATACGTGATGCCGTCCCGCTCTAACTTCAAGACTGCCCCGAACTGTTTGCGCCACCCGACCGGAACAATCAGGTCGAATAAATACTCCATCTCGTCCACATACTCTTCAGCGATCGAGCCATATTTCGGCATGACAACACTGACTTCTTCTCCTAGGCCCGCCACCGCTTGAGGGAGCGAACCGACAACGTCGGCCAGCCCCCCCGTTTTCATGAACGGTGCCGCTTCTGAAGCAACATACCAAATTTTCATAAAATCCTCCTCATACCACTGTTCGTTTCGCGATGACAATCGGTTCGTCGATTGTGCCTCGGATGACCTGTCCTCGTTTTACAACAACTTCTTTATCCAAAATCGCGTTTTCAACGACAGCTCCTTCTTCAATGATCGATTTTGATGAAATGATTGAGTTTTTCACGCGTGCGTGTTTACTGACTTCAACACCACGGAAGAGAATACTATTTTGCACCTCGCCATGAATCTTACATCCATTTGCCACGAGCGCCTCGTTTACCTTTGATCCTTTCAAATAACGAGTCGGTGGCTCATGTTTGATTTTCGTGTAGATATGCGGGAAGTCATAAATGATGCCTTCGCCACGGAGTAATCGCATGCTTTCATTATAGTAAGAAAGCACCGAGTGAATGACCTGCATTTTCCCGACATAATGGTACCCGTGCACGTGTAAACGATGAAGCTGGGGACGAATGACGCCATCCAACAGGTCATATTCGCCTTTAGAGGTCGCTTCATCAACGAGACGCATGAAGAGATTCTTCGACATAATGATCGTTTCTGTGTACGTGTACTCATCATCCGGTGAGAATCCGCGCTCAGAGATGCCGACGACGCGGTCATTCTCCCCAAGGCGTATCGGACGGCAATAGCCACATTTCTGTTCATGGGTCGTATAGGCAAGCGTGATGTCCGCGCCCATCGATTTATGATGTGCGAGCATGTCGGTATAATCGATTGTCGTCAAAACGTTCGAACCTGTGATGACCACATACGGCTGCTTGCTGCGAATGAAGTGTTCACGGTGCATCGAGAAGTTGGCCAAGTCGCCAAGATACGCTTCCCCGTCCGGTTTCAACGCTGGTGGGAAGATGTGGAGACCTCCTTGCGAACGGTCCAAATCCCACTCTTTCCCTGAACCGAGATGATCCATCAATGAGCGATACTTATCTAACGTAAAGATCCCGACTTGATTAATATTTTGTGTGATCATATTTGTCAAGGTGAAGTCTATCAGGCGATAGCGTCCTGAGAATGGGACTGATGCCAGATTACGATGTCCAGTAAATTCCGGAAACAGACCTTGTTCCGTTCCTAAGTTAATGACCCCTAATAAATCGTTCGTCAACAGTAACGCCTCCTTGCGTGTCTCTTTACTCGTATCAAACTCTTTGTTTGAAGACGGTTCCACTTTCAATGTTTTCGTGTGGTTCAATAACAACGATTTCACCACCCGGCTCACCTACTGTCGCGCCGTCTTCAATGACTGCACAGCTAGCGACAATGGCTCTGTGAATTGTTACATCCTTCCCGATTCTAGCTCCTGGCATAATCACCGAGTCTTTAACGAGTGAACCTTCTCCAACACGGACATCGTAAAATAGCACTGAATGTTGGACTTCGCCTTCGATATGACACCCTTCGTTAATCACAGACTGTTCGACACAAGCGTCTTTTCCAATATACTGAGGAGTCTGGTTCGGGTTGACCGAATAGATTTTCCACTCCGGGTCATATAAATCGAATGGAGGCTCTTCTTCCAAGAGGTCCATATTCGCTTCCCAAAGAGACTGGATCGTACCGACGTCTTTCCAATAGCCTTTGAATTTATAAGCGAAGACATCGAGCCCTTGTAAAAGGGTATTCGGAATGATATTTTTTCCGAAGTCAAAGCTAGATGTTTCGTCTTCAGCATCTTTGATCAAGTGTTCGCGCAAGACGCTCCAGTTGAAGATGTAAATCCCCATCGAAGCCAAGTTGCTCTTCGGTTCTTCTGGCTTCTCTTCGAACTCATTGATACGGAGGTCATCCGCTGTGTTCAAAATTCCGAAACGCGGCGCTTCGTCCCACGGCACTTCCATGACAGAGATGGTCACATCGGCTTGTTTTTCTTTATGGGCTTCGAGCATTTTCTCGTAGTCCATTTTATAGATGTGGTCTCCCGAAAGAATCAACACATAATCTGGATCGTAATCATCGATATAGCTCAAGTTACGATAGATTGCATTGGCCGTCCCCTCGTACCAGTTTTTCCCCGACTGTGCTTGGTAAGGTGGGAGAATGGCTAACCCCCCGTTGCGACGATCTAAATCCCATGCCGTCCCGATTCCTAAGTAACGATTCAATTCAAGTGGCTCATATTGCGTTAATACCCCGACTGTTGTAATTCCCGAGTTCGTGCAGTTTGACAATGGGAAATCGATAATGCGGTACTTTCCGCCGAAATTCACGGCCGGTTTCGCCGTTTTTCGCGTGAGAGGCCCCAATCGCTTTCCTTCTCCTCCCGCAAGGAGCATCGCAACCATTTCTTGCTTCATAAATAATAAGCCTCCTCAAAATCGTGATATACAACCTCTTTTACCCTTTTTCGCCCTTTCCTAAAGTATTCCTTCTCGAATTATTATATGATAACGTTTACATTTTTTATTTTTTTGTAAATTGGACGATATAATGTATAGAGAGAGGTGAAATAGATGAGAGCTTGGATTGGAACCTTATTTTTTGCTGGACTTTTGGCTGCTTCCTTGTCACTTGCCACTGCATTGAAAGAAGAGATTGATCAGGCAGATGAAATTCTATCTTGGGGACAAGAGCTGGTATCGGCACAACCACTCTCGTCAATGCATGCCGTCACACTCGCATACAACGGGGGAGAACAGCAAATCTACTTGGCGGGCCGCAGAAATGACGTGTCCCCGAAAGCGTTACCCGAACATATCCAAGATGCGATTACAACCATCGAAGACCGTAAGTTCAATGCTCATCCCGGTTATGATTTGAGCGGGATTGCCCGAGCATTTATCAATAACGCGAACGAGACATCTGTCCAAGGTGGGAGTACAATCACGCAACAGTTGGCACGGAACGTGTACCTCACACATGAACGGACATATGAACGAAAAGTGAAAGAGTTATTGCTTGCTCGAGCACTAGAAAAAAATTATAGCAAGAAAGAAATTTTAACAGCTTATAGCAACGTTATTTTTTTTGGACATAATGTATATGGGATTCAATCGGCAGCCGATACATACTTTTCAAGACCGCTCGACGATTTGAATTGGAATCAACTCGCTTACTTGTTGACAGTACCGAATAATCCGTCACTTTATGATCCGCTCAATCCATCTGATGCTTTTTTTGAGCGTAAGGACCGAATCTTGACGCAACTGTTTGAAGCGGGTGTTCTCTCGAAGAGTGCTTACGATCAGTATCATGGCGTCAAGCTCCAAGCATCGTTTCGCAGTCAAACGATTCAATACCCGGACTATATGGATACAGCCGTCCGTGAAGCGATTCAATTGGTACGGACACGTTACGACTTAGATGATACCGAGGCGAGAGAATATTTGTCCACGCATGAAGCGACGATCGAGACTTACTTATCCACCGGGAAGCAGAAACAAGCAAAACAGGTGATGAGTCAACTCCCTCCCGGTGTGAACGGTGGCTATACGGAACTGACACCTCAAGGGAGAATCGTGGCCATGGTCGACTCTGAGATGACGCAGGTCGGTGAGTTCAACCGAGCGACCCAGGCGTACCGCCAACCAGGTTCCGCAATCAAACCGATCCTCGTTTTCGCCCCATTTATCGAAGAGACAGGAGCGAAACTTGACACGGTACTTGACGGTCGTCCGGCTTGTTACGGTTCTTATTGTCCCGGAAATAGTCACAACCGTGTGTTAGGCGATGTCCTATTGAAAGATGCGGTCGCTTTCTCGTATAACACACCTGCGCTCGCCGCCTTCTCAGCAATCGATCAGGAACGCGCGTATAAGACAGCTGATATGATGTTCAGTCAATGGGATGAACAGGACGAGAACTTAGCGAGTGCCCTTGGCGGTCTCACACAAGGCGTCTCCCCAAAAGAACTCGCCGCCGCCTATACCCCGTTCTTAAATAAAGGCGAGTATACATCCGGACATACAATCAAACAAATCACATTCAAGTCCGGTGAACCAACGTTGACCCCGATCTTAACGGAAGAGACAGTCTGGTCTCCGGAAACGATTAGTGAGATGAAAAAAGCGTTATCGACCGTCACCTCATACGGTACAGGTCGCTATGCGAATCAGCTGAAACGTGAATTTGAGTATCTCGGAGGAAAGACCGGAACAACGAACGACAACAAAGATATGTGGTATGTCGGACTGACCGATCGCACCATCACCGCCATCTGGCTCGGTGCCGATACGCCCCGCCCATTCCCGGAACTCGCCAACCGTGCGTATCCGGCGATTGTCTGGACACAGGCACACCAATAAAAGGAGTCAGCCACTGAAAAGTGGACTGACTCCTTTTGCTTTATAATCGACGTTCGATTTGAAGTCGATATGCTCCCCAATGCTCCATTAACTCGTCGTGATTGATTAGTTTCCATGGATTGAAACGGACTTGACCATGTTTATTGAAATAGAGTCCTTGTCGCACACAGTAACTCGCATGGACCAGTTGCCCTTGGTCGCTCCAAAACGTCAGGACGTCATTCGGCCTCAGTGTATCATCCTTCACAGTTTCGTACCTACTTCGCTTTAATGTCTGAAGGAACGTCTCTGGATGAACCCATCGGTGAACGACCTGTTCGTTTCCCGTGACCGCAAACAACGTCGCCGCGAGACAGTTACTTCCATCCTGGATCGGAAACCGATTTGCATAATCCGCAATATGCGAAGCAATCGAGTCATCACAGGGTTCCCCTTCCCAACGATCCCACTCCTTCGCATAGTCGAGCAGGAGAGAATGACGCATCTCGATGTCGAGCTCATTCCAATTTTGCGGATGCAAAACGATGACACACGCGCCATCCTTCTCTATAATCATCTCATTCGATAGACGTTTCATCTGCTCGACTGATATCGGCAAAACAAGACCACGATGGGTCGTCACTTGAAATTCCAATAAACGTGTTTTGACGTGCTCCTGTAATTCCTTCAAAAAGCCAGAGAACGCATGGACGACATGGGTCACGTCCTGACCCATCTGCCACGTCACATATGGATTCGTGATATCGGGTCTGCGGTAAAGCGGATGACTAAAAAACTCCTGCCTCGGAATCACGAGACAGGAACTCGGTATATCCTCAAGAAACGAAGAATCAATCCAATACAAGGTTTCCTCTGGGACAAATGATTGACTCCATGCTCCAATCACATCCGAGGTCGGTTTAAAAGAATGTTTCATAAGATGATATCTCCGACAGAGTTGAACAAGCGAAGGACCGACCAACCTAACCCACTGATCAACGTCGCCCACATGACGGCCTGCATAAGCAATAAGCCGATGGCTCGTGGGACGGACATCGATTGGCTTACTTGCCAGACATAGTAAAAGAGATACATCAAGAGCGTTCCTACGAGGACGGCGATGACGGCGAGTAACGTGTTCAAAAAGAGAAAGCTGATTCCAGACCCGATGAGGAAGATGATGGCCCCAGGTTTGAGCCGATGAAGCGACGTGCCATTCGTCTCGCGCGCAAAAAAGGCGAAACCGAGTTGATTGAACGTATCGGCCACCAATTTGAATGCGCTAAACAACATAAAGAAAATCGTAAAGAATACGACGAGCACGAGCACTTTCGTCTCTTGCACGGATAATAGTTCGATAATTTCACTATATACGCCAATTTGATTCAGCCATTGGATCACGTACTCGGAGGTCGCAATCGCAAGTGACATCGAAAACAAAATAATTCCGATGAGTGGGGCATAGCTCAGTAAGTACACATTCGTTTTCATGTTCCTTCTCCAATTTCACAGTAATTTCTTATATTCAGTGCAATTCACCTACCAAGTATATTATACTATTTATAGTTATGGAGAATAAAAGGGGGATTTTTGGATGGGCCTATTATTGATGGTTGGAATCAGCGTCGTCTTCCTCGCAGCGATTTTGACAGCTGGATATAACCGTAAACCTGAGGGTAACGAATAAGAGCCGGGATTCTTACGAATCCGGCTCTTTTTTATTTCAATCCTGCATATCCCTGTTGGCGAAGCGCCTCATATACGATGATGGCTGCTGTATTCGATACATTCAATGAACGGACGAGGTTCGATTGCGGCAGACGGATGCAGCGATCTAAATTGTTCTCGATGACTTCCATCGGTAACCCTTTCGTCTCACGACCAAAGACAAAGAAGTAGTCACCGTCTACATCTGAAACGTCCAAATCACTCGGGTATTGTTCCCCGTACTTCGTAATATAAAAGAACTGACCATCCGGATGCTTCTCCCACAGCTCTTCTAACGAGTCATGATAGCGTACATCGACAAATTGCCAATAGTCGAGACCGGCACGCTTTAACATCTTATCATCCGTCGAGAACCCGAGCGGACGAATCAAATGAAGCACCGAGTTCGTCGCCGCACACGTACGTGAGACGTTCCCTGTATTTGCTGGTATTTCTGGTTGAAACATTACGACATGAATTGCCATGGTTGATTTCCCTCACTTTTTCATTTCAAATTCTAGAAGGCGTTGTTTCTCAGCCAATCCTCCCGCAAAACCGACAAGCTTCCCACTACTTCCAATGACACGGTGACACGGAAATAGAATCGGCAACGGATTTCGATTGAGCGCCTGACCGACGGCGCGAACGGCTTTCGGCCGACCGATTTGTTCAGCAATTTGCTTATATGTGCGTGTCTCGCCATAAGGAATGGTCAAGAGCGCATCCCAGACCTCCTGTTGAAACGGTGTCCCGTTCATTTCAACGTAGGCACGATCTGCTTCTTGAAACCCTGTCCGCTCGACTCGCGTCATAAGATCCCGCAACCACTCAGGCACCTCGTCAGTCGGCTCATGTGTTGTGAACTCAAGAGCCGTCAGTTTGCCTGCTGCGTTTAATTCATACGCTAACGTTCCCCATTTAGACGACACGATCTTCATGTGCCCACTCCTCTCGATAGATACGAATCTCTTCATGAACCATGTCAGACGTTTCATTCCGTTCAATCTCTTCAAATATCGAATCGGCCTCAGGTCCAAGAATCGCACCGATTGCCCAAACAGCCGTCGCGCGCATGTCTTCGCGTTCATCCTGTTTGATGAATTCCCGTAAGATTGGAATCGCTGAAGGCTCACGGTAGTGCGCGAGTGCTAAAATCGCATTTCGTTGAATCGGTTTCTTCCCGCGCCATGCGCCCGATAAATGTCCGAACTTTTGTTTGAACTCCCGGTTGCTCAATGTCAGAAGAGGCTCTAAGAGCGGTTTGACGATCTCAGCTTCCGGTAACAGTTCTTCGTGGTGACGCCAGTCCTTTTTGCGGTTATATGGACAGACTTGCTGACACGTGTCGCATCCATATAATCGCCCCCCAAGCTTCGACCGAAACTCTCGTGGCATCAACGTCTTCATCTGTGTGAGATAGGCGATACAGCGCTTCGCATCGAGGACACCCGGCTCAACAAGGGCCGTCGTCGGACAAGCTGTCATACACTTATTGCAATCTCCACATCCGTCTTCAATCGCTTCATCCGGTGGTAAGTAAACATCTAAAATCATTTCGCCCAAATAAAGATAGGACCCTTTCTCAGGAGAGATGATTGAACAGTTTTTCCCACTAAATCCAATCCCAGCTCGTTCTGCGACGGCACGGTCCACGAGTTCACCCGTATCGACCATCGAACGCGTCCGCACGTTTGGAACCAATTCTTCGATATACGCTTGAAGTTTGGCCAATCGATCGCCGACCGCCCGATGGTAATCGAGTCCCCATGAGGCCCGAGCAAACAACCCTCGTCTCTCGCCGGCGACACTACGGGGCGCATCTTTTAATTTACTTGGATAGGCGATGGCGATTGCAATGATCGACTGGGCTTCTTCAAGTAAGAGTTCTGGGTTCGTACGCTTCTCTAAGTCGGGCTCTTCAAACCCAGAGGCAAACCCTTTCTCTTGTTGCCGAATAAGTCGCTGTTTCATGACGATGAACGGATCAGCTGTCGTCACTTTCAACTCATCAATCCCGATGGTTTCGGCATACGCTAAGATTTGTTGTTTTAATGTGTACGGGTCCATTCCGTTCACCTCCTCTATATATTTTCGCATACAAAAAATCTCTCCGCCACTCGGCAGAGAGATATGAAGCGGGTGAAGAGAATCGAACTCTCGTCATCAGCTTGGAAGGCTGAGGTTTTACCATTAAACTACACCCGCATGAAATATTGTTGTCGTTCAAGCGACTATAGTTAATATACACCTATACTATTAATCTGTCAACAAGTATTCGTAAGTTTTTCTAAAGTCACTCAATAAAGTATCTCGCTATATCTTAATGGTTTAATAGTTTGATACACCATAGCTTACTAAAAATAGTAAATTCTCCGTATAATATTGTTCAGGATACTATTCACATAATAATAGTGAATTAAATCATGAATTAGTGAATCCTTAGCGCCAACAAATAAAATATCTATTACGACAAGTATCCAAATCAATCAGACTTATTTGGATTTTTTAATCGTGTTCACCACCCCAGTACTCTCTTTCAAATCTTTCAAGTTATAGTACCATCCTCCTGCATTATTTGATGGCGGATGAGGATTATTCGGAAGTTCACAAAGCAAACGCAATAAATAAAATTTATATTTTGGGGCCTTGTCAAAATCAAAATCTTTGTACCGACTAGTAATATACACTGTGAGTTCTTTTTTTATATTTTCTGGTATATCAAATTGATTAATTTCCTTTTCCCAACTTTTCATCTCGATAGGGAACGTTCGATCTATATTGTAAATTTTGTTCATTACACCACCATTCGCTTGACGGAATGTTATATATTTCGTAGGTGTATAATTATATCCATTCGAGATAGGATGAGCATGCACAAAGCATTTTTCGATTAAATGAATTGTTTGTCCAGCAGCAACTGACAAAACAATAGAGCTTTCACTTTCTGTTATTCTTGATTTCAAAACCATACCCCCATGACTTAGTTTTTCTATAGTTTTTCCTGATGTACTATTTCTTTCATAAATAATATGTCTAACTATTGATAGTTAGTCACAAAAATAGAACTCTTATACCGTTTCACAAAAATCATTTTATCGCTTTATATATATTACTTTAAATTACATTGATTTACAAATCAATATGGAATAAATATGAAATTAAAATAAAAAAAGACCCTAACCTCAGTTAGAGTCATACGGATACCGGTGGTCGGAGTCGAACCGACACTCCAGAGGAACACGATTTTGAGTCGTGCGCGTCTACCAATTCCGCCACACCGGCATATTATGTTGGAGGCGCCAGTCGGAATCGAACCGACGATAAAGGAGTTGCAGTCCTCTGCCTTACCACTTGGCTATGGCGCCAAAAGTCATTGGAGCGGAAGACGGGATTCGAACCCGCGACCCCGACCTTGGCAAGGTCGTATTCTACCACTGAACTACTTCCGCAAAATGGCTGGGCTGGAAGGGATCGAACCTTCGCATGTCGGAATCAAAATCCGATGCCTTACCACTTGGCTACAGCCCAATAATAATGGGGCGACTGAAGGGAATTGAACCCTCGAATGCCGGAATCACAATCCGGTGCGTTAACCACTTCGCCACAATCGCCATGATGAAATTAAAACAGGGGCAGCAGGAATCGAACCCGCGCTGACGGTTTTGGAGACCGTAGTTCTACCGCTAAACTATGCCCCTAAGTGGTGGGGGGGGGCGGATTCGAACCGCCGAACCCGAGGGAGCGGATTTACAGTCCGCCGCGTTTAGCCACTTCGCTACCCCCCCACATATGGTGGCTTTGGACGGAATCGAACCGCCGACACAAGGATTTTCAGTCCTTTGCTCTACCAACTGAGCTACAAAGCCATATGTAGTATGATTGATTTTAAAATAAAAATGGCGGTCTCGACGGGATTCGAACCCGCGATCTTCTGCGTGACAGGCAGACATGTTAACCCCTACACCACGAGACCGGACTTAATTGCGGGGGCCGGATTTGAACCGACGACCTTCGGGTTATGAGCCCGACGAGCTACCAGACTGCTCCACCCCGCGACGATATAAAATTAAATGGTGACCCGTACGGGATTCGAACCCGTGTTACCGCCGTGAAAGGGCGGTGTCTTAACCGCTTGACCAACGGGCCATTACATATTTGAAAAACTGGCGGAGAGCAAGGGATTCGAACCCTTGAGACGGTTTTGCCGCCTACACGAATTCCAATCGTGCTCCTTCGGCCACTCGGACAGCTCTCCAAAAGAGAAAGTGGCTCCGCAAGTAGGATTTGAACCTACGACCTACCGGTTAACAGCCGGTTGCTCTACCACTGAGCTATTGCGGAACGATCTTGCCTGG